>NZ_CP180551.1:0-302909 GCF_047778095.1 Neptuniibacter sp. QD48_11
ATGCAGATGCCTATGCATATTCCAGCATCTGACATTATTGCTACCCCTCCTCCGGCACCGATTCCTGAACCGATTGAGCGTCAGGTAAATGTTGAGGGTGGTTTGCGTAACCATCAATCTAGCCTAAACCAGTCCTTTACCTTTGAAAGCTTTGTCCAAGGTAAATCTAACCAACTGGCACTGGCTGCAGCACGACAGGTTGGCGATAACCCAGGTGTATCTTACAACCCACTCTTTATCTACGGTGGTGTTGGTTTGGGTAAAACCCACTTAATGCACGCTGTGGGTAACGAGATGCTGAAGCGTAATCCGAATGCGAAGATTGTTTATCTGCATTCTGAGCGCTTTGTTGCTGACATGGTTAAGGCCCTGCAGCTAAACGCTATTAACGATTTTAAGCGGTACTACCGCTCGGTTGATGCCTTGCTGATCGATGATATTCAATTCTTCGCAGGCAAAGAGCGTTCACAAGAAGAGTTTTTCCATACCTTTAATGCTTTGCTTGAAGGTGGTCAGCAGATGATTCTGACCAGTGACCGTTATCCTAAAGAGATTAACGGCGTGGAAGAGCGTCTTAAATCCCGTTTCGGTTGGGGCCTAACAGTTGCGATTGAGCCGCCTGAACTTGAAACGCGAGTAGCTATACTTATGAAGAAGGCAGATGAAGCACGGGTACGTTTACCTGATGATGCTGCTTTCTTCTTAGCTCAGAAAATCCGTTCTAATGTTCGTGAGCTTGAAGGGGCATTAAAACGAGTCATTGCCAACGCTCATTTTACTGGCAGTGCTATTACTACACCTTTTATTAAAGAATCTCTTAAAGACCTGCTGGCTTTGCAGGATAAACAGGTTAGTATTGATAATATTCAAAGAGTTGTAGCTGATTATTATAAAATTAAGGTCTCTGATCTGCTGTCGAAACGACGCAGCCGCTCAGTAGCTAGACCTCGCCAAGTAGCGATGAGTCTATCTAAGGAACTGACTAACCACAGCTTGCCAGAAATCGGCGATGCATTTGGTGGTCGAGATCACACTACAGTGCTCCATGCTTGTCGTAAGATAAAGGAGTTACGTGAAAGTGATACGGATATCAGAGAAGACTATCAGAATTTATTACGTCACTTAACGGCGTAAATTTAGCGGCTAAAAAGTCGGATTAAATATAAGGTAGGTGGGGAAACGATGAAATTTGTCATCTCACGTGAAGCGCTGATCAAACCTCTGCAGTTAGTTGCAGGTGTGGTTGAGCGTCGCCAGACATTGCCAGTGCTATCCAATATTCTATTGGTAGCTGAAGGGGATCAACTATCGATGACCGGTACTGACCTTGAGGTTGAGCTGGTTGGTCGTGTGACACTGGATGAACCTGCAGAAGCCGGTTCTGTCACTGTGCCTGCTCGTAAGTTGATGGACATCTGTAAATCTCTGCCAGATTCAGCGCGTATCGAATTGACGCTGACAGGTCAGAAGATGGTGATTAAAGCGGGTCGAAGCCGTTTTAGCCTATCTACCCTACCCGCTGCAGAATTTCCAAATGTAGAAGACAGCCCAGAAACCCTAGAACTGTCTATGCTACAGCACCAGTTGCGTAACCTGATCGATAAAACAGGTTTCTCTATGGCGCAGCAGGATGTTCGTTACTACCTAAACGGTATGCTTCTGGAGATCGCTGAAGGCAAACTTCGCTCTGTATCTACAGACGGCCACCGCCTAGCGACAAGCGTGACAGAAGTAGAAGCGCAAGAAGGCATGCAGCACCAGATCATCGTGCCGCGTAAAGGCATTCTTGAACTTGCTCGTCTTCTTCAGAATGGTGATGACGAACTACGCCTAGTGATTGGAGCGAGCCACATCCGTGCTCACGTGGGTGATTTTACCTTCACCTCTAAGCTAGTTGATGGAAAATTCCCAGATTATGAGCGCGTTATTCCGAAAAATGGCGACAAGATCCTACTAAGTGATCGTATGGAGCTTCGTCAGGTACTTAGCCGTATCGCGATCCTTTCTAACGAAAAATACCGCGGTGTTCGCTTGGCGCTATCGAACGGTTATCTGCAAGTTATGGCAAATAACCCAGAGCAGGAAGAAGCGGAAGAGACGCTAGCCGTAGATTACGAAGGCGATAGCCTAGAAGTTGGCTTCAACGTTAACTACCTGTTGGATTGCCTATCTATTCTAAACTCCGACGTTGTGCGTCTGACCTTGTCTGATTCTAACTCCAGTGCGCTGGTTGAAGGTTTCGACGAAGAAGGCAGCCTATACGTTGTTATGCCGATGCGTATGTAATCGAAAGGTATTTCGGAAACAGGGGGCTTACTGAGCCCCCTGTTTTGTATATAGGCCAAGGGCCCTGAATGTCGATCTCCAATCTCCAGATTAAAAACCTCCGCAATATCAGCTCAATTACGATTGAGCCCTCTCCCTCTATAAATATTATTTGTGGTGAAAACGGCAGTGGTAAAACCAGTATCCTCGAGGGGATCAATGTTTTAGGCCTCACCCGCTCATTTAGAACTAACAAAGCTCGTCATCTTGTCCAAACCGATCAAAGTTCTACTGTGGTCTTTGCCTCGGTTGATCCTATGGCTCAGGGATATAAGCAATCTATAGGTGTTGAACGCCCTGCGGAGGGCGATGCACGGATCCGTTATGAAGGCTCTGATATAGATCTGTCGACCTTGGCAGAGCTGATTCCACTGCAAGTCATTAACTCAGATACCTTCATGTTATTGGAGGGATCACCTGCGGTAAGACGGCAATTTTTGGACTGGGGTGTCTTCCATGCGGATAAAGCCTTTATTCAATTATGGAGAGGCTTCAGAAGAGTATTAAAACAGCGTAATACCCTGCTGAAATGTGGTAAGATTGACAATCAGTTACGCCAGGTTTGGGATCGTGAATTTATCTCATTTTCCGAGCAGCTAAATCGTTTACGAATTGAATATCTAAAACTGTTGAAGCCCGAATTTGAAACTGTGGTTTCACAGCTTCTTGAAGGTATGGATATTCAACTCGGCTTTAGCTACGGCTGGGATAAAAAGCGTGCTTTAGACGAAGTACTCGCAAGTAATTTTGAACGCGATCTTCGCCAAGGTTTTACTGGCAGTGGTCCGCAACGTGCGGACATCAAACTTAAGGTCGATGGGCATAACGCTGCAGAGCGTTTGTCACGTGGACAAAAGAAATTAGTGGTCAGTGCGTTGAAGCTTGCTCAAGGAGCGTTGTTTCAACGAATGAATGGCCGTCCCTGCATCTATCTGATCGATGATTTACCGTCAGAGTTAGATAGCGTGCACGGAGAGCAGTTTTGTAAAGTGTTAGAGCAGAGCTCTAACCAGTGTTTTATAACCTGTGTTGATGACAATTCGCTTAAAGCGTTCTGGCATCCACAAACGGAATTAGCCACTTTTCGCATAGCAGATGGCCACATAGATGATGCCACGTAGCGAAAAAGTTAGGAGACTTGGATGAGCGGCGAAGATAATCAAGATTATGATTCCTCGAGTATTAAGGTACTAAAAGGCCTTGATGCGGTAAGGAAACGCCCGGGCATGTACATTGGTGACACAGACGACGGTACCGGTCTGCACCACATGGTGTTTGAGGTCGTGGATAACTCTATCGACGAAGCCTTGGCGGGTCACTGTAGTGAAATCAAAGTGATTATCCATCCGGATGAGAGTATTACGGTTTCGGACAATGGCCGTGGTATCCCAACTGATATTCACCCGGAAGAAGGTGTATCAGCTGCCGAAGTTATCATGACTGTACTGCACGCCGGTGGTAAGTTCGACGATAACAGCTATAAGGTATCTGGTGGTCTGCACGGTGTAGGTGTATCGGTAGTAAACGCCCTTTCCGTTAAGTTGAAGATGACCATTCGTCGTAATGGTCAGGTGCACGAGCAGGTATACAAGCACGGTGAACCTGAAGCACCGCTATCCGTTGTCGGTGAAACAGAAACCAGCGGTACTATGGTTCGTTTCTGGCCATCTGAAGAGACGTTCTCAAACGTTTCTTTCAAGTTCGATATTTTGGCTAAACGTCTACGTGAGCTTTCTTTCCTTAACTCCGGTGTACGTATTGTTCTGAAAGATGAGCGTACTGCAGTCGAAGAAGTTTTCGAATATGAAGGCGGTCTAGGCGCATTTGTTGAGTACCTGAACACCAACAAGACAACCGTTAACAAACTTTTCCACTTCACGGCTGAGCATGAAGCTTCTGGCGTTGCGGTAGAAGTTGCGATGCAGTGGAACGACAGTTTCCAGGAAAGCATCCACTCCTTCACCAACAATATTCCACAGCGTGATGGTGGTACTCACCTTTCGGGTTTCCGTGCAGCGCTAACGCGTTCTCTTAATAACTACATTGAGAGTGAAAGCCTGAACAAAGGCGGTAAGATCAGCACCACAGGTGATGATAGCCGTGAAGGTCTGACAGCAATCATCTCGGTTAAAGTGCCAGATCCTAAGTTCTCCTCTCAGACCAAAGATAAGTTGGTATCCTCTGAGGTGAAGTCTGCCGTTGAGCAGACCATGGGCGAACGTCTAGCTGAATACCTGCAGGAAAACCCGCAGGAAGCCAAAGCGGTTGTTTCAAAAATGATCGATGCTGCGCGCGCTCGTGAAGCTGCACGTAAAGCACGTGAGATGACACGCCGTAAAGGTGCACTAGATATCGCAGGCTTGCCGGGTAAGCTGGCGGACTGCCAAGAGAAAGACCCAGCGCTTTCTGAAATCTACCTAGTGGAGGGTGACTCTGCGGGCGGATCGGCTAAACAGGGCCGTGCTCGTAAGACTCAGGCAATCCTACCGCTGAAAGGTAAGATCCTAAACGTAGAGAAAGCACGCTTCGATAAGATGCTTAGCTCTGCGGAGGTTGGCACACTGATCACTGCACTAGGTTGTGGTATCGGTCGCGAAGAATACAACCCAGATAAACTGCGTTACCACCACATCATCATCATGACCGATGCCGACGTGGATGGATCGCACATCCGTACCCTGCTTTTGACCTTCTTCTTCCGTCAAATGCCAGAATTGATCGAACGTGGTTATGTGTATATCGCTCAGCCACCGCTATATAAGATCAAAAAAGGTAAGCAGGAACAGTACCTAAAAGACGATGAAGCACTGGATTCTTACCTGCTTCAAGGTGCACTAGATGGCACTACATTGCATGTAAATGCTGATGCGCCAGGTATCGGTGGTGAGAAGCTAGAAGAGCTTGTTTACCAATACCGTGCAGTGATCCGCACGATCAACCGTATGTCGCGTGTTTACCCTTACGCGATGCTTAAGTCTCTACTAGACGTTGCAGCGTTCCCACGTGACAACATGACAGATCAAGCTGCCGTAGCAGATTGGTGCGATAGCTTCGATGATGCGCTTGCGGGCTATTCTGACAAAGCAGTTAGCTACCAGTGCCTAGTTGAAGAAGATAAAGAGCACAGTAACTTCGTTGCTAAAGTGGTTATGCAGCAGCATGGTGTTGCTCACGATTACGTACTCAACGAAGAGTTCTTCGCTTCACGTGAATACGCAGAGATGGCGAAGATGGCTGATACGTTGTCTGGTCTACTGGAAGTTGGTGCTTACTTGCAGCGTGGCGAACGTCAGAAGGAAGTAACAGACTTCGAAGAAGGCCTAAACTGGTTGCTTGATCTATCCCGTCGCGGTCACTACATCCAGCGATACAAAGGATTGGGTGAGATGAACCCAGAGCAGCTTTGGGAAACCACAATGGACCCAGACTCTCGCCGTATGCTTCAAGTAACAATTGAAGATGCGATCGCAGCGGACCAGCTATTCACAACCCTAATGGGTGACGAAGTAGAGCCGCGTCGTAACTTTATCGAATCCAACGCTCTACAGGTTGCTAACCTAGACGTTTAATTTTTCGATAAAGCTCGATTCATTAAAAAAGCCCCTGCAGAGATGCAGGGGCTTTTTTGTTATTTAATGTTATTGAATTGTGGAGTCGCAATCTCCACCTTTTGCCATACCCAGTCTTAGAACTTCTGATTTGCCAGTTTCAGCATGTGCTAGTTGTAAATCGGCTCCACCAACAAAGGCGCCCATTTTTATGAACTGCTCAACAAAGTATAGTTTTCCATTTTTAGCATCAATGGTTAGGGTATTAGGAGAAAATTCAGATTCTGTAGAAATTTCTAATCTTTCATTCCCTGGCACTTCTTTGTAAAAAAACACGCCCTTAGCGGTTTGACCTACGCACTCTTTTTCAATCCAGACATCTTTCTTTAGCGCCGCACCTACAAAAGTATCTTTGCGGAATACATAAATACCGGCTGTGTCTTCAGATGGTGGGTTAAACTCTTTTGCCTGCATTTCTACAGCGCGCGATTCCATGGGTACAGAAGAACAACCAGCTAAAGATGCCGTAGCGATAACGGTTGCTAGTACTACTTTATTCATTATCTATCCTTTTAATAATGATGACTTAGGCGAAGGCAATTAAATGTTGAGCAAGTTTGACATCGCTTTTTTTGAGGCAGTTATTCTAAGTTATTACCTAGATCTTCTCTATCAGCCGATTAGTAGCACTTCTTTCTGGTTAGATACAACACCTTAAATCAGTCTGCTCTGACAGATTTTCTAGGCTTATTTGCGCAAAAAATTTGATGCTGTTTAAGTGCTAAGCAAGTTAAATTATCGATGTTTATACTGCCTAGAACAGTACCCCCTCATTACATCAGGGCTGCGTAGTTTTAAGTGTTTAGTTGTGCGCCCTGGCACACGTGAACGCCATAGTTTGAAGCTGCCAGCTTTGAGGTGTTTACGCATAAATCGAATGACTTCAGCCTCTTTTAGGCCGAATTGTAACTCTATGGCTTCAAATGGGGTTCTATCTTCCCATGCCATTTCAATGATTCTGGATTCACATTCTTCGGACAATTTCATCTGACTACTCGCAGTTAAAGATCTGCCTTTTTTACGACTGCAGTAGATATTCAGTTCAGATGTATAAAGATGGGATCTAAAGGAGATGAAAGTGAAGGGGGAAGCATTTTACAGTGCTTTGCCCCCTTCCTCTTATTGATGCTTAATGGTTAGCTGTTCTTTAGGTCGATGCTAACTTTTTCCATATAGCTCAGGCCTACGTGCTGATCGTAGTAAGCAGCTTCGTTGATAAATGCGCCGTATACGGTCTTATCGCCTTCATAAGGGATTGTTTCACCGCCTAGGGTCATAAACAAAGGGTCGCCAGGGTTTATCTCCTGATAATCTTTATTTTGCAGGTTCGGGTGGATCATAGCGGTGATCTCGCCGTCGCTATCTTCTGGTAGCGATATTTTTTCTACAAAGCGGTAGCCTTCGAGCTGCGTTGGTAGATCAATCGCCTGCCCTGTATTGCGAAGTTCTAGATAATCTAAAGCATGCATAACGGCAGTGTGAGTGTCTTTATAAACTTGGTAATTCAGCAGCCCTTGAGCGATTGGCCCTACTTCAATCAAAAAGCCATTCAATCGGCCGATGGAGGTGAGGAAGTTATCCTTCATACGATCGCTAGGGTTAAAGAACAGTGTTGCTTCTGGCATTTTCTGCTTTATATAGAAGGCCATACCAACAACAAGAGGGTCGTCCGTGTTGAAGATTAAGGACATGCCCATATTGGCCGTTGTTGTGTGTAGATCGATAACAAAGTCGACTCTTGGGTCTTCTTTGGGGCCTAATAGTTCATTCAGTACTTTTGCGCGTTTCTGCTCACAGCCATTTAGATCCGGGTTGTTTAGATCTTTTTCACTAAACTGACGATTTAGGTCTTGGTCGATATAACGACGAACTTCAGCGTTAGCTTCTGGGTTTGTTATGTGCAGCTCGGTTTCAAAGCTGTCACGGTTAACCTCTTCAGGGCATTTGGACCAGTGTTTAACTAGGTGAACACCGGTTAATTCATTGCCGTGTGTTCCGCCTGTAATTGCGACTTGTTTGATTGAATCAGTCATATAGTTCTTTTAATTCTTTTCTTACGTGATGGAGCAAGCGCTAGCTCTGTCATTAAAGCATGCCACTCACTTATGAATTCTGTATTTCTGGGAGGCTCTAGATATTGCTTTGCGACTAGCCTCTTACAAAGACATTACCCGATGGATAACTTATTGCAAAGGCTAGTATGAAACATCGCGACTTTTAGACTGTTTAGGTAGCCTTAGGCGGTATCTAAGGAGAATTAAAGTTGAGGTATTGTATCTTTGGTGTAAATGCTTACTTACTTTGAATCGCATGTCGTTACATGGGTGCCAGAGTTATTAAGCAAGCAATACTCATTATTCATAGATGCAAATTTTATTGCCGTCTAGATCTCGAAAATAGGCAGAGTAACGGCCAGATCTAACTTCTGGTTCGCCTTCACTGACACCACCCAAGCTTATAGCTTTAGCGTGGATCTCATCCACTTCGGCTGCAGACTTGAGGTTAACCCCCAACATCGTACCGTTACCTACAGTAGCTTCATTGCCATCAAAAGGCTCTGCCAGTGCGAACATAAAGCCGTCACCCACCCATAAGGTCATTCGACCTTCATCATGTACTTTGTTGATACCTTGTCCGGCAAAGAGTTGATCATAAAAGTTCACACCCTGTTGCATATTGTTGGTACCAAAAACAAAGTAATTCATTTTCATTGGGTAGTTCCTTCTTTTGATCGATTAACTCTTAAACTCTACATAGCCCGCGCTTTAGGCCCAGCTTTTTCCACAGGCTCAGTCTTCAGCACCTTGTAGATTGTGACGCTGAGGCGTTAAGAAGGTTATGACCGCTTGTTTAGCTTTTAGTTGCAGTCGAGAGTAATGCCCCAGCACCCACAAACACGCCACCGGTTAGACGGTTAAATAGCTTTGCACGCCCTTCTGCAAGTAACCAGCGTGACGACTTTGAGCCGAGGTAGGTGTAAAACAGTAGCCAAGATAACTCCAAAACCACAAAGGTCGAGGCAAAGATTAGATATTGGCTAAACAGATTATCTAAAGTGTTTATAAACTGCGGGAATAACGCGGTGAAAAAGACGATTGCTTTGGGATTGCTCGCACCAACGATAAAGCCACTTAGATAATGTGATCTCCAGTTAGCGTTGCCTTCGTCATTAGACGGGCTGGTTTGGTAACTGCTCTGCTTCGAAGTAAACGCTTTTATGCCTAAGTAAATTAAGTAACAGGCTCCGGCCCACTTGATGATAGAGAACACCAGTTCTGAGGACGCGATGATCATGCCTAAACCAGTAAAGGAAAGTGAGAGGATAATCGTAATAGCTGTGAGGCTACCTAAAGCGGTATACACGCCTTTTTTAAGGCCGAACTGCACACCTTTGGTCATGCAAAGTAGCGAGCTGGGGCCAGGTGAGGCAGTTAAAACCAGCACTGCAACTACGTAATAGAACCAGATTTCTAGCGTCATTTATTGATACCTCGCTTACTTCAAATGCAGGTATTCCATCCCTTGTACCTAATTTGAACCAAATTATATTCTTAAACGCTTCCTACAGGGCATTTTTTAAAATGGTTCACTCATGAGCATTCATTTTAAGATGCTGGTGTCATCGCCCTTTCTTGCCATGGGCGTTCTTTAACGGGCAAGTGAATGAGGGCTGAAAATGCACCTACGCCAATACCAACCCACCAAACAAGGGTGTAGCTGCCGTATAGATCGTACATCGAACCGCCCAGCCATACGCCTAGGAATCCGCCTAGCTGGTGGGAGAAGAACACAATACCATAAAGTGTGCCCATGTAACGCAGGCCGTAGATCTGCGCAATCAACCCTGCGGTTAAAGGAACAGTGGCTAACCATAGCGCGCCCATTAGAATCGAGAACAGTACTACTGACTCTGGGGTAATCGGATTCAGTATAAACGCGCCAGCAACCAAGGTACGTAGCAAATAGATACTGGCTAGTAGGTATTTGCGTGAGTACCTATTCCCTAGCCATCCGGCGAGTAAAGTCCCACCGATATTAGCGACACCAATCAATGCAATGGCCACAGCACCTAAGGTTGAGGTTGAGTTGATACCCAATGATTGGATGATGCTGCCTGGTGCTACGGTGCTGCACATCTCGGTAATAAAGGCTGGGAAATGCGCCGTGATAAAGGCCAGTTGATAGCCGCAGGAGAAGAAACCCAAAAAGATAAACACAAACGATGGGTCTTTAACGGCTTTTAAAACGACTTCACCTAGCTTCTCATCATGTGGTTGAGCTTGAGGTGGTGCCGGGATGCGGATAAAAAACAGCGTAATCAATGTCAGCAGTATCAACACAGCAAAGGTTACAAAGACCGATTGCCAAGCCATTCCTTGTAGCAGGAACTGCGCTAATGGTGGCCCTACGATTTGACCTGCAGACCCTGCCGCTGTAGCGATCCCTAAAGCTAAAGAGCGGTGCTTATCCGATGCAGCTCTACCCACCACCGCTAAAATCACACCAAAGCCGGTACCTGCAATACCAAAGCCTACGAGGATTTCCAGCATCTGATGCTGACCTGGTGTAATTGCGTATGAGGACAGCATCAGGCCAGCAGCATAAGTGATTGCGCCTGCGATAATCGCTTTTTTATCGCCGTATTTTTCTGCCAATGCCCCAAAGATTGGCTGACCGATTCCCCAAAAGAGGTTCTGTATAGCGATGGCAAAAGAGAACTCAGCTCTTAGCCAATTAAATTCTTCTGCAATGGGGATCTGAAAAATACCAAATGAGGATCGAATGGCGAAGCTGACCAAAATAATAATACAGCCAGCCATTAAGACCGGTGTAAGTAATGAAGGGCTCTGTGTATTTTGGTTAGCTAAAGTGCTCATGGGGTGTTCGCTATTTGGGACAAAAGAGGTTTCATTTGGCCATAGTGTTCTCAACTATAGCTTAGAGGGGCTTATTCTTTGCCATTAACGGGATAGTGACAAACGATTAATTTTTCTGTTATGAATTAGTTTTTCTATTTCATAAATCCTGCGGAAATAATTATGCGTAATGCTCTTCCACCGCTTCGTGCCGTTATAGCTTTTGAAGCTGCTGTGCGACACGGCAGCTTTAAAGAAGCTGCAGAAGAGCTTCATATAACTCCGGGAGCAGTTTCGCAGCAAGTGCGTAAATTGGAAGAGTGGCTTGGCTATCCCCTGTTTGTACGTGAGATTCGCAAGCTCACTGTGACAGAAAGAGGCATTAGTTACTTCAGCCTAATTTCGCCAGCGCTTGAGCAGCTTAGCAAAGCTAGTGATTTAGCCCGGAACAAAGATCACAACAAAGTACGTTTATCTCTGACGCAGGCTTTGGCGTCTAAGTGGTTGGGGCCACGCCTAGAAAACTTTGTTAGCCAGTACCCAGAGGTAGAGTTGCATATAAATGCTTCTAATCGCCCAGTGGACTTCCAGAGTAATGATATTGATCTGGCTATACGTCACTTTGATGGTCAATCGCAGGATCTTACCTCCCATCTTGTTTTCGACGATGAGGTGCGCCTTTATTGCACACAGTCCTACAAACAAGCTAAAGGTTTAGATTCGGTAAATGACTTAGATAAAACGACCCTGATTGTCACTACGCTATTGCCAATGTGGGATCGTTGGTTATCTGAGTTTACCGATTTAAGATCTGACGAAAGAGCAAAGATCCCCGCTCTGCACTTTGATCAAACCTTGCTTGCCATCGATGCAGCGAAAAGAGACCAAGGTGTTGTACTCAGTAACGCTTTATTGGTTCAAGAGGAGCTTAAACGCGGTGAGCTGATAGAGCCTTTCAACTACAGGTTATCTGTGGAGAAAAGCTATTACTTGGTTTACCCCAACAACCGAACATTAAGTCCGGCTGCAAACCTGTTTAAGGATTGGTTGCTTGGGCAATTTTTGTGATCTGATTCTTGCTATCGGTTAGTTCTAAGCATACTGAACAATGCAGTTTTTCCCTGCCTCTTTAGCTTTATAAAGCGCTTTGTCTGCTTCTTGGATAAGCTGATCGATAATCAGTGAATGGTGTTTCTTATTCTGAGACAAACCGATGCTAACGCTTAAGTTAATGCAGTGACCTTCAATAGTGAGTGGGTCGTCCGCAACTTTGCTTCTGATTCGATCGAGGATGGTTTGAGCATTATTTATATCGGTATTGGGAAGGACAATGACAAACTCTTCGCCTCCTACTCTGGCTATGAGATCGCTTGATCTGAGTTCGTTTCGTAAGGTGGCAACGAACGATTTAAGTACTTTATCTCCTACCACATGACCATAGAGGTCATTAATAGGTTTAAAGTCATCAAGGTCCATATAAGCCAAAGTTAAATCGGTTTGTTCTTTTTCTATTTGCTGTTTGATGGTTTCAAAGCTTTCAAAAAAGGCACGACGATTTAATGCTCCTGTAAGACCGTCGTATGTAGCTAACCTTCTTTGTTGCTGTTCCAGATCATGAACTTTTACCAGTAACTTTACTAAGTACCAGGTGACTAAGGGGGCTATAGTCGCGGGTGCAACAACGGAGATGATCAGTGATATCCGGTATAGCTCTTCGCCCACTCCAGCTAAGGTTAAGATAGAGAACGTAATAATGACGGACAATAGAATAGATACAATGGTGACAGCGAGGGTCACTCCAATTTGACCGTTGTTTGTTATTATTCTTCTCATCTTGGCTTCGTATCATTTGGAACAATATGCTAAATCCAAGTATAGAGGTTTATTCGGTTTAACCTAGCTCTTATGTTCTTTTGCCAATGTAATAAATGATTGGATATGTTCGCTTTGGTTATCTTCGATACGGATGCCGAGGTGAATCTGTTTATGGACCCCTTCTTCCCCTAGCCGAATTCCTTGTACTGGCAGCTTCTTGGTGTACTCATTAGCTAACCAGTTTGGTAGGACAGTAACGCCACGGTTAGCTGAAACCATCTGTAGAATGATCTCGGTTGCTTCCATGGTTTTATGTTTCTTCGGACGGCAGTTAGCTGGCAAGAGAAATTGCTGAAAGATATCCAATCGTTCTGGCTCAACCGGATAAGTAATTAGGGTTTGATTTGCTAGGTCCTGTGGTTGGATATTCGATTGTTTTGCTAACGGATTTTCGTCGTTAACTATAAGTACTAATTCGTATGGGAACACCGGTTCAAAGTGGATCGCTTTCATTTCTATTGGATCGGGTGTTACCAGAATATCTATATCGTGGTTAAACAGAGCAGCCATGCCACCAAATTGGAAACGTTGTTTAACATCGAGGTCGATGCCGTCACGTTCTTTTAGGTAAGCGGCTGAAACCTGCGTTAGCCACTGATAGCATGGGTGACACTCCATACCTATATTCAGCGTACCGATCTCATTATTGGCAAACTCTTTGAGCTTTGTATCGATTCGCTCTAGCTGAGGCAGTATCCGTTCTGCTTCTTTCAGTAGGAATTTTCCTGATTGGGTTAGATGGATATTTCTGCCCTTCTTCTCCCATAGTTCGCAACCAACTAAGCCTTCCAATTTGCGGATGGTATGACTGAGTGCTGATTGAGTTAGGCACAGTTTGTCCGCTGCAGCCGTTACTGAGCCCTGACGGTTGATCTCTCTGAGTATTTTTAAATGTGCCCTTTCAATCATTTTTAATCCGTATTCAGCGCAAATCGCTTAATGAAAATGAGTCTTTATTCTTCATCAATGCTGAGGTTTAGCCTAATGAAAAATATTGGGCAGTAGATGAATAGAATTACTAATTCTTCTTGGTTGGCTCTGGAGCTATTTGTATCAGCTACTGATGTGTTGATTTGTTCACTAAGAGATTGATTATTTTGTTAACTTTCAGGCGCTCAACCGTTTACTCGACTATGCTTTGATGTGTGCAACTATTCGAGGTAGTTATGCATCAGCATATTCGATTGGGTACATCACTAAATCCAGATCTCACTGCGGCAATTGCCGAACTGCATGAACAGATTGCGATGGATGATTGTGCCCTGATCATGATCTTCTTCTCGGTGAGTTATGAGCCGCAGTCCCTTTGCACGCATTTTGGTAGAGCTTTTCCCCATACGCACATTGTTGGCTGTTCTACGGCTGGTGAAATTGGCCCTAGGGGCTACACCTCAAACAGTATTGTTGCTATGGCATTTTCCTCTGAGATGTTTGATGTCAGCCTTTGCCCTTTTTACGATTTGAATAAGCTATCGGTTAAAGAGTGGCATGACGATACGGTGAAACTTCATAGTGAACATCAACTAAATTACGATATTAGTTCAGATGTAAATACCTTTGCTGTCCTTCTGATTGATGGCTTGTCTTCAAAAGAAGAGCCCTTCACCCGTGTAGTATCGAATGCCATATCAGGCATCCCTCTTGTTGGTGGGTCTGCAGGGGATGATCTCAATTATGAAAAATCGATTATCTACGCTGGTGGGGAAATATTTTCCGATGGCGCTGTTCTTCTAATGATAACTAGCCGCTTGGCTTTCAAACCCTACAAGTGCCAGCACGTGGTTGCCGGTAAAAACTTTATGGTGGTAACCGGAGCAATACCGGAAAAAAGAATTATCACCGAGATAAATGGTTTCCCAGCTGCCGAAGAATATGCCCGCCTTTCTGGGTTAGATCCCTCTATTGAACTTAATGAAAATATATTTGCAGAGCACCCTTCCATTGTCGTAATTGGTAAAGAGCAATACGTGCGTTCGGTAATGAAGGTTAATCCAGATAAGAGTCTTACGTTCTATTGCGCAATTGATGTTGGCATCGTTATGCGTACAGCCGAATGCAATGGATTAGGTCTTGTCGGTAATATGAAAAACACATTAGATAAAGTAGATGCTGAACTTGGAGGTATTCATAGCCTGTTAGCGTTTGATTGTATTTTAAGAAAACTTCAACTCTCTCAAGAGGGTGAAATCACTCCTATGGAAAAGCTGTTATGTGCTAAGGATGTCATAGGCTTTAGCACTTACGGTGAGCAGCATAATGGTTTGCATATCAACCAAACTTGTACTGGCATAGCCTTTGGTGGTGTGAATGAATAGTGACAAGGAAGCCTTCTATCAATCTGAAATAGAGCGCCTTAATAAAATTATACGTGTGCTGGTGGAGCGTGCTGAGCAAGGTATTAATAGTGAGTCGAGTGACTTTTCTTTATTCCAAACCACAATCACCCTAGAGGAAAAGGTTCGCAGTAGAACCGTTGAGTTAAAGCGTGCTTTGGACCACCTTGCCAATACCAACGAAGAGCTGGATGCATCTCTAAGCCAGTTACGTGAAACCCAAGAGAAACTAATCCAGTCTGAGAAAATGGCGGCCTTGGCAAATCTTGTAATGGGTATAGGACATGAGCTCAATACGCCACTGGGTGTTGTCGTAACAACTACGTCTTTCATCAGGGATCATTGTGATGATTTAAAAGATAAGGTTGATAACAAACAGTTGACGGCTAGTTACCTTAATAGCTTCCTTTCTGATATGGCTGAGTCCACGAATCTTGCTTTGAGTAGTTCAGAAAAGCTCAAGGAGTTAGTTGCTCATTTCCAAACTATATCTGTTGCTAGTACCGGGTCTATTCGTGAGTCTGTGATTTTGCCAGAACTGTTTCGAGAGTTGTGTTCGAGTTTGTCGGCTGAATTGGGTTGCCCTGACGTTGCTTTCGAGGTTTGTTCAGATCCTCAAAATTTAAGTTGCCGTGTTGATGTTACCGCTCTTGTTCAAGTATTCACCCATTTCATTAATAACTCGATATTGCACGGCCTTACTAATCAATCCAATAAGCTTGTACAAATTGATATCTCATCGAGTGATGGCTTCTTGTATATATCCTGCTCAGATAATGGCGTCGGTATTCAGCAGGAACATATTGACCAAATTTTTAACCCTTTCTTTACCACTGCAAGAGGTCTTGGCTCCATTGGGTTAGGGTTACACATTGCTTTCAATATGGTCCACGAAGTTTTGAAGGGATCTATATCCGTTCATAATTGTGAGCTAGGTGGAGCTTGCTTTACTGTTAAGTTCCCTATTTAACTGACAAGCCCTTCCCATATTGGAATTGTCTATATGAGTGTTTCACGTGAAACATCTATTTTATTTATTGATTAGATAATCTGCGAAAGAGCTCAAATCCTCAAAGATTTGAGTACCAGTAGGTAGCTCTTTGTTGCTGTCTAAAGTGCGTTGCCCCTTTCCCGTTTTGACCAGAACAGGTTGGCTGTAGAGTTTCGAGCCAGCTTCTAAATCACGTAAGCTGTCACCCACAGTATGTGTACCTGTTAAATCATTAAGATCAAACCTACCGGCGATAGTGCGGAACATGCCAGGCAGTGGTTTACGACAATCACAATCATCATCAGGCCCGTGTGGACAGTACTCAATGCTATGTATTTGTCCACCTTCTGCTTCAACTAAATCAATCAGTTTCTGGTGCATGGCATGAAGCGTTTCCAGTGTGAAATATTCTCTAGCTAATCCTGATTGGTTGGTCGCAATGCAAATTGTGAATCCTGCTTTATGGAGGTCAGCAATTGCTTCGATGCTTCCTGGGATCGGGATCCATTCATCTAACGTTTTCACATAGGCATCTGAATCCTGATTGATAACACCATCACGGTCTAAGATGATTAATTTACGTGGATCGATTTGGTTCACACTGCTGCCCATTAGCTAGATTGGTTTGTTGTATTCTAACGAAATAGAGCAAAATAACCGAGTGTGATTAGTAGGCAATAGGAAGTTTAAATTCGAATTGGGTACCCTGATTCCTTTTGCTCTTTACACTAATTTCAGTTTGGTGAAGGTCTAATATTCGCTTCACTATTGCTAGCCCAATACCCGCTGATTCTGTTCCTTTTCTGCTTCGATCTGGGTTTGCGTAGAAACGTTCAAAGATATATGGCATATCGGCTTTAGATATTCCTACCCCGCTATCGATGATTTTTACTTTTACGCTTTTTGTGTTTTCTTCTGATGATTCAAACTCGAATGCAATTTTCCCTTTCTGGGGTGTGTAAGCTATGGCGTTGCGAATAAGGTTTTCGAACACTCTTTGCATCAAGCTGATATCCGCCTGTACCAAAATATTAGTGTGGGTGTTGATCTGCCATTTGATCTCTTTCTGATCCAGTTCTAATGCAAATTCCTGGACAGTGTCATAGACCAATTCCGTTAGCGAAAATGACTCAGTATTAAGGCGCGTGGTTGGTGATTCGAGCTTAGCTAGTTCGAACAATTCAGAGATCAACTGTGCGAGTCTGTTAGTACTTAAGGAAGCTTGTTTTATGTAATTGCTCTTCTCCTCTTCTGTTAGATCATTCTTGATGATCAGTGTTTCAAGATAGCCTTGTATAGAGGCTAGCGGTGTTCTCAAATCATGGGAGACGTTGCTAATAAGTTCTCTGCGTTGATTGTCTGATTCGGTCAGTAAGTTTATCTGTCGGTCGATCTTTTCTGACATCTGGGTAAATGTATTGCTCAGTATCTGTATCTCATCCCCATGATTATGAGTTGGTGTAAGATTGTCGCACTCTATATCACTAGGGCCATGTTTATGCGTGAACTGACACAACTCTTGGCTGAGTTTGTTTAAGCGCTTTAAGGTTAAGCTGAAAATTAAAATCCCTATAGTGATGGCGATAAAACTGATGAATAGAATGCTTATGATGATCATGCCGGCGCTGTAGCTTTGCTTGATCATTGTTCCTAGGTCGCTGTATAGGTTGCTTCCTAATACGACATAGAGATAACCAATATGCTGGTTATTCTTGTCTGTCAGCTTAGCTGCAGAGAATATCTTTTTGGTGTTCTGGTTAAGAGGATCCTCACCGTAAATAGGTAAGCTAGAATCAGGCGTTAAGAATGCTTCAATAGGCTGTAGGTCAATCTTTTGAGTTAACTCTTTGTCGGCTTCTGGCATTGAGTGGGCAATAATATTGCCGGCGTAGTCTAGGAGATACACTTGGGCAATAGGGTTAACAATCATCGCCTGAAGTGCGAGTGTTTCAAATGCTTCTACGTTTACCCCCTTCTCTTCATTAGTAATTAGTTGGTATTCATCCTGAATGTACATAGCTATGCTAGCGTTAAGTTTTTGTGTCACCTCTTCGTTGTAACGCTGCATCCAGTATTCAGTTGCTAGTAGGATGGCTATAGCAGAGCATATAACCACTGTAATTAGCCCTGAAGCGATCTTCTTGCTTAATGTGAATGAAGAGTGGTTGAAGAGGTTGAGCGTGCTTAGAACGGCTCTCATGCGCTTAGAGCCTCTTTCTCTAATTTGTAACCTATACCCCAAACGGTGGCGATGATTTCTGGGTTGTTTGGGTCGGATTCTATTTTGGCTCTTAGGCGGTTGATATGAGAATTGACTGTGTGCTCATATCCGTCGTGACCATAGCCCCAGACATTATCCAGAAGCTCTGATCGTTTGAAAACTCGGCCAGGATGTTGGGCAAAAAAAGTAAGTAGTTGATACTCGCGTGCAGTGAGCTCTAGCGACTTTCCTGCTAATGCGGCTTTGTGTTGTTTGTTGTCTATCTCTAGCAGGCCTATGTTCAGCCTCTCTGGGTCGGTTTCTGCTTTTGTGCGCAGAGCACTGTCCCGTCTAAATGTCGCTTTTATTCGGGCTATTAGCTCCATGATACTGAATGGCTTTGTTATGTAATCATCGGCGCCTAGGTCTAGACCAAGCACCCTATCAAGTTCTGTTGATCTTGACGTCAGCAACAGTATCGGAACATAGGCGCAGTTCTTTCTGACCTCGCGACATATTTCTAAGCCTGAAGGTCCTGGGAGTTGAATATCCAAAATCATAAGATCCCATTCTTCATTCAAAGCGAGTGTTATTCCTTCTGTTCCGCTAGCTGAATGCGTTACCTGTGCCCCGAGATCCGTTAGATGAAGCTTGAGGAGTAGTGCTATTTCCTCTTGATCCTCAATGATCAGAATTCGTTTATTTTCCATTTTCTTCCCGTGAGCTTAGATTGAGTAGTTATGACCTCGCCCTTCTCAATTAATTCTATTTTTTATTTATCACTCAAATATCACGGCGTTTAGATTAGTTATCACAAGCTGTGATATTTGCTTAATTTCTGTGATTTAAGTTTTAAGTTTTTGTTATTTGCTCGGGATATCTCTTTGTCTGTCGTTCCTTATGCTTTGTCTGTCTTTTATCTATGCATTGGTTTAACGATTTTTAAGGAATTGGAAATGAGTAAATTTGTTAAAGGTTTAAGTGCTGCTGCGGGTCTTGTTGTTATTGGTTTGAGCTCGCAGGTTTCAGCTGGGGAAGGCTTTTACGTTGGTGGTCAGATTGGTAGTACGACACTTGGTCATAGTATTGAGCGTAATCAGGGTGCGGCACCTCCGGCTGCAAGTATTTCAACCTTTTCTGAAGAGTCTGATGTTTCTGTTGGTGTCCATCTTGGTTACAAAAAAATGGTAACTGAAGACGCTTTCTTAGCCGCTGAACTTTTCTACAACAATGAATCTGCAGAGACGACTAATCTAAATGGTGTTCTTCGCTCTGACCTTGAGCTTGAGGCATCTTACGGTGTCAATTTTAAAGCCGGTGTTGAAGTCACGGATAAGCTATCTGTTTACGGTATTGCAGGTGCTACTTGGCTTGATCTGGATGTGCGCAACAGCTACGTATTTGCTTCTCCAGTGAAGTATGGCTCTGAAGATGAAGTGACGCTTAGTCTAGGTGTAGGTGCTGAATACGCGGTAAATAACAACTGGTCTGTAAAAGCTGAATATACACGCGTTAACGATGTTGACTTTGACGCACCTAAAGAGGTTGTGCTGAATCAGTTCAATCCTAATGAAGCTGAGTACGATAACTTTAATGTTTCACTAAGCTATTACTTCTAAGCATTATGTAAGCCCCCCTTCCTTATACTTACAAACACTCTTTGCCATGCGTAGTCCCTGCGCATGGTTTTTTTGTTATATGGCTTTGTGAATGTTTCACGTGAAACAAAAAAGCCGGCACAAGGCCGGCTTTGGATATATAGATGATACGATTAGCCAAGCACAGAGATATCAGCAACGCCTAAGAACAATGCGCGTAACTGGCTAAGAAGAGCCAGACGGTTGTTCTTAACGGCTTCGTCATCCGCCATAACCATTACATCTTCGAAGAAAGCATCAGTTGATTCGCGAAGGCCAGCGAGTGACTCAAGCGCTTCTTGGTATTTGCCTTCTGCAAATAGTGGAGCTAGCGCAGCTTTCTGAGCTTCGATATCTGCCGCTAGAGCTTTCTCCGCTGCTTCAGTCAGTAGCGAATTATTAACGTCCGTAGTACCAGTTACACCCTGCTTACTCAGAATGTTAGATACACGCTTGTTAGCAGCCGCAAGAGCTTCAGCTTCGGCTAAAGAGCGGAAGTGATTAACCGCTTTAACGCGACGATCGAAGTCTAAAGGACGACTTGGTTTTAGCGCCAATACTGATAGGAATACTTCAGCATTGATATCTGCGTCTTCATACCATGCGCGGAAACGCTCTAGCATGAAGTCTAGAACTTTATCTTCTAGGCCTTCGCGTGCTGGTAGATCGTTGTGGTTGTTAGCCGCAATAGTTAGTAGTTCACGTAGGTCTAGATCTAGCTCACGCTCTACGATAATGCGCAGTACGCCTAGCGCTGCACGACGCAGTGCGAACGGGTCCTTAGAGCCTGTAGGAGGCTGGTTGATACCGAATAGACCAGTCAGGGTGTCTAGACGGTCAGCAATTGCTACAGCGATACCAGGGGCAGTCTGAGGTAGTTCATCGCCAGCGAAGCGAGGCATGTACTGCTCGTTTTGAGCGAGTGCTACGTCCTGGTCTTCGCCATCATTAAGCGCATAGTGATAACCCATCAAACCTTGTAGGTCTGTGAATTCGTAAACCATGTCCGTAAGAAGGTCTGTTTTACATAGTAGACCTGCACGTTCCGCTTTAGCCTGATCTTGATTAAGGGTTGAAGCGATCTTGCCAGACAGCGCGCTAATGCGAGCTGCTTTATCGTAAACAGTGCCAAGGTCTTTCTGGAATACGATGGTTTTTAGTTTCTCGATACGAGATTCCAGCGTAGTCTTTTTGTCAGTTTCGAAGAAGAACGCAGCGTCAGATAGACGTGGGCGAATTACTTTTTCGTTACCTTCAATTACCTGCTGAGGGTCTTTAGAAACGATGTTGCAGATCGTAGTGAAGTTCGGCAGAAGGTTGCCATCAGCATCTAAGTGGTGGAAGTACTTCTGGTGTTCTTTCATAGAAGAAATTAGCGCTTGCGCAGGTACTTCTAGGAAACGCTCTTCGAAGCGGCCTGTTAGTGCAACTGGCCATTCGTTAAGTGCTGTAACTTCATCAAGAAGATCTTCGTCGATTTGAGCAACCGCATTTAGCTTCTCGCCTTCTGCTTTCACTTGCTCGTTGATCATCGTCTTACGGATGTCGTAATCAGCGATTACCATACCTGGGTTTTCTAGACGATCAGCGTACTCAGATGGTGCGATCAGTTCGATTTCTTGATTGTAGTGGAAACGGTGACCGCGAGTCTTACGACCCGATGTCAGACCAAGAATTTCACAATCTACAACTTCGTCGCCAAATAGCATGACTAGCCAGTGAACCGGGCGAACGAATTCAACACGAGATGCACCCCAGCGCATACGCTTAGGGATCGGAAGTTTGTTTAGTGATGTTTCTACAAGTTGAGGTAACAGAGAAGACGTCGCTTTGCCCTCTTCTGTATTTTTGAAGTTGTAGTACTCACCTTTGTTGGTATCGATCTTTTCAAGTTGATCGATAGTCACGCCGCAAGAACGAGCAAAGCCTTCTACCGCTTTTTCTGGCGCTTTTACAGAAGGGCCACGTTTTTCGATTTCGCGGTCAGCCTGTTTGTCGTCTAGCGCGCTGATCAAAACAGCTAGGCGACGTGGAGATGCGTAGCTTTTTACATCGCCGAAGTTAACGCCTGCTTCTTTCAAGCCAGTTGTGATGCCAGATGTGAAAGCATCAGAAAGGGTTTTAAGTGCTTTTGGAGGTAACTCTTCGGTACCTAGCTCAACGAGAAAATCATGTTGTGCCATTATTTGCTCTCCTCGCAGTTAGCCAGAACTTCTTGGCGTAGGGCTTCAGGTGCCAGTGGGAAACCTAGTTCTTTACGGGCATTAAAGTATGCGTGTGCGACTTCACGGGCTAGTGTGCGAACACGAAGGATAAAGCGCTGACGCTCTGTTACAGAGATCGCATGACGCGCATCCAAAAGGTTGAACGTATGAGACGCTTTAAGTACCTGCTCGTAAGCAGGAAGTGGTAGCGGAGTCTCTAGGCTTAGTAGCTTGTTGCACTCAGCTTCGCAGTTATCGAACGTTTTGAATAGCTCTTCAACGTTTGCGTGCTCGAAGTTGAAAGTAGATTGCTCAACTTCGTTCTGGTGGAATACGTCGCCGTAAGTCACTTTAGAACCGTCTGGGTTTACTGCCCATGTCAGGTCGTAAACGCTGTCTACGCCTTGTAGGTACATCGCAATACGTTCAAGGCCGTAAGTGATCTCGCCTGTCACTGGGTAACACTCAAGGCCGCCTGCTTGCTGGAAGTAAGTAAACTGAGTTACTTCCATGCCGTTTAGCCACACTTCCCAACCAAGACCCCAAGCACCTAGTGTTGGAGACTCCCAGTTGTCTTCTACGAAGCGAACGTCGTGAATGCCAAGATCGATACCCATGCGCTCTAGAGAGCCTAGGTATAGCTCCTGAATGTTGTCAGGAGATGGCTTTAGCACAACCTGGAACTGATAGTAGTGCTGCAGACGGTTAGGGTTTTCACCGTAACGGCCATCAGTTGGACGACGGCTAGGCTGCACGTATGCAGAACGCCAGGTCTCAGGTCCAATTGCGCGTAGGAAAGTCGCAGGATGGAAGGTGCCGGCACCTACCTCCATGTCCAGTGGTTGTACGATTACACAGCCCTGCTCTGCCCAGTATTCCTGTAGAGCAAGGATCAGCCCCTGAAATGTGCTTACGTCTGGGGTCGCCTTGTCAGTCACAGCGTTTCACCTTTTACATAAGTGCCGTTGAGTTTCTGCCTTCATGGCAGCTGCACAGCACCAGATTAGCCCGAAAAATTAGCCGGCAATTATACAACAAAAAATAGCCAGTCGGTGGCTGTAAAAGGGGATAAAGGGGATTTTTGGAGAAAAAGGGGTAGAAATAGGTTCTACCCCGGCGTGGTATCGCTTAGTAATCCAAGCAAAGGTATTTAAGCGTTTCGATTACCTGCTCTGTATTCTCGGCTACAGCATGCGCGCAAGCGTCGATTTCTTTTAGTGGATGCGTCAATTCTGGTGCGTGTTCAACGATCAAGGACTTGCCATTGGCGATGGCAAAACCGGCATCAAATGCAGCGTTCCACTGGCGGTATTTATCACCGAAACGAACGATCACGATGTCAGCACGTTTGATTGCAGTCATGTGACGCATAGTGTTCATCTTTGCTGATTTGTGATCGGTCCAGAAGTTCTTCTCTTCTGGGCCTAGGATCTCTGTAGCACAGCCATCACTGGAATCGTGATCTGTGTTTGGCGTAAGTACATCGATTGGTAGGCCATTTTGGTTGATGGCTTTTTTGATTTTGTTGCGCCAGTCGGTGTGAATCTCACCGGATAGGTAAACTGTATATCGCATGATTAGGCTCTCGAAATTAGGTTCGTCGCAGATCTGATGTCTGCTTTATCGTTTCCAGAAAATAGGTGTGAATAGTACTAGCAAGGTAAATACCTCTAGACGACCGAGCAGCATGGCAAAGCAAAGTACCCATTTAGCTGGATCGTTAAGGTCGCCGTAGTGAGCAGATACGTCGCCAAGGCCTGGGCCTAGGTTGTTCAATGTTGCGCCTACCGCTGACCATGCAGTTACCTGATCAAGCCCAGTCGCTAACAATACGATGAGCATGGCTACAAAGACGATCATATAGACTGAGAAGAAGCCCCACACTGCTTCTAGTACTTTATCGGAGATCGGCTTTTTGCCTAGTTTTACCGGAATAATCGCGTTTGGATGAACCAGACGTTGGATCTCACGATAACCCTGCTTAAGGATCAGAAGCACGCGAATGACCTTCATGCCACCACCGGTAGAGCCTGCACAGCCGCCGGCAAAGGCCGCTACGAATAGCAGGAACGGTAGCATCACTGGCCAGTGGGCAAAGTCTGCTGTGGCAAAGCCGGTCGTGGTTGCGATCGATACCACCATAAACAGTGCTTTACGCATCGATTCGCCAGGCGCATATGTTTCGGTTACAACCAAGGCAACAATCGCGATTACGGTTATTGCTAGGAGTGTAATTAAATAGAATTTAAATTCTGGGTCCAGAATGTAGTGTGAAATGGTGCGTTGTCGCCAAGCAAAAAAGTGTAGGCCGAAATTTACTGCAGAGATGGTCATAAAGAAGATACAGATCATCTCTATGGCAACTGAATCGTAGTAACCAATACTGGCGTCGTGGGTGGAAAAACCACCGATTGCAACGGTAGAGAAACTATGTCCAATAGCATTGAAAAGATCCATTCCTGCTAACCAGTAACCCGCTGCACAAGCGATGGTTAGGGATAGATAGATATACCATAGCGCTTTGGCAGTCTCTGTAATACGTGGTGTAAGCTTGGAGTCTTTAACTGGGCCCGGTGTTTCAGCACGATACAACTGCATACCACCGATCCCTAACATAGGTAGAATTGCTACGGCTAATACGATGATACCCATACCACCAAGCCATTGCAGTTGCTGGCGATAAAACAGAATCGATTTTGGCAGGTCATCAATGCCAGTAATTACCGTGGCCCCAGTGGTTGTTAGGCCAGATAGGGACTCAAATAGCGCATCAATAAAGGTGAGATGTGGATTGTCCGTGAGCATAAATGGGAAAGCCCCAAACAGCCCCAGTACTGACCAAAACAGGACGGTAATTAAGAAACCATCACGGGTGCGTAAATCCTGTCGGACACGATATACCGGAATCCAGATGAAAAAACCGGTAAGCAGGGTAATCAAGAATCCGGCGATAAAAGCCAGCTCTGCCCCATCGTCATAGAGATAGGAGATACCTAACGGCGGCAGCATAGAGATGCTGAATATCATCAGCAGTATGCCTAATATGCGTAAGATAACTTTGTAATGCATCTGCGCTGCTTCCGCTTAGAAGAATGTAAGACCAACTTGGAACAGGCGTTCCACTTCGTTGATTCGGCGTTTATCAACCAAGAACAAGATCACGTGGTCACCACTTTCAACGACAACATCATCGTGCGCGATCAATACCTCGTCGTTACGCACGATGGCACCGATGGTTGTACCCGGAGGAAGATTGATCTCTTCAATGGTTTTGCCGACCACTTTAGATGATGACTTATCACCATGAGCTACCGCTTCGAGTGCTTCTGCCGCGCCTCGACGCAGAGAGTGTACTGCTACTACATCACCTCGACGTACATGGGTAAGTAGCGCACCGATAGTGGTTTGCTGAGGGGATATCGCAATATCGATCGCACCACCTTGTACTAGATCTACATAGGCAGGGTTGTTAATCAGGGTCATTACCGTACGTGCGCCAAGGCGCTTCGCAAGCATAGACGCCATGATGTTCGCCTCGTCATCGTTGGTCAGGGCGCAGAATACGTCGGTATCTTCGATATTCTCTTCGATCAGTAGATCACGGTCGGAAGCACTACCTTGAAGGACGATGGTGTTATCTAACGAGCGCGCCAGCTGGTTACAGCGACGAATGTTTCGCTCGATGATTTTGACTTGGAACTCGTCTTCAATCGATTCAGCTAATCGCGCGCCGATATTACCGCCACCTGCGATAATAATGCGCTTATAAGGGCGATCTAGACGACGCAGTTCGCTCATTACGGCACGAATATCTTTGCGTGCAGCGATAAAGAACACTTCATCGTCCGCTTCGATAACTGTGTTGCCTTCCGGGATAATGGGGCTTCCGCTGCGGAAGATCGCCGCTACGCGGGTATCGACCGATGGCATGTGGGCGCGAAGGTATGAGATCTCGCGACCCACCAGTGGGCCGCCATAATATGCTTTTACGGCTACAAGCTGGGCTTTAGCGTCGGCAAAATCCAGTACCTGTAAAGCGCCTGGGTGCTGGATTAAGCGTTTGATGTGTTTCGTTACCAGTAGTTCCGGGCTGATACGTACATCGATAGGGATGCCTTTTTCGCCAAAGATCTTCTGGTTTTTATTCAGATAGTCATGCTCACGCACACGGGCGATTTTAGTCGGCGTGTTGAATAGGGTTTGGCCTACCTGACAGGCGATCATGTTGACTTCATCAGAGTTTGTTACGGCGATCAGCATATCGGCATCTTGGGCGCCGGCACTATCGAGTACAGATGGGTAGGATGCTTTACCCTCGATCGTACGGATGTCGAGACGATCTTGTAGTTCTCTGAGGCGGCCAGTGTCTGTATCAACGATAGTGATGTCGTTGTCTTCACTGGCTAAGTTTTCAGCCAAAGTGCCGCCTACTTGTCCGGCACCTAGAATAATGATCTTCATGATCAGCCTTTAACTGCTGCAGAAATGACAGAAATACACATAGCTACTTGAGCTTACTCCGTTTTTTCCAGCAGTGCATAATAGAAACCATCATGGCCGTTAGACTGTGGAAACAGCTGTCGACCATACTCTTGTTCAATACCCCACTCTGCTTCAATTGGCAGATGTTTGGCATTCTCAGTTTGGGTTACAAACTGCTTAATCAATCGCCCATTTTCCTGCGGAAAGATGGAACAAGTTGCATAAAGCAACTTACCGCCGGGTTTCAGCATGGACCAGCAATTATCCAAAATAGCGCGCTGAAGTTTGGCTGTTTCGTGAATATCTTCGCCTTGGCGCAGGTATTTTATATCCGGATTGCGGCGAATAACACCCGTAGAAGAACAAGGGGCATCCAAGAGAATACGATCGTAATCTGTTCCGTCCCACCAAGTTTGTGTGGCTGCGTCCGCTACTTTTAAGTTGGCTTTTAAGCGCAGGCGTTCTAGGTTCTCTTCTACGCGGCTGATTCGCTTTTGCTCGAGCTCTACAGCGTCGACCTGAGCAAGCTTAGGCTCGTGTTCTAGGATATGGCATAGTTTACCGCCGGGTGCTGCGCAGGCATCCAGCACGCGTTGTTCTGGTTGTAGATCGAGGAGGTCCGCAGATAACTGTGCGGCTTCATCCTGTACGCTAAATGCGCCGACGCTATAACCCGGAAGGGTTTCAATATTGACGGATTCCGCTAGTTTTATCCCCTGATCACTGAATTGAGTTGCTTCTGCAGCAATAATTGGGGTCAGTTGCTGTAGGTATTCCTCACGGTTTGTTGAGCGTTGATTCACGCGAAGCGTCAGCGGTGCTTGCTCGTTGTTGACGGTGAGTATCTCTTGCCAGTGATCAGGCCAGTTATTCTTCAGCTTGGCGATCATCCATTCAGGGTGGTTGAACTGGTATGAATCGTCATCCTTTAGGTAGTCTTCGATTTCTTCTTGTTCGCGTTGAAAACGGCGTAAAAGAGCATTCACTACTTTTCCAGCCCAAGCTTTATCAAGCTCTTTGCAAGCCTCGACGCTTTCGCTAATCGCGGCATGAGCTGGAATGCGAGTGTGTTTTAGTTGATACAGACCGACCAAAACGATGGCTTTAATATCGATATCTCGAAACTTAAATGGTCGGTTTTGCAGCAGCTTAATGATGGCGTTTAACTGCGGATGGTAACGCATAGTGCCGTAGCAAAGTTCGCGTAGAAGGCCGCGATCCTTCTCTGGGCAACGACGTTCAATTGCCGCAAACTGCGTATTCAGAGAGCCCTTATTTTTAAGCAAAGGGGTTAGGATTTGTGCTGCAAGTGCCCGAACATTGGTGGTCATGGTAATTGTCCTAAAACGTCTAACCTAAAACTACGCCAGCACTAAACTGCTCTCGTTTAGAGTTTAGAACAGCGGCGCTGTCCATTGGCTTTTTACCCGGAAGCTGAAGCTGTTTGATTTTAATAGCGCCTTCTCCGCATGCGATAACAATGCTCTTTTTGTCAGAAGGTAGAATCTCACCCGGGTTGCCATTTTGCTCCACTAATTCGCAATCTAATAGCTTCACTACTTCTTCGCCAAGCTTGAACGTCACTGCAACACGCGGGCTTAGGGTGCGAATTTTAAGGTCGATATCTGTAGCGGAAGCGTTCCAATCGATAACACCTTCGGTTTTTTGTAACTTCTTCGCGTACGTCGCTAAGTTGTCATCCTGTGGTTCTGGAGACACAGTTTCCTGTTGGAACTGTGTAAGCGTTTCAATCAGGGCCTCAGAACCAATAGCGGTCAAGCGGTCGAATACACTTGCTGCCGTGTCGTTGCTTCCGATCGGCGTAGTGACTTTGTAGAGCATATCGCCAGTGTCTAAGCCTTCATCCATCTGCATGATAGTGACGCCAGTTTCAGCATCCCCTGCAAGCATTGAGCGTTCGACAGGAGCCGCGCCGCGCCAGCGAGGAAGTAGAGATCCGTGAACATTGATGCAACCTAGGCGAGGCGTCTCAAGAATCGCTTTTGGCAGTAGCATACCGTAAGCAACTACAACCATAATATCGGCTTTGAGGTTTGTAAGTGCTAACTGTTCTTCTTCTGTTTTTAGCGTGGTTGGCTGAAACACCGGGATGTTATGCTCCATTGCAAGATCTTTGACTGGGCGCGGAGCCATCTGATTTTTACGCTTCCCTTTCTTATCAGGCTGGGTATAAACTGCGATCACTTCATGCTCTGAGTTAAGCAGGGCTTGTAAGCTGGATGCGGCAAAATCAGGTGTGCCGGCAAAAACTATTTTTAGTGGCGACGCTGGCATGGTCTAGGCTCCAAAATAAAAACAGGCCTGCTAGTCAAACCAGCAAGCCTGCGAGTTGCTTTTCAGTGATGATCAGGCGTGCTTTTCCTGCAATTTATGCAGTTTTTCTAGCTTAGATTTGATGCGGTTACGTTTGAGCATAGAGATGTAATCCACAAACAGCTTGCCATTCAGGTGGTCAAGTTCGTGCTGAATACATACCGCAAGTAGGCCTTCAGCTTCCATCTCATAAGGTTCGCCGTTGTAGTCGAGCGCTTTTAGCTTAACTTTTTGAGGGCGCTTAACGTTTTCGTAGAAGCCAGGAACAGATAGGCAACCTTCCTGATATTTGTGTAATTCTTCATCGATTACTTCAAATTCAGGGTTGATCATAACCAATGGCTCGTTTTGATCATCAGAGATATCCATAGTTACGATGCGTTTATGGATATTCACCTGTGTCGCTGCCAAACCAATACCTGGAGCCGCGTACATTGTTTCGAACATGTCATCGATTTGAGCACGTACTTCGTCATCAACAGTCTCAACGGGCTCAGCAATAGTGCGCAAGCGCGGATCTGGGTATTCAAGGATGGTTAGTTTTGCCATGATTTACGTCTGTATCAACAAGTTATCGGGTGCTATTGGTGTGAATACTTCTGTAAGTCATGCTAAGTTAGAGCCTAATTTACAGGTATCTTAAATTTTAACTCGATTATTCAGGTATTAACCGAAAGATAATATCGAGATCAATAGCGAAAAATATTAAGCTGCCTATTATACTGATTAGAACGCTCAATGTATTGTCGTTACTTTATCTTCTTATTTATAGGAATTAAGGAGATAGGTAATAAGGGAACTGGACATGAAAAAATTGTTATGCGGTTTGTTCGCTCTGGTATTGGTTTCACTGACTACAGTTCATGCTGAAACCCGTAAGGACTCTCTGCTGCTTCGTAATGACCATCCACAAGAATATGTGGTGGTGAAAGGGGATACGTTGTGGCACATCTCAGGTCGTTTTTTACAAAGCCCTTGGAAATGGCCAGAGGTCTGGGGGGTAAACCCGCAGGTTGATAACCCTCATCTAATCTATCCTGGAGATGTAATTTATCTTACGTGGGTGAATGGAAAGCCGCGTTTAGGGGTTAGACGTGATAGTGGAATCTATCCTCGTGCACGTGTGTCTCCGTTGGTTAAACCAATTCCTGCAATTCCACTACGCGATATAAATAGTTTCTTAAACGATAACCGTGTGCTTTCAGAAGATATTCTGAAAGAAGCCCCTTATGTATTAGGCGGCCAAAAAGAGCGGATTATTGCTGGTGCCGGTGATCGTATTTACGCACGTGGTCAGTTAGTGGCTGAGCAGCGTCGACAAGGTATCTACCGCCCGGCTAATGAATACGTAGACCCAGATACAGAAGAGTTTCTTGGTTACGAAACGTTGAAGATTGCAGATGCTGATGTTTCTGCACGTAATGAAGACGTGCTAACACTGGATATCATTAAATCCCACAAAGAAGTGCGTATCTTGGACCGTGTAGTTCCAACTGAAGAAGTGCGTATTCAGTCTGTCTTCCACCCAGCCCCTGCCCCATCAGGTTTGGATGGCAAGATCCTATCGGTGCTGCAAGGTGTGCGTGATGCTGGGCAATTTAATGTTGTCGCAATCAACCGTGGTATGCGAGAAGGGGTTGAATCAGGACATGTATTTGCTATCTATCGTCGAGGTGAGTTGATTAAGGACCCTGTGACTAAAGAGATGGTGACATTGCCACAGGAACGCTCGGGTGAGTTGATGGTCTTCAAAGTGTTTGAGAAAGTCAGTTATGGCTTAATCATGCGCAGCACAGATGTTGTTTCTATCGGAGATGAGATCCGAGAACCATAAAGGATAAAAGATGACGGCTGATCTAAGGGACTGGATCGCCGTTGCCGCCCTACCAGACTTAGGGGCCGCTTCAGTTAAAAAGCTTTGGGATCAGGGATGGACCCCTGAAAAACTCCTCCGCTCCTCTGAAGCTGATTGGCATCGGCTTAACCTCAAGAAAAAAACAATTACCGCTTTAAGTGATTTCCAGCAAGGGCGTACCTCTCTGGTACAACAGAAGTTGGAATCGGCATTGGCATGGCAAGCTTCAGCTAAGGATTGTTATGTCATAGCTATCACTGATGCAGACTACCCTGCATTGCTACGTGAAATTTATGATCCCCCTCCCATTCTATTTGCTCGTGGTAATCTAGCGGCTCTGAATCTTCCTCAGGTCGGGATTGTAGGCAGCCGTAGCGCTTCTCACGGTGGTTTAAAACATGCTTATCAATTTGCTAACTATTTGGCTCAAAACGGCTTGATAGTGAACTCAGGCTTAGCCTTGGGTATTGATGCTGCAGCTCATCAGGCGAGTGTTAATGCCCAATGTCCAACGGTTGCGGTATTTGGTACCGGCTTGGATCGGCCCTATCCCGCTCGAAATCGTATTTTGGCTCAGCAAATAATAGAGCAACAAGGGGTATGGTTGAGCGAACTGTTTCCTGGGGCGCCGCCGATGGCGCCACATTTTCCGCGTCGTAATCGCATTATTAGTGGCATGAGCGCAGGAATTTTGGTGGTTGAGGCGGCCCCGAAAAGTGGGTCGTTAATCACCGCTAGGATGGCGATGGAGCAAGGTCGTGAAGTTTTTGCTATTCCTGGGGCGATTAATAATCCCTTGAGTAAAGGCTGTCATCAGCTAATCCGTGAAGGTGCTTGCTTGGTCGAGTCAGCGGAAGATATTACCTCGCAGCTTGCCCCTTTACTGGGTTATCTAGCCGAACAGCATGTTGAGCATATTGAAGACAAGGTTGAAGAGGGCATCTCCAATCTTTCTCCCGACACGCAGCAATTGTTAAAACACCTCGGGTACGAATATAACTCAATCGACCAACTGAGCTATCTCACTGGAATGGATATCGCAGAAATAGGCCCTATGTTGGTGGAGTTGGAACTTTTAGGCATCATTAGCCAAGATGGACAGGGTTATATCCGATGCTAAAAGACAATTCGGTAGAGTTGCAAAGACCGCGTCGAACATTTAGTGTTCAGCCCTCAAAGTTAAATGCCTTCAAGATGAAAGGGAGTTACCCCGCTTAGTTATCTGTATGGGGCTCTTTCTATCTACCTCTCGTCACTATTTATTGATACCTCTAGTAAAGAATAGTGATGCACTGTTGATTTGTTATATGGCATTGAGGAGTAAATGGTGAGTAGTAATTTAAAACCTGATTGGTGGCATATTCAGCAATCTGTTCGAGCGATCCGTCAAGGCGGTGTGATCGCATATCCTACTGAAGCGGTTTGGGGTTTAGGTTGTGACCCGTTTGACGAACAGGCCGTCTTAGAACTTCTAGAAATTAAGCGTCGACCTATGCATAAAGGTCTGGTTTTAATCGCTGGAAATCTCTCTCAGATCGATTTTTTGCTCGAAGATCTGACTGATGATGAGTATGTCAAAGTAACTGCTAACTGGCCGGGTCCATATACGTGGATTTTGCCAGATAAAAAGAACAGAATTCCTACTTGGATTAAAGGTAATCATAGCGCTGTAGCTGTTAGAGTGAGTAATCACTTACAAGTAAAAGAATTGACTGAATCCTACGGATCTTTTCTTGTATCGACTTCGGCAAATCCTGCAGCGCATGAACCTGCAAGAGATATATTGAGAGTGAAGACTTACTTCGGTGAAAAACTTGCTTATGTTTTGCCAGGTGAGTTAGGTGGTTTAGATCAGCCTACTCAAATTCGAGATCTAAAATCTGATCAATTAATTCGCGCTTAAATGAATATGTGAGTGAGTACTATGTCCGCACCTAATATTGACGCTGTAAAAGAATACCTTTTGGGGCTGCAAGATGCTATTTGTGATGCCCTAGAGCAGGCTGATGGCGAAGGAAAATTTTATCAGGATGAGTGGCAGCGAGAAGAAGGCGGCGGAGGTCGTACTCGCGTCCTAGATAAGGGCGCAATTATCGAAAAAGGTGGTGTGAACTTCTCTCACGTTTTCGGCGATAAGTTGCCAGGCTCTGCTACAGCGCATCGACCTGAATTAGCGGGTCGTAGTTTTCAGGCGATGGGTGTGTCTTTGGTTATTCATCCACATAACCCTTATATCCCCACTTCTCATGCCAACGTTCGTTTCTTCATCGCAGAAAAAGAAGGTGAAGAACCCGTATGGTGGTTTGGTGGTGGTTTTGACCTAACGCCTTATTACGGTAACGATGAAGATTGTAAGTTCTGGCACCAGACAGCTAAAGAAGCCTGTGATCCATTTGGTGATGATATCTACCCACGTTTCAAAGAGTGGTGTGATGAATACTTCTACTTGAAGCATCGTGATGAGCCTCGTGGTGTAGGCGGGCTTTTCTTCGATGATCTTAATGAGCTTGGTTTCGATAAGAGCTTCGGGCTGATGCAGTCGATTGGTAATGCTTACACTAAAGCTTATGTGCCAATTATCGAGAAAAACAAAGACCGTGAATACGGTGAGCGTCAGCGTGACTTCCAATTGCACCGCCGTGGCCGTTATGTCGAGTTCAATCTAGTGTTTGACCGTGGCACCCTGTTTGGCCTGCAATCTGGTGGACGTACTGAGTCTATCTTGATGTCGCTGCCACCAGAAGTACGTTGGGGTTACGACTGGAAACCTGATGAAGGCACTGAAGAAGCGGTGCTGTACGAGCGTTATTTGAAGCCTCGTAACTGGCTGGAAGTGTAAGGGCGGATTATGACTGATCGTTACGCGGTATTCGGTAATCCGATTAAGCACTCTAAATCGCCACAAATCCACGCTGCATTTGCATCGAGTACAGATCAGGATCTGACCTATGAAGCGATCTGCGTACCTGAAGATAACTTCGAAGGTTACGTTTCTGACTTCTTATCGGGTGATGGCCGTGGTCTGAATATCACTATTCCGTTTAAACAGGAAGCTTGGTCTTTAGCTGAAGTTAGAAGTCCGCGTGCTGAATTGGCGGGTGCGGTAAATACTTTGTACCGCGATGATCAAGGTCGCTTGTGTGGTGATAACACCGATGGTGTTGGCATGGTGCGCGATATTGTGCGTAACAATGGTGGCACGATTGAAGGTAAAAAGGTGCTTATCCTAGGTGCTGGAGGTGCTGTTCGTGGCGTTTTACAGCCGGTTTTGGAGCAAAAGCCTGAGCTGTTAGTTATCGCAAACCGTACCGCTTCTAAAGCCGAAGAGCTTGCTGGGTTGGTTGCAGATCTTGGTAACGTATCGGGCGGTGGTTATGATGAGCTTGCAGGTCAAAGCTTTGATCTGATCATCAATGGTACTGCTGCTAGCTTACAGGGTGAGATCCCCCCTCTTCCGGAACATGTATTGGCACAAGGTGCTTGGTGCTACGACATGATGTATGCCGCAGAACCAACCGCTTTTTGTGTTTGGGCGACTGAACAAGGTGCGGCAAAGTCCATTGATGGCCTAGGTATGTTAGTAGAGCAGGCTGCGGAATCTTTTAGAATCTGGCGTGGCTTGGACCCTGACTCTAAAACCGTTATCTCTGATATCCGTGAAGCAATAACTGTTTGATTTTAATACAACAGTCGCTTTATAAATTTTATCAAAGCAGACTTGCATGGGGCTCTCTCGCGGCGTATAACTGAAATAAGAACACTGCATAGTGTTAACTTTTCAGTCTGCTGCGGGAGTACCTTATGGTAACGGAAACCCGACTATCTACTGAGCAGCTTTATTTTCGCTGCGATCCTGAATTACTACCTTTCAAAAACACGTCTACGCTTGAACCGTTCACTGGATTCTTTGGCCAAACCCGTGCCATTGAGGCGATGGATTTTGGTATCGGCATGCGCCGTCCAGGCTATAACTTGTTTGTGATGGGTAATCCGCATACGGGGCGTTTCTCCTTTGCGATGGAGAACCTCAAAACCACGGCGAAAAAAGAGAAAAAGCCGGGGGATTGGGTTTATCTGAATAACCTAAAAGATAATCGTAATCCTTTAGCTATCCCCTTCCCTGCTGGCAAGGCTCAGCAGTTTAAGCGTGATATTAAAAACATTATCGAAGCGGTGTTGTCAGAGATGCCAGCGGCCTTTGAAAGCCCTTCTTATCAACGTAAGAAGAGTAAGATCGAGCGTGAACTCAACCGCTATTATGATCAGGCGATAGAAGGTGTTGAGCGCGAAGCGCGTGAGCATAGCATTGCGGTATACCGCGATGCAGGTAGTATCGGTTTTACTCCGGTTGCCGAAGGGCAAGCGATGGACGAAGCGGTTTTCTCGCAGTTACCTGAAGAGATTCGTGATGGTTTTACCAAGGCGATATCTGATCTGGAAGATAAGCTAAACGAAGCGTTAACAGGCCTACCGCAGTGGCGACGCGAGGCAGCAGAAAAGCTGAAGAACCTCGATCGTGATACCACACGACAGTCAATCGCCCCACTTTTCCAACCGCTGAAAGATAAGTACGCCAATATTGCTGCGGCGACAGACTATCTGTCAGAGATGGAAACGTCGTTAGTTAAAAACTGCGCTGAAATTGTCGGTGATGAAAAGCTGATCGAGCCGCTTACTGATGCCAGCCGTCGTGCTTATCTAGAAAGCAATTACGGCGTTAATCTGCTTGTGGATAACGATAAGGTTAAGGGTGCTCCTGTTGTTTACGAAGCGCACCCTAGCTATGAGAATTTGTTTGGACGTGTAGAGTACACATCTGAAATGGGTGCTCTTTCTACGACCTACAAACTTATTCGCCCTGGTGCTTTGCACAGAGCGAATGGTGGTTATCTGGTACTAGAAGCTGAGAAGCTACTGGAACAGCCTTTTGTTTATGGTGCACTTAAACGTGCGCTGAAATCCCATGAAATCAGAATTGAAAGCCCCGCCAGTGAATACGCGGGTATTAGCACAATCACCCTAACGCCGCAGGCGGTACCGCTTTCAGTGAAAATTGTGCTGATCGGTGCACGCAATATCTACTACCTCCTACAAGAGCTTGATCATGACTTTGAGAAGATGTTCAGAGTCGTGGTGGATTTTGATGAGGATGTAAAGCGAACTCCTCAGTCTATTAGGCATTATGCACGCTTGATGAAAACGTTAGCCGATGAAGAAGGCTTAGCTCCGCTGACTCGTCGAGCAGTGGCGCGTTTGGTCGAGCATAGTTCGCGTCAGGCCGAAGATCAGGAGTTATTATCAGCTCATATTGGCGAGTTGGTTGATCTGCTTTGTGAAGCTGATTTCAAGCGGGTCAAAGAGGAAGATGAGCTGATTAATGCCGATCATGTAGAGATGGCGCTGAATGCGAAAGAACGCCGGACTTCTCGGATGTCTGAAAAGATCGAAGAAGGCATTCTTAACCAAACGGTTTTGATCGATACCCAAGGTGAAGCCGTTGGTAAAACCAACGGTCTAACGGTACTGCAAGTGGGTGATGTCGCTTTCGGTACACCTGCACGGATCACGGCAACGGTTCATCCGGGTAATCGCGGTATCGTGGATATTGAGCGTGAGGTTGCCTTAGGCCAGCCGATCCACTCAAAAGGCGTTTTGATCCTATCGGGCTTCTTAGGTCATCAATATGCCCAAGACTTCCCTTTGGCGATCTCTGCCAGCATCGCTTTGGAGCAATCGTACGGTTATGTTGATGGTGATAGTGCATCTTTAGCAGAGGTCTGCACCCTTTTATCAGCGTTGACACATATACCGATTAGTCAGAGCTTCGCAACTACAGGATCTATCAACCAGTATGGCGAAGTACAGGCGATTGGTGGTGTAAACGAGAAAATAGAGGGGTTCTTTAATCTCTGTAAAACCCGCGGACTTACCGGCGAACAAGGGGTCATTATTCCTAAAGCCAATGTGCGCAATCTTATGCTCAAAGAAGAGGTTGTCGAGGCTGTTAAGGAGGGGTTATTCTCTGTCCATGCGGTTGGTCATGTGGATGATTGCTTAGAGATTTTAATGGGTAAGAAGCCGGGTAAACGCAAGGCCGATGGTACGTTTACGCAACGTAGTATTAATGCTCAAGTGGTTAAGCGTTTACGGGAAATTTCTTCGGCTAAGCTAGAGGTTAAGTCGAACAAATAAGGTTTGGAAAAGTTCCTTCTAAAGGATTTAATTCCTTAGGAGCGTTCCCTGCCAAAGTGATAACAGATATCATTAACAGTAATGTTTACAGAATATCTGTCTGTACAGAGTATTGTGACGACCAGCGCTGATGATTGAAGGGGGATTCAGCGTTGGTCAGTCACATTTTAACAACTCGCTAAGCCCTGCTTAGAAAGTAGTTGTTACCGCAACATTTAGGATATCGCTATCTGTGTCGCTGTAAGCTTCTTCGCGAACATATTCCGCAGTCACTTCAGCATTTTCACCTAGAGAACGCGATACACCCAGCGCTACACGCTTTTCAGGTAGTTCGTAGTCGATACCTGCTACATCATCGATATCTTCAGCTTCATCAGATTCGCTGTAACCTAGGAAAAGCGTACCGTCCGCACCTAGGATCTGTGTTCCGTAGCCTGCACCTAAATGAAGGAAGCTTGGCTCGCCCGCCAAGTTAGATTTACCTAGCTGGATATACTCAGCAAACAACGCCAAGTCATTCGCTTCTACCAATGCATTTACGCGCCATGCATCGATTTTCTCAGTTAGACCGCCTAGCTCAGAAAAAGGACCTGCGGTATTGGCAACATCCGTCACATAGCCTGCTCCAAGAGAAACACCATTACTGAATGTAGTGCCTAAGTTAAGACCGAACGTATCTAAACCTTCGTTACCTTCTGCAGAGTTGTTAAGCACATAGGTATCTAGCTGAATCATCTCATTTTGGTAGCTCAACATAGCTAGACCTTCTTTCGCATCGAAGATGTCGAATGCAATTGGGTCAGTGAAGGCTGCAGAATCACCTACTAGTAAAGGGTGAGCAGCTTTACCCAGCGTGAAGCTTAGAGGGTCATCTTCAGAGCCAATCACTACGTATGCTTCAGCAAGGTCCAGTTTCTCGTCTGCAGATAGGTATTCGATTAGCGTAGAAACTTTAACGTTTTCGTTAATATCAGCAGCGATTTCAAGTTCGAAAGTATCAACTAAAACATCACCAACGCTGTTTTCGCCATCAGTCTCAACTTGCTGTGCTAGCAAGGTTACTTCGCCGCCTACGCTGACGTTATCTGCGAAGCCACCGTTTGCTGGAGCAGCTGAAGCTTGAGCTTCAGTTTCTTGCTCTAGCTTTTCCGTTGTTGCTTGCTGAGCAGCTAGCTGTGCTTCCAGTTGTGCAATACGTGCTTTCATTGCCGCTAACTCTTTAGCAACATCGGTTGCAAAGGCTGGTGTTGCTGATGTCATTGCCGCAGCAACTAGCGTGGCGATAGTGGTCTTTTTCATGTTGTTCCCTTCTTTTTAAAAAGCGATTTAATCTGGTACTTACCCTGGTTAACTGAATGAGATTATTCACAACCAACAAGACATCGTAGTTTTAAAATGTTCTTAGTCGTTTAAGCATTAAGGCTGCTTACTTTTCGAGCTAAATAGATACCCACAGGCGCTTGTCCGAGTAACGGAAATAGCGCTTAACTTGCTGAAAATAAGGCTCAAAGTATTATGAAAGTAAGATGTTGGTGGGCGATACTAAAGTTATTGATAATTATTATCAACTGGTGTTTGAATTATAACCAGCAGCTAGTCTTCAGGATCAGCGCCGGTTAACCAGTTATCCACAGGCGTAATCCAAGCGGGTTCAGCGTTAGCGCCAAACCAAGAGTCCACAGCAAAGGCTTGCTGAGTATCTAGTTGAACGATAGTAGCGCTGTTATGGGGCGCATTTAACGTGAAGGGGCCACGGTGAACATTTCCGCCTGGTCGGTGGAAATGTAAGAGGTTCATCTGCTGTAAGATTAAAAGGTAACGCGTTGTATTGAGGCTCTCAGCAACACAATCCAATTGATTTGAACGACTGATAAAGGAGGTGTTATTAGCTGCTTGATCACCAAAAGTGCGTAGTTTGGGGCCGGTGATTCTTTCAAACAGACCGATACCTGTAGCGATCCTTAAGCGCTCTTCCTCTGCTGTAACTGCTGGTGGTGAGAAGTGCTGACGAACTTGGTCTAGCTCATCAGTATAAAACTGTATTGAAGATCTTCGATCGCAACCAAAACTTTTACAAAGGGAATAGCGTTTCCCCTCCTCCGTATCAGAGACCTCTACCTCATAGGAGTTAACCCAAGTAGTAGGGGAACTCTGGATATTATAGCCACAACCGCTTACAAGCAGCGTGGCCAGGATCAGACTGTTAGCCTGCGAAATCTTCTTCAAGGTGCTTATCCTTAAGTTTCACATAGTTTCCAGCAGTATAACTGAAGAAAGAGCGCTCTTTTTCTGTGAGTTCTCGCTGTTGTTTTGCAGGACGGCCAACGTAAAGGTAGCCGCTTTCTAGTTTTTTACCTGGTGGCACTAGGGAGCCCGCGCCGATAATCACTTCATCTTCAACTACCGCGCCATCCATAACCATTGCACCCATGCCCACTAAAACTCGGCTACCAATGGTGCAGCCATGTAGCATCGCTTGATGGCCAATGGTGACGTCATCGCCAATGATCAATGGGAAACCATCTGGGTTATAGGGGCCTGCATGGGTGATATGTAGGACTGAACCGTCTTGCACGCTGGTGCGTGCGCCAATACGAATACGGTGCATATCACCACGGATTACGGTGAGTGGCCAGATCGAGCAATCGTCACCAATCTCGACATCTCCAAGTACAACCGCGCTAGGATCAACAAAAACTCGCTCTCCTAGTTTGGGAGTGAAGCCTTGATAAGTACGTACATTCATAATTATTGCTCGCTAGAAATTGGGAAGTATCTATTATGAAATAGCTTAGGGGAATTGAAAAATTAAGATTTAGTCCCATGTATTAGGAACGATATCTCGCCGATGGAGCTAGCTTTATATGAGTAACCCAATGCTTGAACCACAGTTGTTACCAGCATTTAGTCAGATCAAACCTGATCAAATCGAAGCCGCAATCGATCAATTGCTGGCAGACAGCAGAGCAACGGTTGAACGTATTCTACAAGAACTGTCTCTACCTAGCTGGGATTCTCTAGTTGCCCCTCTTGAAGAGATGAATGACCGTTTAGCTAAAGCCTGGTCGCCTGTTTCGCACATGAATTCGGTGGTGAACAGTGATGAGCTACGTGATGCCTACAATGCGTGCTTGCCTAAACTGTCCCAATACTGGACAGAGATGGGTCAGCATCAAGGTCTCTACCAAGCATTTAATCAGCTTGCTGAAAGTGAGCAATTTACTCAGTTAAGTGAAGCGCAGCAGAAAGTAGTCAACAATACTCTACGTGATTTCCGTCTATCTGGTATCGCTCTGAATCCAGAAGAACAGCAGCGTTACGCTGAGCTGCAACAGAAGCTGTCTGAGCTGACGACTAAGTTTTCTGAAAACGTCATGGATGCCAGCGATGACTGGAGCAAACTACTGACCTCAGAGTCTGATCTTGCGGGCCTTCCGCCTATGGCGTTAGCGGCAGCGAAGCAGATGGCTGCAGCGAAAGAGCAAGAGGGTTGGTTGGTGACACTGGACTTCCCTTCTTACCTCGCAACGATCACCTATGCGGATGATCGTGAACTGCGTAAAGAGATATACACAGCCTTCTCTACCCGCGCATCTGATCAGGGACCGGGCGAAGGTAAATGGGATAATACAGAGGTTATCTCTCAGTTATTAGAGCTACGTTTAGAGCTGGCACAGTTGCTCGGCTTTGGTAACTACGCTGATTATTCGTTAGCGACCAAGATGGCTGAAAATACCGATCAGGTTGTGCAGTTCTTAAAGGATCTTGCTGAGAAAAGCCTACCCGTAGCTAAACAGGATTTTGAGCAACTGTGCGAGTTTGCGAAAGCTGAATTTGGCGCAGAAGACCTGCAAGCTTGGGATCTAGCTTACTACGGCGAGAAACTGAAGCAGGCGAAATACTCTATTTCTGAAGAGCAGATCCGCCCCTACTTCCCTCTTCCAAAAGTATTGGAAGGTCTATTTGCGGTTACCGGTAAACTGTTTGATATCGAAATGCGTGAAGTCGAAGAGTTCGACCGTTGGCATGATGATGCGCGCCTATTTGAAATTAGCCGCAATGGTGAAGTGATCGCTCGCTTCTTTATGGATCTGTATGCCCGTGAAAAGAAACGTGGCGGCGCTTGGATGGATGATTGCCGTGTGCGTCGTCGTCTAGATGATGGTTCTCTGCAGCTACCAGTGGCTTATTTGGTATGTAACTTCAGCTCTCCAGTAGGTGATGATCCTGCCCTTCTGAATCACAATGAAGTAACCACCCTATTCCATGAGTTTGGCCATGGTCTGCATCACATGCTGACCCAAATTGAAACGGCTGACGTAAGTGGTATTAATGGTGTAGCTTGGGATGCGGTTGAGCTGCCAAGTCAGTTCCTAGAGAACTGGTGCTATGAGCCAGAAGCGCTGGCGTTAATCTCAGGTCACTACCAGACAGGCGAAACCCTACCGCAAGAGTTGTTGGATAAGATGCTGGCGGCACGTAACTTCCAGTCAGGCATGATGATGGTACGCCAGTTGGAGTTCTCTCTATTCGATTTCCTTTTACACCGTGACTACCAGCCGGGAGAAACGGTTGTTCAAGAGGTGTTGAATAAAGTACGTAGTCAGGTGGCAGTGATTACCCCGCCTGCGTTTAACCGCTTCCAGCATAGCTTTAGCCATATTTTTGCGGGTGGTTATTCTGCGGGTTACTACAGTTATAAATGGGCAGAGGTGCTATCGGCAGATGCATTCTCACGTTTTGAAGAAGATGGCATCTTTAATACGGATACTGGTGCAGATTTCCGTAAGAACATTCTAGAAATGGGCGGTTCTCGCGAACCGATGGAGCTGTTTGTAGCGTTCCGCGGTCGTGAACCGCAAGTTGATGCACTACTTCGCCACAGTGGAATTACCGAGTAATTAACATGACAGTTATTAAACGATTTATAGCGGGTGCTGTTTGCCCACGATGCGGCGAGATGGATTGTATTCGTACTTACCGTGATGAAGAGCGTGAGTACAAAGAGTGCGTACGTTGTGATTATGCAGATTCCATGCGTTTGGATGGTGAACCAGATACCGCTGTGGAAGAGCTGGAAACACGCGTCAATCGTGAGAATAAGCCTGAAATAGAGGAAGGCGCACAGCCTCTGATGTTTACGGCGAACCCCGGCGCTAAGCGGAAAGATCACTAATATAAAATAGGGGCTTTTAAGCCCCTATTTTTTTGTAACTTATTAGATCATACCTATTTGGTAATCGTTTACCGGTAAACCAATTTCCTGATCGATGATCACCTCGTTTACTGAGGCTTATCTGGTATGATCCCGCTTTCTCAATCTACGTTTCAAAGTCTAAAGCCATGTTTATAACTGCCGTGCCCATCGCTATTCGCTATATGCTGCTATCCGCGCTTGGTTTTGCCTTGATGGCCGCCTGCGTTAAAGCGGTGTCGGGTTATGGCATTCCGGTTTTGGAAATAGTGGCTGCTAGGGCTCTGGTGTCCTTAGGTTTAAGTTACTTAGATGTTAAACGTAAACGCATCTCTATCTGGGGGCAGCATAAGCCGCTCCTGCTGGCGCGAGGTGTTGTGGGTGCTTTGGCTCTAGTTTGCGTTTATTACTCTGTCACGACCCTCTCATTAGCTGATGCAACGGTATTGCAGTATACCTATCCGGCATTTACTGCGGTCTTAGCGTTGCTGTTTCTGGGAGAGCGGATCAAGCTAGCGACGATGCTTTGTATGTTGCTCAGTTTTGTCGGGGTGATTGTGATGATGCGACCGGGTGAAGCGGGATTAATTGGTTTACCGATGTTAAGCCTGTTCGCTGCGTTAGCGGGGGCTTTAGGGAGTGCCATCGCTTATGTGATCGTACGTAAACTGAGTCAAACGGAAGATAGCTCTGTCATTATCTTTTATTTCCCGCTGGTGGCGTTACCAACCTCGTTATTGCTGTTGGGCGGTGACTTTGTTGTGCCTGGAATGGAAGCGCTGTTACTTCTGCTGTTAGTGGGTGTATTTACTCAAGTTGGGCAGATTGGATTAACTAAAGCGATGGCAGCAGAAGAGGCAGGCAAGGCGAGTGCTTATGCTTATGTTCAGGTTATCTTTTCTGCAATTCTGGGTGTGATCTTTTTTGAAGAGATTCCTACTTTGTGGACCATCATCGGCGGGTGCTTGATTCTGGCAGGTGCGTTAATCAACGCCTTATGGAAGCGCTGATTAACATATCTGGAATGTTGTGCTAAATCGCTCGGCGTAAAGGCAACGTGTAAAGCAGAACAAAAATCAGCAGGGATACCACCACAACCGATGGGCCGGCGGGTGTATCGAAATGCCATGATAGCCATAAACCACCACCTACTGACAAACTACCGACGATAGCGGCACCGATGGCCATCTGCTCAGGGCTTTGGGCTAAACGCCTTGCGGCAGCTGCAGGAATAATTAGCAGAGACGTTATTAGTAGTAAGCCTACAATCTTCATTGCTACGGCGATAATGACAGCGATCAAAAGCATCAAAGCTAATCGTGTCCAGGCAATATTCACCCCTTCGACATGAGCGAGCTCTTCATTGATGGTGATCGCTAAGAGAGGTTGCCAGAGGAGTTTTAACAGCACCAGAGCGAGGATGCCGCCCCCGTAGATCCAATAGAGATCTTCGACGCCGACAGCGAGTAGATCACCAAACAGATAGGACATCAGATCTACCCGAATCTCTAGTAGAGAGACGGCAACTAAGCCTAAAGAGAGCGAACTATGAGCCATGATGCCCAATAGAGTATCTGTAGCTACCATCCGCTGCCTTTGCATCGCGACCAAAATAAGGGCGAGGGCCACGCAGCAGAAGATCACGGCTAGGTTGAGGTTTACTTGCAGCATAAAGCCGACAGAAACCCCAAGAAGAGCAGAGTGAGCGAGTGTGTCACCAAAATATGCCATGCGGCGCCACACCACAAATGAGCCAAGTGGGCCGGCAATAACCGCAACACCAATGCCGCCTAGCAAGGCATATAAAAGAAAATCAGGCATTAACAACCGCCCTTACAATTATGATCAGGAATAATATCGCCATGATCATCGTGGCGATGGTTATGATGGTGGCTATAAACAGCTAACTGCTCGCTGCCTTGAATGCCAAATAGCTCGGTAAATGATGGGTCATTGGTGACTTGTTCAGGGTGGCCAGAGCAGCAAACATGATGATTAATACAAACCACATGATCTGTTGCTGCCATCACAAGATGAAGGTCGTGACTAACCATTAAAACACCACAACCACGTTCATCCCGAATACGTGCAATCAGGTTATAAAGTTCAAGCTGACCGTTAATATCAACCCCTTGCACAGGTTCATCTAATACTAGTAGATGAGGATCACGAAGTAGGGCGCGGGCAAGCAGGACACGCTGCATCTCACCGCCAGACAGGTTATGTACTGCTTGCTTGAGTAACTTATCAGCGCCGACATCGGTCAATGCTGCCAAAATTTTAGCTGGGTCTTTACATTGAGTTGTTCGCAGGAAGCGATCAACTGTTAAAGGGAACGTATTATCGATCTGTAACTTTTGCGGCATGTAGCCGATGCGTAAGCTATCTTCTTGCCATAAGCTGCCACTATCAGCTTTGAGTAAGCCTAGCACTACACGAACTAAAGTCGTCTTACCTGCGCCATTGGGGCCGATCAGTGTGGTAATACAGCCACGATGCAGTTCTGCATTGATATCTTGCAAAACGTGCTTTTGACCAAAGGAAAGGTTGATATTTTCAAGTTTGATCAGTGGTTCATGGGTATGTGGCGATGGGCTCACTAGGCGGCACTCTGTTGGCAGCTTGGGCAAATGCCCAGTACTTCAATCGATTGTTTTTCCGGTTTGAAGCCTAAGCTATCCGCTTGTTTCTGGATATCTTGGCTCACCTTTCGCGTATCAATCTCTACTGCGTTATTGCATACACGACAGATCAGAAAGGAGCCTTCATGATGATCACTTGGGTGAGGACAACCGATATAAGCGTTCAGTAAAGCGATACGGTGGACTAAGCCTTGTTCCTGTAAGAACTCTAGCGCTCGATAAACTGTAGGAGGCGCTGAATTAAAGCCACCAGCGGCTAGTTCGGGTAGAAGTTCGTAGGCACCAAGCGGTTTATGACTCTGCCAGATAGTTTTTAAAACCAGCTCGCGAATAGGCGTAAAACGCAGGTTACGCTCGTTACAAAGTGAGCGTGCATCTTCCAATGCTTGTTCTATACATCCGTGGTGATCATGTTCAGGATGAAAGGCTAGATCAGTATGTGCCATAGCATTCTTACCCTATAAGTTTGTGTTATATTGTAACCCTTAATCTTCAGAGATGTATTGCGAAAGATGAAAAATATTACTCTACTTTTTTTAACACTTTTTGCTGCGAGTACAGCGACTGCTGATCAACCGATTCAGGTGGTAGCGAGCGTTAAGCCATTGCAGCTAGTTGTTGAAGGTGTGGTAGGTGAATTAGGGGAGGTTGATTCCCTGATCCCTGCGGGCAGCTCACCACATCATTACTCTCTAAAACCCTCTGATTTACGCAAGCTAAACACTGCTGATCTAGCGGTTTGGGTTGGCCCCGATATGGAGCAGTTTTTAAGCAAAGCACTAGAACGTTCCAAAGTTCCAACCGTGCAGCTTTTAGAGGGTTCAGGAGAGGGGCATCACGATCATCATGAGCACCACGGTCATGATGAACATGATCATCACAACCATGCTGTCGATCCTCACGTTTGGATGGACCCGGTAAAAATGCTGAAGGCTGCGGCAGAGATTAAAAAAGCCCTCGTGAAGCTTCACCCAGAACAGGCGGAGCAATTAAACAGCAATTACCAACAATTTGCGGCAGATATTTTGGCTACGGATCGTGCGATTCAGGCTCAGTTAGCGACTGTCAGAGAGAAAGGTTTTATCGTATTCCATGATGCCTTTGCTCCCTTTGTTGAACATTATGATATGAATCAGCGTGGCTACTTCACGGTTGATCCTGCTCGTGCGCCGGGTGCGAAAAAGTTACAAGCGATTCAAACCATGCTTAAGGAAGATCAAGTAGGCTGTATCTTCACTGAGCCGCAGTTCGAAGCGAAGGTAATTCAGCGAATTGTGGCTAAGCAGCCAGTGAAACTGGGTAAGCTAGATCCTCTTGCGATCGATATTACTTCTGAACAGGGATATACAGGCTTCCTGAAGCAGCTTGCGAACAATATGGAAACCTGTCTGCGTTAAGCGTAAGAGATGTCTACAGGGTGCTCGAGTAGATCGTTAATACGGGCACACAGCGTCGAGGGTTGATAGGGTTTAACCAAATACCCATCAACCCCGACCGTAATACTTTCATGGATTAAATCGGCTTCGGCATGGGCGGTCAGCATTACAAAAGATACTTTCCTAAGACGCTGATCTGCTCTGATTTGGCGCAGTAACTCTATGCCGTTCATCTCTGGCATATCCCAGTCACAAATCACCAGATCAATATTCATCAGTTTTAAGCGTTTTAACGCTTCTTGTCCGTTTGGGCTTTCAACAAACTTACGAAACCCCATCTCTTTAAGTGTGGTTCGAGTAATCATGCGCATTGATTGCATGTCATCGACGATCAAAACTACGGCTTTTTCTGGCGGTACAGTTATTTGGCGTTTTTTACGAGTCATCATTCAAAGGTCTGCGATAAAGCCTAGAGGTATATATCTTACTGATAATACTTGGCTTTTAGGTTAGGCCCAACCGTCAATAATATTTAAAAGTGATTTTTTTGATTCTGTTTAATGTGAATCAATTTAGCCTAATGTTCTTCCATCATGTATTTCTGGTTTAAGCCTAAATAGCGTTTTGCGAATTCGTTTGCGGTCATTGGTTTGCCAAATAGATAACCTTGTACCTGGTTGCAGCCTTCTGCTCTTAATATCTCACTTTGATCTTGCTGTTCAACGCCTTCGGCTATAACCGTCAATTTCAAGCTATTGCCGAGGGCAATAATTGCCTGGCAGATAGCGTAATCATCAGACTCTTCATCTAAGCCATCAACAAATGACTTATCAATTTTTAACTTAGTTAGCGGTAGACGTTTCAGATAGGAGAGTGATGAATACCCGGTTCCGAAATCGTCCAATGCTAAGCGTAAGCCATGGTGTTTCAGTTGATTTAGCTGGCGAATTGCCTCTTCTGGATCATTTAGGATGCAACTTTCGGTGATTTCTAACTCGAGTAGCCGAGGTGGGAAATCTGTTTTGTTGAGGACACTTTGTACCTGTTGCGGCAGTTGCTGGTGTTCTAATTGTTTTGCAGAAATATTAACGGCTAGCAGTAGATCTGCAGCGCCTTGATCCAACCAAGATTTTACCTGTTGGCAAGCTTGCTCGAGCACCTGAGTTCCTAACTGTTGAATTAGCCCTTTCTCTTCAGCTAACGGAATAAACTTATCTGGTGTGATTAACCCTTTTTGCGGGTGATGCCATCGTGCTAAAGCTTCTACACCTACCAATTTATTAGAGGTGATATCAAATTGAGGTTGGTAGTAGACGGATAACTGTTTATGTTTTAACGCCTCTCGAAGATCGCCTTCGAGCTCCAACCAAGTCAGTGCATGCTGGTTCATGCCTTTATTGTAAAAATTGAAGCAGTTTCCCCCAGCCTTTTTTGCTTGATACATGGCAGTATCGGCATTTTTCATCAACTCAATAGCTTCAGTACCATCGTTAGGATAGATGCTGATACCAATACTGGCGTTTAGATATAAGGTGTGGCCATCATATTCATAAGGAGCTTCCAAACTGGCGATTAATTTACGGGCCAGCTCTGCTGCATCATCCTGTTGATAAAGCTGGTCAATAATAACGGTAAATTCATCCCCGCCAATACGAGCTAACAGATCGGAGCGACGTAGGGATTTAATAAAGCGATTAGCCATTTCAACTAAAACCGCGTCCCCGGTACTGTGACCTAAGGAGTCGTTTATCTGTTTGAACTTATCCAGATCGATAAAAAAGATAGCGGCTAAGGTTTGATGATCCCGACAACGTTGTATGGTGAGGTCTAAGTTACGCATAAATAACGAACGGTTAGAAAGGCCGGTAAGACTATCCTGCTCCGCTAAACGTTTTAAGGTGTGCTTTTGTTTTTCTAATTCTGATGTGCGCTTAGATACCTCAGTCTGCAATTGATCGATAGAAACGGTGCTGTGTTCAAGCTGTTCGGTCATTTCGTTAAAGTGAGCCGCTAAATTCCCGATTTCATCGCTTAGCTCAGCTTCAATCCGGCAACTTGTATTGCCTTGAGCGAGTTCTTGAATACCCGTTTCGATTTGCTCTAAGCGACGACGGAAAAGACGTAGGGTGAGGAACGTCGAAATTGCAATCAATATGGCTAAGCTGAGTAGCATGGACTGAATAATTGCCGCTTTTTGTTGTATGTACTGTTGTGAGTTAGCTAAAGCGCGATGCTCTAAACGAAAGCTCTCTTCACTCATACTCAGTAACGTAGTGTCTAAGCGATCTAATAGGTAGTTATGGCTGTTTAATTGGTTGACCGATAGTTGCGGAGACCTATGTACATGAGTCATGCGCTTGTAAAGCGAACTAATACTCTCGTTTTGATGGCGTAAGCTTTGAATATAGGTTTGTTCATCCGGCCCAAAAGGCTTTAACTCATCTAAATAGGTTTGAAGTTGTTTTTGAATACGAAACCCACGTTCAATAGATTCGAGATCTTTGTAACGCTCATGTAGTCGGAATTGGCTGCGAAGGGCATTTGTTTCAACTTGGATGCGCGAAATGGCATCTACCCGCTTAAACAGATCTGCTCTGTATGCATCCATCCAGCCTAAACCAAGCAACATACTCAAGCAGAGTAGGACGGTAAGGAGTGTTAAGATAATCAGCCGAATTCTTATGGTCATAGTTAGAGCATTATCCTCTGACTTACAGCGAAGATGCGTGTGGATCTATTTTTTGTAACGCAGAGGCGTCAAAAAATTGGATAAAGTCAGGAGTGGTCTCACTAATGACTAACTGCGATTCGATGGCCCAACGTGCCTGCTGTTCAATCGAGCTTACTTGCGATTGATTCAATGACAGCTTGAATAGGTAGTCCTGCCAGATCCAATCAATAAAGGCCTGACTCAGTTGTAGCTTTTCCCTAATAATTATCTGAGATTCTTGAGGATACTCTGCGATGTAATGCACAGCTTTGTTTAAAGCTGCTAATACCTTCTGCTCACTTTCTATGTTACGTGCTGCTCCCTTTAGTCCCACCAAATTAAAACTGAGGTTATAAAGCCCTTTGGTATCTAATGGGCGAGCAGGGTTGTTTCTATTGGATGCTGCGGTAAACGCAAAAGGTTCCCAAACAGATATGGCTGAAACTTCTCCTAAACTCAGTACCTTAGGGAGGTCGACAACGCTATAGGCTTTAGTTAGCACTTTACTTGGATCAACGCCAGATAGGGTTAACCATGTATGTAGGAAGTATTCACTGGCGCTGCCTTCAACAATACCGACGGATTTACCTATTAGGTCTTGAGCTTTAGTGATACCGCTACCCGACAGGCTCATTAGCTTGATGTCATTATCGGACTCCACAAAGCTGCTGAGCACAGTAAAGTGATCATATTTAAAACCATTAAACATAACGACTGAGTTAGAAGCAGTGGCTAGATCGACTTCCTTCTTTAGCAGTGCCGAAAAGCACTTAGTTCCCCCAGCGAGAGGGATGAGATCGGCTTTGACCCCTTCTTCTTTAAAGAACCCCTGCTTCTCCGCAATATAAAATGGAGCAGATAGTGGGGTCGTTGAAACTGCAATCTTTACTGCAGGAAGTTCTGTATTGGTTATGATTTTGCTGTCAGTTAATTGGTACCGGAAGAATAAGATAGCAACAACTGCGATGGTAAAGGCGATACCCGCCTTGATGAATCCATTCATGTTGGCCTCAAAACACTGAATACAGTGGTGATTGAAGATTGTTTTAATTAACTAATGTTTAGTATTTGCTCAGAAATGTAAGAGCGCAAGGTTCTATGGCTATTTTCACTATTAATTGTAGGGAAATTGTAAAAGCTATTGCTTAGGATCAATGGCTTTGGGTATTTAGCTTAGTCTGGCATGGGATTAGAATGGGGTAGATACGTTTTGAATAAAGGAATGAAATGAATCAGCCGGTACTTTTTTCTAGGCAGCCGATTTTTGATGTGCATTTAAACACTTATGCATACCAACTGGTTTCTGCTTCTGAGCATTCTGATGAAGATCATCATAGCTCTAATACTGCAGATGTAGTTGTTAATGCCTTCAGTAATCTGTTAGATAATGGCCATGTAAAGTGCCTGCCAGCTTGGGTCAAAGTAGATGCCTCCTGGTTGTACGATGCTCAATTCCCAGAGCTTCCTGTTGATTCTGTGGTGTTCGATTTAACCTTAGCTGCTTTGTCTGTTCCCCATTTGGAAGAGATTCTTAAAGATCTGTCTGTTCAAGGTTACCGTATCTGTATGCCTGCCGATTTTGATTCTGAGCTGCAGCAGTTTGCTCACATTATCAGACTCGATTGCCAAGCATACAGCGCAGATGCACTGGTCGAGCTTGCACAAAAACTCAAACAGCAACCTAGTGTTAAATTGCTAGCAGACAATATCGCAAGCTTTGAGCAATATAATCATTGTAAAACTGCGGGCTTCGATCTGTTTATGGGTTGGTTTTTTGCTGAACCGCAGTTGGTGAGCGGACGCAAATTAGCACGCAACGAATTGGTTATGTTCCAGTTGATCGGAGAAGTGAACAGCTCTGAAGCAACAGTCGATTCTATTGAACAGATTTTACAGCGAGATCCGGAGCTGGTTGCTAGTTTGTTAAAGCTAGTAAACTCCGCGGCCCTCGGAGGTCGTAGAACTATTTCGAGTATTTCCGAAGCTGTTATCAATATTGGCCTAACCGAGCTGAAAAAATGGGTGCTGCTGTTTGCGCTTTGCCATAACAAACAGGTACCAAGCGAGTTGGTCGGACTGTTATTGATCAAAGCGAAGATGTGCCAGTTGATGACGGAAAAGCATAACCATGTGGACTCCGGCACCGCTTTTATGACGGGACTTCTCTCAGGGATAGATGCTGTTCTAGGTATCCCTTTACCTGAGTTGCTGGAGCAGTTACCCGTTCAAGTTGAAGTTAAGCGAGCGGTACAGGGTGGAAATAACCCGTTGGGTAAACTGCTCGCTCAAACTGAAGCCTATATCAAGGCAGACTGGGACCTGTTACCTAAAGGAGAAGAGTTTCATTTTGTGGCCGATTGTTATACCAAATCGGTTACCTGGAGTTCTGATCTTCTGCAAGAACTTAGTTAGCTCAGTCCTACTTCTGCTTAGGCTAGCTGTTCAGGGGAGCTGTGCTCCTTAGCTTCTAGAGGCATGGTTACGCGAATGTGGAAGCCCGGTTGATCGGCATTAATCAGTTCGATCCTACCGCCTAATTGCTGTGAGACAATATTAAACACAATAGACATGCCTAAACCGCTGCCACCTTTACCTCTTTTAGTGGTGAAAAATGGCTCGAATAGCTTTTTGCTCTCTTCTAACGATAAGCCACGACCATCATCGTGGTATTCCAGCATGGCATTATGTTCATCTGCATAAGCGCGAACTTTTATGTTGCCACCCTCTTTGCCTTCAAACCCATGTATGGTCGAGTTATTGATTAGATTGCTCAATATATGGTGAAGCGCGCCAGGATAGCTGTTTAAGTTTATGTCCTCAGGCATATCTATATGGAAGTTCACATTCTGATGTTTGTATTGTGGATAGATGGTTTGAATGGATGATTCAAGATAGGTTTTGAGATTGAATTGCTGTTTGGCATCGAAACTCTGGTCGGTCGCGATCAATTTAAAGCTAGAGATAAGCTTGCTGGCTTTAATGATATTCGCTTCAAAGAGCGCACTGGACTCATCTATACCATCTAAGAAATCGGTTAAATCTGACTGCGTTAGTTTGCCTTCAGTGAGTTTTTTTCGAATATCTTTACTGTGTTCGCCCTGAAAACTAGCTGCTGTTCGGCAAACGCCTATAGGTGTATTAATCTCATGAGCTACGCCTGCCACCATATTACCCAAAGCAGCCATTTTCTCGGTTTCTACCAATAAATCTTGAGCGGAACGAAGTTCGGTCATTGAATCTTCTAGCTGCTGTGTACGTTCTTTAACTTTATCTTCCAGTGTCTCTTTGTATTCGCGTTCAGTTTCTAGCAACGCATCCCTCTGTTCTACTAACTCCTGCAAGTGGAGCTTGTTTTCGTTGAGCTCTTGGTAGGAGTTGTAGATGCTATCCCTCATCTCGTTAATGCTGACTGCTACCGTATCGATCTCATCGTATTTTTCGGGTGGGTTTCGTTTATTTAGCGATAGCGGTTTGGATAGGGTGAACACATCCATATCGCGAAGATAGCTAGAAATCGCTTGTAGGTGACGGGTGATATGCAGCCAGACTACCAGCAAAATAAAACCTGCCACTAAAAACGTTTTGATAGCGTTACTGATCAGGATGACCCCCGCTTTACTGATCAAACGGTTGTAAACGTTATCGATGCTGGCGGTGACTCGAAGCTGTCCAATATTTTGTGTATTGATACCGGGAGCACTGTATTCAAGCGGAAGATCGATTGTGCGATTTGCACGTGAAATAGGTTTGCCTTGCTCCCAGCTTGTTTCACCATCTACCAAAATAGAAACATATTCAATATCAGGAAGTTGGCTTAGCCCGACTAACTGGGTTTCAATCTGGGAATCATCCAAAGACCACACACTTAGAGTGATCGCCTGTAAGTAGGATGTTTGTATATTGTTGAACTGCTGCTCGATTCGACTGATATCAGCATGGTAGTCCAGAGCAAGCTGCAAACTGGTGCTAAAAAGGGTAAAAAATGAGCTAAATACAATGATCAGAACCGCAAAACGCTTACCCAGCCGACCTGAGATTATCTTGGATGAAACTTTCTTTGGTGAGGTTTCAAACATAGCTTCGGTAGCATCCGTTAATCAGGGAAGCGTTCACATATTTGTAAAATCGCATCCAAGTTTTTTTGGAATAATGTAATCAGCTGAGGATCGAACTGTTTGCCGCTTTGCTCCTCCAGCAGGGCGAGCGTTTCTTCTAAAGGCCAATCCTCTTTGTAACAGCGTTTGCTATTGAGTGCGTCGAAAACATCCGCGACAGCGGTGATTCTGCCCGAGAGTGGAATCTCATCTCCAGACAGCCCTCTCGGATAGCCTGTACCATCCCATTTTTCATGATGTGCGCCAGCAATGCGAGCAGCTAATTGAAATATAGGCCTTTCTGAATGACTTAGCATAGTTTCGCCAATCTCAGCATGAGTCTGCATTACTTTCCATTCATCCGGATCGAGCTTAGCTGGTTTGTTTAGAATTGCATCTGGAATAGCTATCTTGCCAAGATCATGCAGAGGTGAGGCCAAGCGTATATTTTCCACAAACATCTGATTGGTGCCGTAAGCTTCCGCAAGTAGGGCTGATATTTCTGCGACGCGCTTAACATGCCCGCCCGTTTCTTTAGAGCGTTTCTCAACCGCCTCCCCTAAGATGTAGATCAGTTCCGCTTGGGTATCCTGAATTTCTTCTTTCAGGAGTAGGGTGTGGTAAGTCGCGATCACATCTGCACTGAATATTTCTAGCAAGTGTTTGGCGTGTTCATCAATATCATTGTGGTGTTTGATATAGAGAAGGCTCTCGGTGCCAGAACTGCCTGAATGATAAGCGATATAGCCGTCGAGGGTATGAATAGAACTTTTCTCTCTTAGGGCCTGGCTAAAAACTTTTTGTAAGTCTTCTGGCAGTTCATCTTCATGATATTGGGTCATTGCAGACTCAATATTTTTCTCGACAGAAGCTTCATGCATTAAGGGTTCTAATGCCCCCGTGGCGGCTAGTACAGTAAATTGGGTGGTATCTCGATAAATGCGTCGAGTACAACAATAAATTGAATCGGGTTCAAAATTCAGTAGTGAAATCAGTTGATTTAGAATTGCTGAAGCTAATCTACTGAGAGAGTTAACTTGGTTAATTTGGCCCATGGCATGAATCACGGTTTCAAGTGATTTGCGTTGGCGGTCTATGGTTTTGATATCACGATAAGAACGCAAAGAAGAGTAGAGTAGGGTTTTAAGCTTAGTACCTGTTAACTCAGTTTTATCTTTGTAGTCATTGATATCATATTCTTGAATAACCTGCTCTTCGGGTGCTTGCCCTGGCTGACCTGTACGCAAAACGATACGTGTCATATGGTTTGCAAACTCATCTCGTATGGTCCGAACCAGCTTTAAGCCTGCATCATCGGTTTCCATCACAACATCGACTAATGCAAGGGCGATATCGGTGCCATGCTTTTCGCAGAGGTCACGGGCTTCCGTTGCAGATTGAGCTTCGAGTAATTCGATTGGGCGGTTATCGAAGGTAACGTTTTTTAGAACGAGGCGAGTAACGCGATGAACGCCCTCCTCATCATCTACGATCAGTACTTTCCAAGGCGATATTCCCTTATCTGGAACTGATGATTCTTCAGCGGCGAAAAGTAAAGTGTTGGTCATCGCATCTTCCTGCTACTACTAAGAGGGTGTGACTTACCCTGAGTAAGTGTAGCCCATACCTAACAATAGGATAGGCTCGGTTGCTATGTCGGACGAATTTACCTTTCCTTGCATACTACCCTTATCCATACTGAATTGTGAACAAAAAATCATCAGCTCGTTTTGGCAGACACCAGAGTTAATTTATTAAATATTTATATACGCGGGTTAAATCAGTACCCAAGTACCATGGTTAATTAGTAGATGCTGAATAAACTGAGATTAAAAGGAACCTCCGAGTAAAACTGGCATCAAATGCGTACAGATATTATTCGTAGGCTTATCAACATTACCGGTGGGGAGGTAAGTATGTTGGGTCGAGTTCGGAAAGGATTAGTAACGCTATCAGCTGGTTTATTGCTTATGTCGGGGGGCTTGCAGGCTGCGCCACTAGATGGCAAAAAAGATATCTTATTAGTGGATAAAAAAGGTCAGTCCATTGCTGTAGGGACTGTGCACTTTAAGCCAGATGAGTCCGGTAGCCACTACAAGCTCCATATGGATCACGATAAATTTCGTGACTATTTCCTCTCTATGAAAGAGATGAAATGCCTAGAAGGCCCAGAATTATGGTGCCATCTTGCATACCCGTATAAACAACCAAATAGGGTCACTCAAGACGATTTAAGTTGGTTGTCACATGATTTGCTGTTTATGTTTAAGAAAAAGGAGGAGTTTGGCGCGAACTTCTGGAACGGCATCTACTATCACATGAAAGTTGAAGGCGATGAAATTCGAGGTGAGGCGCAAGCTGTAGATTTGAATGTGCTGGCTTCACCGCCGGATGACCTTAACGTACCGCCTATGAATGAAGGTGAGCGTGATGAGATTGACCGCACTAAGCGTTGGTTGCCCGATCTGATTATCCGTTAATAGCTGTTGGCGCGTAAATCAGAGTTCTTTTTTATTGAAAACCGGAGGTGAGATACCACCGGTTTTTTTGTTACTGTTTGCAGACGGTTTCGCATGAATTGATGGAATAAAGAGGGTCTTATGCATAAGTGCTTACAAGGAATAAAGTTAGTTAGCTTTTTATTGCTCTTTACGATCACCAATATCAATGCGGAGCAAAAATATAATGATGCAGCGGCGCTTAATGGTATCGAACAAGCCAAAGGCGTGTTTTTAATTGACTTTAAAACGGCCAAAACCACCGCGTTCTACATGGATTTAATTGTGGGCACTTATGATGGTTTTAAACGTCAGGGCGTTGAGCCTGAGATTGTGGTCGTGGTCATTGGTCCAACCGTGCAGTTTTTAAGTAAAGAGGCCAAGCCGGAATTAGCATTTGAATATGAAGAGTCATTCGATTCGATTCAGCAGAGTATCAAGGCTCTGGCAGCACGAAATGTCCGCATCGAAATCTGCGCCATCGCCACAGATGTTTTTAACGTTGATAATGACAAACTTCCTCAAGAGCTCGATGTCGTCGCTGACGGCTTTATCTCACTGATCGGTTGGCAGACACAAGGCTACAAATTAGTACCGGTCTTTTAGCTTAGCGTCAGTCGTTTTGTGTTCAGCTTGAGTCAGTTAAGTTTATTTATTTGATCGAAGGTTTCTCTGCTATGCGTTCATTGATTTTGGCATCGTTGTTTGTTGTTTTGTCAGGCTGTGCCAGTTTAAGCCAAGAAGAGTGTTTAACGGGAGACTGGCAAGGCATCGGTTATCGGGATGGTTTGCAGGGGAAAACAGAAGCCTATCTGGCTGAACATCAGTCGGCTTGTGCAGAATATAAAGTGAGCCTTAATCTTGAGGATTATCTGCAAGGGCGAAAAGAGGGGCTGAAAAGTTACTGCCAACCAGACAATGGCTATCGCTTGGGTCGCCAAGGTAATGAATATGCGTATGTTTGCCCGACTGATTTAGATCGGGCTTTCTTGGCTAAATATAATCAAGGGCTAGAGCTTTACCAGCAAGAAAAAGTGGTCAAAAACCTTGAATCGGATATTCGAAAAAACAAGGCTGAACAAACCAAGCTAAAAGATCAGATTATTAAAACAGAAGCTAAGCTGGTGGCAGATGGAAAAAGTCGCAGTGAGCGGCAGCATCTACTAAATGACCTTAAGGATATGGAAATGCGTTTACCTAACTTAAAAGCGGAGCTTTTTCGTATGGAAATGCAGTTGCTGCGAGAAAAGACTGCGCTGCAAAATTTACATTAAGCCTGAGCTACCCAACTTTTGTGAGTACGTTCATCTCAAACAGAATCATTGGTCGATAAAGTGGAGAAATTATCCTGTCGTAAAGCTAAATTAGGCTATGCTTAAAGGAATGGAATTCTTAAGCAGGTCTTTGATATTGATCAGTTTTATAATTCCTTCGGCAATTGATCTGCTTTAATTAGACAAAGGACGTACTCTGTATGAAGAGGGAAGAGGTAGCTGAGGCTTCCGTACCGAATCCTGATACTGGTCGTAAGGTTTCACTGCGTGTAAAGCTTATGGTCTGGATGACCTTGTTGGCGCTAATTCCTTTAGCCTTTGTCTCTTGGTTGAGTTATCAACAAGCTAAGGAAAGTTTGCTGGTGGCAGCAGAGGAAAAGCTTCGTCAGTCCTCCCTCGTAACCGTCCGTTCTATCAGAAACTGGTTTGACTATCGTGTAGTCGATCTGCGTTTCAAAGCTGAATCTAACGATACCACCTCTATGCTGTCCTCTCTCTCAAGTGGTTTACAGCTAAGTGGATTAAAAGCTCAAGACTATGTGCTTACCGAAGATTGGTCCCAACGAGCAGATAAACACAAAGCTGACCTGATTAGCTTTAGTCGTCGTTATGATTATATCTACGATATATTTTTGGTGGATAGCCGCGGCAATATCCTTTTTTCGGTTGCTCAAGAAAAGGATTTTGGAACAAGCCTACAACGTGGGCCTTTCAGCCGCACAAAGTTTGCTTACAGCGTTAAAAATACCCTCCGTAGTGGCAATGTCTCATTCTCTGGTATGGAGCTTTATGCGCCTTCCAATGATGCCTTTGCAGGTTTTTTGACTGCGCCAATTAATGATAAAGAAGGTAAAACTATCGGTGCATTTGCGATCCAATTGCGCTTTGACCGAGTCTTTGATCTGCTGGATGTAGCAGTAGATGAAAAGCAGCAACATCTTCATTATTTAATGAATATTGATGGCACTTTGATTACGCCTATTGGTAATAATCGGGATGAAGTGCTCAAGCGCAAAGTAGAAACTGAGATGTATCTACATGCGGTGGCTAATACTGATACAAACTCTCTTCAGCATGCTCTCAACTATATTGGTCCAAATGGTGTCCCTGTAATCGGTATGCATGATGTCATTGTGTTGGAAAATATCCGTTGGATTCTAGTTAGTGAAGTCGATTTAGATATTGCGTTAAAGCCTTCACGCTGGCTTGGGCAAATAACGTTGGCTTTGTGCCTTGTTACTGCATGTGTTGTCTTATTGATGGGATTTGGGATCGCAGGGCGAATAAGTAAACCTCTAATAACATTAGCTTATGCCAGTCGAGAAGCTTCTGTTGGTAATGCTGAGCAAGTCGAGGTGAATGCCAATAATATCGAAACGGCTCAGCTCGCTGATGCCTTTAACATTATGTTAGAGACTCGAAAACTGCATGAAGCCGAGTTGCGACGTAGCGCTGAGCGAGCTAATCAGGCGCTGTTAGAGTTGGGTGAGCAGAAGTTTGCGTTGGATCAGCATTCTATAGTGGCGGTTACCGATTTAAAGGGGACAATCACTTATGCCAATGAACGTTTTTCTCAGATAAGTGGTTACAGCCGAGAAGAGTTAATTGGCCAAAACCATCGTATTCTCAACTCAGGCTATCACTCTAGGGAATTTTTCATTGAGCTTTATCGCACTATCGCTTCAGGTGAAGTGTGGAAAGGTGAAATACGTAACCGTAATAAACAAGGCGGTATCTATTGGGTCGATACCACCATTGTTCCCTTTAAGGATGATACGGGGAACCCTCTTAGCTATGTCGCGATCCGCAGTGATATCACCAAACGCAAGCAGATGGAGCTTGAGATTACCGAAGCATTAACCATGCAGGCTTCGATTTTGGAATCTACAGATAACGGCATTCTGGTAACTAAGAACGATGGTAGTGTAATCCGTTACAACAAGCGCTTTGCTGAACTTTGGGGTTTGCCAGAAGAATTTAATGATCGCTCTCGCGTGCTGGGCCCTATTTTAAGACAACTGAACAATGCGGATGAAGCTGCACGAAATGTTAAGGGTTTGATCAATAGTGAAAGTCGTTCCCATTTTACCAGCTTAAGTCTGAAAGATGGCCGAACATACGAGCAGTCATCTATTCCTATGTATGTTGAAGACCATGCTGTTGGTCGAGTGTGGTCTTTCCGTGATGTCTCAACTCGAGTAGATGCAGAGCAGGGATTAATCAAAGCGTTAGATCTAGCTGAAGATATGCAGGGTAAGCTTGAAGATGCTTTGAGTCGTGTGGATGTTGCAGTGGAATCCTCAGGGCTAGGTATTTGGGAGTGGGATCTGATCACTAATGAACTGCAGTGGGATGATCAGATGCTCAAGATCTACCAAGTCCCGGAAGAGGTGATTAATAACCATCTCTATTTTGATTATTGGCGAGAAAGGGTCTGTCCAGAAGACCTTGAAATGGCTGAAGGTTCCTTAAAAGAGGCGGTGCGAGGGCGACATGATTGGCACTGTGAATTCAGGCTTAACTTCCCTGATGGGTCGGTTCGTTATGTCAAAGCGACAGCGGCTCATATGGTCGATGATCAAGGTCGTTCTTTGAAAATGATTGGTACCAATCTGGATGTGACAGTAGAGCGTGAAATGGAGCAGAGTCTCATCGCGCTCAAAGATGAAGCGGAACAAGCGAATATTGCTAAGAGTGAGTTCTTAGCGAATATGAGTCACGAGATTCGTACACCAATGAATGGCGTCCTTGGCATGTTGGGATTATTGTTGAATACGCCGCTAACTGATGACCAACGCCATCGTGCGGTTGTTGCTCAAACCAGTGCTCATTCTCTACTTACGCTGATTAACGATATTCTCGATTTCTCTAAAGTGGATGCAGGCAAGTTAGAGCTCGAATGTATCGACTTTAACTTGCGAGGTATGTTTGGCGAGTTCGCGGAAGCGATGGCTCTGCAAGCGCAAGATAAAGGCTTGGAACTTATTCTTGATCTCACCGCTGTTGAAACCACTATGGTCAGAGGAGATCCAGGTCGTTTGCGTCAGGTGTTGATTAATTTGGTAGGTAATGCCATTAAATTCACCAGTGATGGAGAAGTTGTAATTCGCTCACAGCTGCAACATGTGGGTGATAGATTACGTTTGGATTGTGAAATTAAAGATACAGGTATAGGGATCCCACCTGAAAAACTACCTGAATTGTTTGAATCCTTTAGTCAGGTTGATGCATCTACTACCCGTGAATATGGTGGTTCTGGATTGGGACTCGCCATTTGTAAAAAATTGTGTGAGCTGATGGGCGGACAAATATCGGTCCAAAGCACAATGGGTGAAGGTAGTGTGTTTACCTTTAGTGTTTATCTAGAAGCGAGTGAACAAGCGGAAGCGGTAGTTCCTTTCATGGGTATCGAAAACCTAAATATTCTGGTTGTAGATGACAACAGAACCAATCGCGAAGTGCTGTCTACCCAGTTGCTTCATTGGGGCGCGAAGGTTGTGGAAGCGGAAGATGGTAATGATGCGATTGCCCGCTGTGAATCACTCTACGAATCATCAGAAGCGCACTTTGATGTCGTTTTTATGGATATGCAGATGCCAGGCATGGATGGTGCAGAGTTGGGTAGGGCTCTGAAAGCTGATGATAGATTCAGTGCATCTAAACTCATCTTAATGACCTCTATGGCGCATCGTGGTGATGCTAAACGTTTTGCCGATATAGGCTTTAGCGGTTATTTCCCTAAACCGGCAACGACCTCAGATATCTTCGATGCTCTTCAGGTGGTTGCTAATGGCGGTGATGCATTGCATAACGCCTCGCCGTTGGTGACCAGTCATTATTTGAAAGATCTCTCCATTGAAGGTCACCCAACTCTGGGTGAAAAGCGCATTTTAGTTGTTGAAGATAATCAAATTAACCAACTAGTGGTGCAAGGGATCCTGCAAGAACTCGGGCTTACAGCAGATATGGCCGGTAATGGTGTCGAGGCATTGCAGAGCCTCAATACGGCTTTAGAAAATAATTGCCCTTACGATCTAGTGTTGATGGATTGCCAGATGCCTGAGATGGATGGCTATGAAGCGACTCAGCAGATTAGGGCAGGTAAAGCACAACAGAAAAATATCACTATCCCAATTATCGCGATGACAGCGAATGCGATGGCAGGTGACAGAGAGAAATGCCTTGCAGCAGGTATGGACGATTACTTGAGTAAACCTGTATCACCTATTGCGCTTAATCAAGCGTTACAGCGATTCTTAGGGATTGCTGAAACGTTGACCGCACCAGAGGAACCGATTGAAGCAGAAAAAATGACAGCTGTTGTTTGGGATAAACAGGATGCTATCGCCCGTATGATGGGTAAAGAAGAGCTTATTGCCCCCTTATTGGATATCTTTGCAATTGATGCTGATCCCATAGTAGAAAATATTAAAACTTACTTACAAAATTCTGACTGGGCTTCGGCAGGTAAATCGGCGCATGCTGTAAAAGGCATGGCCGCTAACTTATCAGCGATAGCCTTGCAGGAACAGGCAGCTAAGTTGGAAAAGTTAGCTAAAGCAGATGACGGAGATGGTGCTTTACTCGTTTTCCCGGAATTTCTCCAGGCATATGAAGAGGTGAAAGCCTGCTTTGCAGAGTATGTTTCACAAAAAGTAGAGACCCATGAAATCGGGCTTACGGATAGCGAAGTAAAAGAAAAACTTCTATCAATCCGCGAAGCTGTTAATTTAGGTAGCTATATAGATACCACAGAGTATGATGACTTATGGAAGAGCGCAAAAGGCTCTGAATTTGAGGAGCCATTACAACAGCTTCAGGCTAAATTATCAGCGTTTGATTTTGAAGCAGCTGAGGATAGTTTGACTATAATGGAACAAGCGCTCGGCATTCAACCAGAGCTTTCGGACGGAGTCGACGGTACATGAGCAAGCCTGTCGTTTTAATCGTAGACGATGTACCTTCCAATATTAAAGTCTTAGCGAACTGTCTAAAGGACCATTACCGGATTAAAGTTGCTACCGGTGGTAACGACTGTCTGAAGTTAGCAGTCGCTGATCCTGTGCCTGATCTCATCCTGTTAGATATCGAAATGCCAGATATGGGCGGCTATGAAGTTTGTCAGAAGCTTCAGGGACAGCCTCACACCCAAGATATACCTATCATTTTTGTTACCGCCCGAGACGCCGACCGTAACGAAGAGCTCGGTTTGCAACTAGGTGCGGTCGATTACATTGCTAAACCTGTGCGTCCCTCTATAGTGTTGGCGCGGGTAAATACTCATGTCACGCTTAAGCAGCAGCGAGATCTGCTTAAAGAGATCGCATTGAAAGACCAGCTCACAGGTCTCTACAACCGTTATTATCTTCTAGAGACCGCTGAACAGCGTTTAGCGCATACCGAACGCCATAGTGATCCGCTCAGCGTCATGTTGCTAGATCTTGATTACTTTAAACAGGTGAATGACACTCATGGCCATCTGGTTGGTGATAAGGTCCTGCGCGAATTGGGTGAACTCTTAGGCCGTACCTGCCGTAAAGATGATATTCCTGCCCGTTTTGGCGGTGAAGAATTTGTCATCTTACTTGGGCATTGTGATCTAGAGTCCGGTGCTGAAAAGGCTGAAGAGATTCGTGAAAAAGTGGAGCAATTAAAGCCTGAGGGGTTGGATATCACTGTCAGTATTGGTGTTGTGCAGTTTTATTCAGGCGAGAGCATCGAGCAGTTGCTAGATCGCGCAGATAAAGCGCTCTATAAAGCCAAAGATGAAGGACGCAATCGCGTTATCAGCGAATAACTTACCATCGATTTTAGCTAACCTTCTTCCTACTGGCTCAAATGCTCATCTAACCAAACATATAACTGTTCCAATTCCATTGGCTTCGCATAGTGATAGCCTTGGACTTCAAAGCACTTAAGCTCTTTGAGACGCTCTACTTGCTCGACAGTTTCTACCCCCTCCGCGATAACTGCCATATCTAGATCGCTACCTAGGTTGATGATCATCTCTGGAATATGAGTCCCTTTTTGTTTATCTAGCATCTTATCGATAAAGGACTTATCAATTTTTAGACGATCAAAGTTTAGCGTTTCTAAATAGCTTAGACAGGAGAAGCCTGTGCCAAAGTCATCAATCGCAACTTTAGCGCCGAGATCATGGATCACCTGTAAAATGTCTCGCACACTATCGGTATCTATCATGGCGACAGATTCAGTGACTTCGAACTCAACTTGCTGTGGCTTTAACGAGAAGTTATCCAATTTATTTTGAATTAACTTTAAAAAATCGGGGTGACGGAACTGGGCGGGAGAAATATTTATACCCACCTGAAGACCCAAACCATACTTCTGTTCGACAGTTTCAAGATCTCTCATGGCGGTATCCATGACCCATTCACCTATAGGTACAATGAGTCCTGAGCTTTCGGCAACCGGAATAAACTCAACTGGGGATATTAATGCGCCGCTCTTTGTTCGCCAGCGAATAAGCGCTTCAAAACCGGTGATTCTTCCGGTGCGTAGATCAATTTGTGGTTGATACGCTAGGAACAGTTCGCCTTCACTATATGCCTTACGTAAACCTTGTAGTAAAAGCATACGTTGTTGCGTTTCGCGCTCTATCTCATGGGTATATTCTACGTGTTCGCCGCGGGCAATATCTTTGGCACGTTTTAGAGCGATGTTCGCACGTTTAATTGCATTATTACCGCTGATATTGGCATCTTTGAGAATGTAGCAGCCCTGAGTTATAGATATGGTCAGGTCGTCTCCGAAAAGCTCAAAAGGCTTTGTAAGCATTGCGTTGATCTGTTCAACAGTAAAGCTGTCTTCAGGCCCCATAACTCCAAAAGTGTCGCCTGATATACGGCATATAAACGAGTCCTTTGGAAGGTTAGCTGCTAGGCGGTTTGCAACCAATTTAAGCAGTTCATCCCCGGACTCTGAACCTAAGGTGTCATTCATGCCACTGAAATGATCAATATCGATTAGTGTAATAAGCTGTGGATGTAGCTGCCTGAGCATGATTTTGTCGATCTGATTTGCAAAGGAAACACGATTAGGAATATTCAGCAAGGAATCGAAATATGCGTAATTGTGTAAGCGGTCCAGAATAGTCGCATTATCTAAGCAAACAGAAATATTGCTGCAGAAAACTTCGAGCAGCTGGTGTTCGGTACCTTCCAGAGGGCGTTGAATATCCAAGTACAACAGCATGTCGTTGCGGAATTCACTGGGAAAGTAGAGTACGCAAGCATAGTCATTTTCGATGCTGCGGCGCTTGCTGCTAGCTTCCAGTAGCATGGCATTGATATTGGCATCTTCGATGACTTCGGGGAATTCCTTTTGATTGCTAGGCTGAGCGGACGCGGCCACAATCGTAAATTCGGATCCGTTTGCATTAACTTCGTCGTCACTGTTTTTCTTAAAACAGATCATGCCTTCTTCTGAAATACCTAGTAACGCTGCTAATTGGCAGATAATACCGTTGGCTAACTCTCGAATACCGTGTAGTGACATCAATTCACTTGAGGCGTGTACGATTCTTTCCAAGCCTTTACGGCTGGAATCGATAGCGGTGATTTCAGAATAGGAACGGATGGCAGCGGTAACGCTGGTGTAAAGGCGAGTTCGGGTTAGATCGGCTTTGTTTTTGTAGTCGTTAATATCGTATTTGAGGATAACTTCAATTTCAGGTGCATAACCTGGCTGACCCGTTCGTAAAATAATTCGAGTATTGGTCAGCGCTAGCTCTTCACGAATCGTCTTGACCAGATCTAGGCCGGCGCTCTCTGTCTCCATTACGACATCAAGTAGTATGACCGCGATATCATCATTGTTTGAGAGAGTTTCTTGCGCTTCTTTAGCTGAATAGGCGTGCAGGAGCTCGAGTGGCTGGCCCAGAAAAACCAACCCTTTTAAGCCGAATTTCGTTACCTCGTGAACGTCTTTGTCATCATCAACGACTAAAACCTTCCAGGGTCGTGAACTGTTGTTTGTTGCCGCTAGTGTGGAATCGTTTTTTTCCTCTTCGGCAAAAACAATGAGTTCATCAGACATAGACTTTCCTCATACGATGGAATTACTACTAAGTATATGCAGAGATCATTAAATATCTTCCTTGATTATCAATTTATTGAACCTTAATAGTTATAAACGAGGTATGGCATTATCGCCAGTTTGATTCCTTTATTTGATTGATTAATCAAATAAAGTTGTGGTCTTTTATAGATTGTTAGCAAACACGGGGAACTGCTAAACAGCACTGCTGTCTGAGCAAGCATCCTTCCCGTTTATAAATGGAGTTACCTATGGATATTTGGCTGATAGCTCTGGTGTCTGCTTTGGCGCTGGTTTCAGTATTTCTTTCACGCAAAGTTACTCATGAGAATAGTTTTTTTAAAGGCCGCACCGCAGAAGGTCTGGCGCCGGGCCTATTAACGCTGATTTTCTCGCAGGTAACGACTTGGATCTTTGCGCGCTCATTACTGAATGCAGCCATTTTGGGTTTTTATTATGGGATATGGGGCACATTAGCTTACGCGGCTTATTATCTGTCGTTCTTGACTGGTGGGAAGATTGTCGATCACCTCCGATTTGAGGAAGGTTACGAGAGCGTTCAAGCGTTTCTAATTGATCGTTTTGGTCAATGGGGCAGTCGCTGTTACAACTTTGTCATCGGTGTGCGTTTGGTCAGCGAGGTATTTGCCAACCTTCTGGTTATCGGCATCTTGTTTGGTGCGGCAGGCACGCAATCTTATACATTGGCGGTTGTCGGCTTAGCGGTTGTTACCTTGATCTACTCCATGTTGGGCGGTTTACAAGCGTCCCTGCGCACTGATTTTTTCCAGATGATGGTGTTTATTGCTGTCTTGGCCGTGTTGTTAGCACTGGTGGCTGGTGGCGGCCACTTCAATGCTGATCTGATCGCGTTTAAACCGTTCGAAATTAGTGATCCGGGTCCAATCCTATTGATCGTAGCCCTATTGCAAGTGTGGAGCTACCCAATGCACGACCCAGTGATGATGGACCGAGGTTTCTTGGCGGATCGTGAAACGACAAGACGTAGTTTCATCCATGCGGCTTGGATTAGCAGTATCTGCATTATCGCGTTTGGCTCATTAGGAGTGATAGCGGGAGCGAATGCGATCTCAGGGGAAGATATGAATCAGGCGTTGACGCGTCTGTTGGGTGAATTGCCGATGTTCCTGTTTAGTGCTTCTTTAATCATCTCCGCCATGTCTACTTTGGACAGTACACTGACCAGCTCGGCGAAGATGATGGTTGTAGATATGAAGCTTCTGCCTGTGAATTTGCGTAATGGCCGTATGGTGATGGCGTTGTTTATGTTGATGGGCCTAGTGATGGTATTTATCGGCAACAAAGATCTGTTTAGTGCGGTAGCTGTCAGCGGTACGGCTTCGATGTATCTAGTGCCAGTTATCTTCTTCAGCTTGTGGGCTAATCGCCGTGATATTCCAGTTTGGAGCTACCTAGGCAGTTTTATCCTCGCGATGGCTGGCGCATTGCTCTACTTCACGGAGTCTTCGGGTTACACGGCGATGTTGGGCGAAGCGCATAAATACACTAAGTTACTTTGGATCTGTATGGTTGTGATGATTGGTGGTTGTGTTCTGTTCTTGGTCGGTGGAGCCAGCCAAAAGCAATTGCAGCCAGCGTAATGGGTTAGATAACCCTAGATTTAAGGAATGTAGCTCTAAGAAATGTGAGTTTAGGCAATATGGATCTTGGAACACTAACGGGGCCGCTGCTGATATTTGGCGGCCCTTACAGCAATTTAGCAGCCACCAGAGCGCTTAAACAGGAAGCCGACAGTTTAGGCTTGTCTTTGCAGCAAGTTATCTGCACAGGGGATCTGGTGGCCTACTGCGCGGAACCCGTCGAGACATTAGCGTTAATCCGTGACTGGGGTATTCCCGTGGTAATGGGTAACTGCGAAGAGTCCTTAGCAGCGGATGCGCCTGATTGTGGCTGTGGCTTTTCGGAAGATTCGGCTTGTTCCCTGCTCTCAGTCGAATGGTACCGATTCGCCAGTCAACAGGTTTCTCCAGGCGATAAGCTCTGGATGGGGCAACTACCTCGGCAAATCAGCTTTGAGCTGGCGGGTAAACGATTTCAAGTTGTGCACGGCAGTGTCGACCGGATAAACGAATTTATCTTTGCCAGCAGTTCAGCGGAACATAAGCAGGCTCAGCTAGATCTAGCGGGTACTGATGTTGTGATTGGCGGCCACTGTGGTATCCCTTTTGGAACTCAATTGGAGCAGGGGTATTGGCTGAATAGCGGTGTGATCGGCATGCCGGCGAATGATGGCACGGCTTCTGTCTGGTACATGCTTTTGACGCCAAATGCGCAGGGCATTGAGGTCAGCTGGCATCGCTTGGATTATCCTGCGGATCAGGCTAGCGAGAATATGCAGCAAGCGAATTTGGCAGCGCCTTACGCTGAATGTTTACGGACAGGCTTTTGGCCTAGCGAAGATGTTTTGCCTGAATCAGAGCGCGCAATGCGTGGGCAAATGCTCGAACTTTCTTCGATCCTTATCGCCTAATTTACACTTCCTTTTATCCTCATCTCCTGTAGTAATTCTTAAGTTAATAAAATTAATAGGGGTTACTACTTATCTGTTGTTTTCCTAGGCTTATACTGAATTCTTCAGATTTTGTCTGTTTTATGCCTGTCATTTTTATCTTTACCAAATGAAATATATAAGGTATAGATTAGGGTAAACCCTAATAAGGTATTCCTTATGGATTTCACATTAACAGAAGAACAACAACTGATTCAGGATACCGCCAAGCGCTTTGCTGAAAGTGAATTAGCACCGGTAGCGGCGGAGCTGGATCAGACAAAAGACAAGAGCATTCTGCTGGCCAATTGTCAGCAACTCGCCGAATTGGGTTTTATGGGGCTAAACATCTCTGTAGACCATGGTGGTACTGAAGCGGGAGCTGTCGCCTTCAGTTTAGCGATTACCGAAATCGCCCGTGCCTGTGCATCAACTGCAGTGACTATGTCAGTGACCAACATGGTGGCGGAAGTCATTCAGGCGATGGGTACTGAAGAACAAAAATCTAAATACTTGCCATTGATCTGCAGCGGCGAATATCGAGCAGGTAGCTTCTGCTTAACCGAAGCGGGTGCGGGGTCCGATCCAGCATCGATGCGAACACAAGCTGTGAAAACCGATCAAGGTTATGAGATCAGCGGCACTAAGCAGTGGATCACCAGCGCTGAGTTTGCAGGCGTCTTTGTGGTGTGGGCGGTGACCGATCCGCAAGCGAAAAAAGGCAAGGGGATTACCTGCTTTTTAGTTGAAGCAGGTAGCGACGGAATCACAGTCGGCCCGGCAGAAAAGAAGATGGGTCAACATGGCTCAGCGACCAATGAAGTGCACTTTGATCGTGTGCTTGTACCTGAATCGGCGATTCTAGGTGAGCTAAATGATGGTTTCCGTCTTGCTGTGGCAGAACTTGCCGGTGGACGCATCGGCATAGGCTCTCTCGCGTTGGGTGTTGGTTTAGCCGCGATGGATTATGCCATCACCTACACCAAAGAGCGTAAGCAGTTTGGTAAAGCGATAGCTGATTTTCAGGGCCTGCAGTGGATGATTGCGGATCGTTCTACCGAGTTGGAAGCCGCCCGATTACTCCTTTTAAACGCCGCTGATCGTAAACAGCGTGGACTTACCTTCGCTAAAGAAGCCTCCATGGCAAAACTCTTTGCCAGTGAAAAAGCCAATCAAGCTTGCTACAGCGCGCTGCAGCTTTTAGGTGGCTACGGCTACATGCAGGAGTACCCACTGGAACGTTATGCCCGCGATGTGCGAATTACTTCAATTTACGAAGGCACGAGCGAAATTCAGAGACTCATTATTGCGCGAGAAATACTGGCTGAGCACCAGTAATTAAAGATTGCTCATGCGTATAAGAATACAAAAATAAAAAATGATGGATGGGAAACTAATGACAACCGAAACCTATCAGGATTATTACGATAAGTTTGATCCGGCCATGATTGAAGAGCTCATGATCGGTAACCTCAAAGATGGATTTAATGTCTGTGAGGAGATTGTAGATAAATGGGCGGAAGGCGATCGAATCGCTCTGAATTACGAAGGCGCTGAGCGACCTGCTTCGCAAATGACCTTCGTGGAATTGAAAGAAAAGTCTGCCCAGTTTGCGAATTTCCTTACCGCTCAAGGCATAGGTAAAGGCGATCGCGTTGCGGCTTTGCTACCGCGCACTCCAGAACTGATGGTGGTGATTATGGGTACCCTGCGCGCAGGCGCTGTATACCAGCCGCTGTTCACGGCGTTCGGTTCCGGTGCGATCGAGTACCGAGTACAGCAAGCGGGTACTAAGTTGGTGGTGACCGACCCAAGCAACCGTCCAAAACTGAATGATGTAACGGATTGCCCGGCCATCCTGACTTTCAATCGTGATCAGGCAACTGATGCCTCAAGTGATCTCGATTTTGCCGCTGAGATTGAGCAGCAATCTACAGAGTTTACACCGGTAAAAATTGGCAAAGATGATCCATTTTTACAGATGTTTACCTCAGGTACAGTCGGAAAATCTAAAGGCGTTGCGGTACCAAGCCGAGCGCTACTCTCGTTCTACGTGTATATGCGCTTTGCCATTGGTTTGCGTCCAGAAGATACCTATTGGAATGTTGCCGATCCAGGTTGGGCTTACGGCCTTTACTACGCGGTGGTTGGTCCTCTGCTGTTGGGTAATACCACGCACTTTTGTGAGGCGGCGTTTACACCAGAAAGTACCTACGACATGCTGCGCAAATATAAGATTACCAACCTTGCGGCAGCACCAACGGCTTACCGTATGTTGATGGCAAACGATGATGTCTTGGCTGCGGATGAAACCTTCTCGCTACGCGTAGCGAGCAGTGCAGGTGAGCCGTTGAACCCAGAAGTAATCAGTTGGGTCGATAAGCGCTTAGGTTGCCCTGTAATGGATCATTACGGTCAAACGGAAACCGGTATGACTGCATGTAACCATCATGATCTTAAGCAAGATGTAGTGCGTGTGGGTTCTATGGGTTTCTCAATGCCAGGTCATCGCGTCGTTGCCCTAGATGCAGACTTTAATGAGATCCCTGAAGGTGAAACCGGGCAGCTAGCAGTGGATGTGGATAACTCGCCACTGTTTTTCTTCCAAGGTTATACATGGCAAGAGAAGCACCCATTCCATGGTCAGTACTACCTCACCGGTGATGTCGTGATGAGTCATGGTGATGGCAGTTATTCATTCACAGGTCGTGATGATGACATCATTACTACGGCGGGTTACCGCGTAGGGCCAGCTGATGTAGAGAGCACATTGTTAGAGCACGATGCAGTAGCGGAGTCGGGAGTTATTGGCAAACCGGATGTTAAACGCGGGGCTATTATTAAAGCTTATGTAGTGATTAAGCGTGAGTTTGATCCGACAGAAGAGCTGGCTGAAGAGTTAAAGCAACTGGTACGTACACGTCTTTCAACTCATGCTTTCCCTCGCGAGATCGAGTTTATGCCAGAACTACCAAAAACGCCGAGCGGCAAGATTCAGCGCTTCATCCTGCGGAATAAAGCGCGGGATGAGCATGAGGCAGTTGCTTAGGCTGTAGTAAGGCAGATTGGAGTTGTGTATGAAGTTGGATATTGAGCAGTTGCAAAGCTTTCTTGCAGAGCACTTTCCCCAAGGTGAGCAGTATGGGGAATTGGTGGAGTTAGGTGATGGTACTGCCACTATGCGTTTGCCGGTGGACGATCAACATCTGAGACCGGGCGGTACAGTCTCTGGCCCTGCGATGATGGGTCTAGCTGACGTGACGGTCTATGCGGCGCTATTAAGCCGTATCGGCCCCGTGCCTTTGGCGGTGACGACTCAGTTAAATATCAACTTCTTACGCAAGCCTTCTGCCGATCGCGATATCTTCGCTACGGCGCAGATGCTCAAAGTCGGAAAGCGTTTGGCGGTGGGTGAAGTGTATATCTTATCGGAAGGAGATGAGGAACCGATGGCTCATGCGACCATGACCTACTCAATTCCTGATCCTGATAAACGTTGATCGTGAACTGATCGCACCTGAGCTTGCTCAGGTGCGGTTAGATCAAGCTTGTTCGTTTAGTTGAGACGCTTGTTTTACCAGAGAAGCAAGGCTACCCGCGCGCATCTTACTCATAACTCGTGAGCGATGTACTTCAACCGTTTTAGGGCTGATATCTAGCTCTTCAGCGATCTGGCGATTGGCATTACCAGCAACAACCAGCGCCATTACCTCTTTCTCACGACGGCTTAAGCTAGCGTAGTTTTCTTGAATCTCTAGCTGCGCACCTTGTTCGTCGCGTGCTTTTTGCGCTTTGCTTAACGCACGGCCAACTAAGCGTAGTAGCACATCGCCATCGAACGGTTTCTCTAAGAAATCCATCGCGCCCTGTTTCATCGCGCTCACTGCCATTGGGATATCACCGTGGCCGGAGATCACAATAATCGGCATCTGGATATTACGCTCCTGCATGATTTGTTGCAGGGCTAGGCCGTTAATCTCCGGCATACGTACGTCCAGTAACATACAACCGATTTCGCCATTAAAGTTATCCAGAAACTCCCGTGCAGAAGGGAAGGTAACAACGTTGTGATTGGCAGATTCTAAAAGCCATTGCATGGAATCACGAAAATCTTCGTCATCGTCAACAATATAGATAGTGCCTGTCGGGTTTGTTTGCATCATTGCTCTCTTAACGGCAGTTTCAGATAAAAGTGCGTACCGGTTTTACCGTCACTCTCTGCCCACATCTGGCCCCCGTGGGTTTCGATAATGGTACGGGAGATAGAAAGGCCCATACCTAAGCCAGTTGTTTTGGAGGTGTAAAACGGTTCAAACAGCTTGGCTAAACCTTCGCTGCTAATCCCTTTTGCTTTGTCCTCTACCGAAACATGAATATAACCTTCGGCAGCTTTAGTAGTGATAATAACGGGTCTGTAGGCCTTGTTACAATCGTTGTAGGCCTCAATTGCGTTCCGCATCAGGTTAAGGAGTACCTGTTCGATCTGTACTTTGTCGGCTACCAGAGGGGGTAAGTTATCCCCAAATTGAAAATCAAAGGTGATGTTGTGGTCTTGTGCTTCCTGACAGAGAAAGGCGCTGACTTCCTTACAACTGTCATTAATTGGAAAAGCAAAACACTGATAATCGGTCTTGCGCACAAAGGAGCGCATCCGTTTGATGATCTCCGAAGCACGCTTGGCCTGCTTCATAATTAACTTCATCGAGCCGGATACGGTTTTCACCGGATCAGCATCACCCTCTTCCAAACGCCTCTGCGTGCCATGGCAGTAATTCAAGATCGCAGCTAAAGGCTGGTTTACCTCGTGGGCAAGCCCAGTGGCCATCTCACCTACCGAGAGCAAACGAGACATGTGTGCTAACTCGAGTTGATGACGCTTAGCTTCCTCTTCCGCTTGAAGGCGTAGGGTAATATCGCGTCCGATCAGCGAGTAGTATTCAACCTGATCATTCTCACGGCGGTTGCGGTGGGCAATGATTTCGCGAATCTCCGCCACACGGTTGAGTTCAGGGGCCAATTGCATTGGGATACTGCCGTACCAAACCCCATGAATGGAGGCGTGTTCCAAGGCATCTTTGATCAGAGTGTCTAAGATTTCTTCAGAGAAAAGCTGCGATAGATAGTAGACCACCGGTTTATCTTTCTCTGCTCCAAGGGTGTGGTAAGCCGACTCATTCAGATAGGTCAGCTTATGAGTTTTGTGGTTACAAAACATGATCATATCGGATGAGGCTTCAACCACGCGCGCGAGTCGACGCATATCTCGTTGTGCTTCTTCACGCTCGGTAACATCACGCGATACACAGATTATCTCTTGTGGATTTCCGCTGTCATCACGGATCACACGGCTGGTGGTTTCTAGCCAGATATAGTGACCTTTTTTGTGACGATATCGGTACACATTGGTGTAGACGCCGCTGCGATAACGGACGCTGTCATCGCGCTTGGATAGATTGTCTGCATCTTCAGGGTGGAACTGCTCATACCCCGCCATGCCGATAATCTCTTCGGGGGTGTAACCGAGTACAGTTTCAACCGCAGGGCTGGCATCTATGTAGGTCCACTCTTTAGTGGGTGTGTGTCGGGAGATCATATCGGTCGACTGTTCTGCTAAAAGTCGATAACGATCAGCATCAGCCTTACAACGGGCGAGTTCTAAACTCTGGTCATCACTCATATTTAAACCTGCGGGAAATCCCGATCTTAAAACCTGTTATTTTTATACTTAGACTTTAAAGCAGCTTTAAGGATAAGGGAAGATACTTATATATGGTTAATTGTAGTTTTAGGTCTGCTAAGCAGATGATCTGAAAGGTGTTTTTTTGATCAGTTGATGCTAGTTTTGGCGTGGGCAATTAAAGGAATAATAACAATGATAACAAGCCAAAACCCTTACGAGATTGGGCTGGATAAGAATCAAGCCAATTACGCTGCGTTAACTCCGCTCAGCTTTCTAGAGCGAGCTGCATTTGTTTACCCCGACCATACTGCTACCGTGCATGGCGACGCACGCCGCAGCTGGTCCGAGACCTATACTCGTTGTCGTCGCTTTGCTAGTGCTCTGCAACAACGCGGTATTGGCAAGGGCGATACCGTATCCGTTATCGCGCCAAATCTTCCCGAAGTATTTGAAGCGCATTTCAGCGTGCCTATGTCTGGCGCGGTTCTGAATGCGATCAACGTGCGACTAGATGCCGAGGCGATCGCGTTTATCTTGCAGCATGCCGAATGCAAAGTGGTACTGGTGGAGCGTGAATTTGGTGCTTTGGTTAAACAAGCACTGGAGATGGCAGATATAGATCCCTTAGTGATTGCGATTGAAGATTATAGTTTCACCGAGGGTGAGCAGATCGGTAGTATCACTTACGATGAACTGCTGTTAGAAGGTGATCCTGAGTTTGCTTGGCAGCCGCCCGAGGATGAATGGGATGCGATCACGCTGAACTACACCTCCGGTACGACCGGCGACCCCAAAGGGGTGGTGTACCATCATCGAGGCGCTTACCTGAATGCAATGAGCAATGTGGTCTCTTGGGATATGGGGCGTCATCCCAAGTATCTTTGGACCCTGCCGATGTTTCATTGCAATGGCTGGTGTTTCCCTTGGTCTTTGGCTGCGTCTGTTGGTACCAGTGTGTCCCTGCGCCATGTTCGCGAAGAGAAAATTTACGATCTAATTCGTGAAGAAAAGATCGATCATTTCTGCGGTGCCCCGATTGTTCTAAATATGCTGAATAACGCGCCTGATGAGATCAAGCAGGGGATTGAGCACAAAGTTAAGGTCATGACCGCTGGTGCTGCACCGCCTGCTGCAGTTATCCAAGGGATGGAGGAGATGGGGATTGATGTCACCCATGTCTATGGTCTGACAGAGACCTACGGCCCTTCTGTGCTGTGTGCATGGCACGATAAGTGGGATGACAACAGCATCGAAGAGAAAGCCCGTCTCAAAGCTCGTCAAGGGGTGAAAGCGCCTATGCTTGAAGACTTGATGGTGGCTGATCCAGATACTCTAGAACCTGTACCGCAAGATGGCGAAACCATCGGCGAGATCTTTATGCGCGGTAATCTAGTCATGAAAGGTTATCTAAAGAACAAACCGACTACGGATGCGTCCTTTGCAGGTGGCTGGTTCCACTCAGGTGACCTTGCGGTGTGGCATGAAGATGGTTATATCGAGATCAAGGATCGCTCTAAAGATATTATTATCTCTGGCGGTGAAAATATCTCCTCGATTGAGGTCGAAGGCGTGCTTTATCGTCACCCTGACGTGTTGGAAGCAGCAGTGGTAGCTAAGCTCGACGATAAGTGGGGTGAGGTACCTTGTGCCTTTATCAAACCTAAGCCGGGTGCGAGTTTAACCGAGACCGAAGTTATCGAGTTTTGCCGCTCCAATATGGCGCGTTTTAAAGCGCCGAAAGTGGTGGTCTTTGGTGAACTACCTAAAACATCGACAGGCAAGATCCAGAAGTTTGTTTTACGCCAACGCGCCGAAGCAGAAGAATAAGTGCTGTATCTCTTTGCGCACTTTTTCTTAAAGTGCGCAATTTTATCCAAGTATTAGTTTTGCTCATCCCTCTACACTGTAGTTAAGGAACCTGCGAATAAGCCTCATACTTTCTCAGTGGGCTATAAAGGGACCAGATACGCGAAAGTCAGTGCAGTTAAATGTCGATACCTTTGCAAGCTGACTGACAAAGTAGATGGTCGTTTTAGAGCCCACCCTACGGGGCTTATAGAGCAACTGAATCGCTTTGTTAATGATTTTCGACAGGCAACCAGCATGCCTGCAATCATTGCCTCGCGCTTCAATTGCTCTGTAAGCCTGAGTCGTATAGGACTTGTTCGAAGGTTCCTTTAAGCTGCAGGCGATTTATACTAGCAAGAGCGGTGAAGAGTGATGAATCAGGATAACCAGTTTCAATACAGTAAAAGTGAGCACTTAGAGCAAGTTACCGTTCTAAATGCCGCGATCAGCGATTTCTCTTATGGACGCCATGCCCATGAGGAGTATTCGTTCGGGGTTACGCTGAGTGGTCGTCAGGACTTCTTCTCCAGTGGTCAATTTCACCGCAGTCATCCAGGCAATATTATCGTCTTTAACCCAGATGAAGTGCACGATGGCCATTCTGGTGTCGATGATAAATTGCAGTACCGCATGCTCTATGTGCACCCTGATCAGCTAGCACCTGCCTTCCAAGCCGCCGGTATCAAAAGCCAAGGTTTTCGTGTGGCAGATACCCTGTTGGATGATCCCCAACTCTGTCAGCATATTCTGCACTTAGTTCAGCTGATCGAGAATCGTTCCGAAGATAAGCTGCGCCAAGAGTGTGAGCTTTATCAGATGGCAACGCGGATCGCGCAGCTGTATGGCGAATGTCAGGCGGATCAAAAGGCGCGTCGTGTCGATAGCTTACTTCTGCGAGCACGGGATTTTATTAATCACAATCTGCAAACTGATGTCTCCCTTGAAGAGCTGAGTCAGCAAGCCAACCTCTCGAAGTATCACTTCCTGCGGATGTTTCGGCAGCAATTTGGTCTCACGCCGCACCAATATATTTTGAACTGCCGGATCAATCGCGCCCGTGAAGATCTGGAAAAGGGTAAAGCTCTGGATGATGTGGTGTTTGATTATGGCTTCAGCGACCTAAGTCACTTCAACCGGCGCTTTAAACCGATCTTTGGCATGACGCCCAAGCAGTATCAGAAGCACTTTCTGAACGCTTAAATTCAAGGTTCCTCCGAGCCCCTTAAATCTCTCTTTTAAATCCGAGTTGATCACTATGGTTGAAATACTCCTGTACGCCTTTGGCGTGATGTACACCCCTGGTCCCTGCAATCTACTCAGCTTAAATGCCGGTATACATGGGCAGATCCGTTCGGCATTGGCGTTTAGCCTTGGTGTAGGCAGTGCGATGCTGGTGCTGTTTCTACTGTTTGGCTATGTCGGCGCTTGGTTTATTACCGCGGGTTACGAGCTGTTTCTTAGTGCTGCAGGCAGTCTTTATATTCTCTACTTAGCCTACAAAGTGGCTTTGTCAGCCATGGCCGCGACGGAAGTGAAGGCTAATCAGAACCCGATGAGCTTTAAAGAGGGATTGATCCTGCAACTACTTAACCCTAAAGCGTTTATAGCGATCTTGCCGATAGTTTCGGTGCAGTTTCCGGCAGCAGAGATATCGGGATACGCTATTTTTGTCTGGTCATTACTGCTATCCACAATGGCGTTTGGCGCGCCGAGTAGTTATCTGTTGATGGGCGCGCGATTAGGTAAGCTTATTCACAATCCGCGCTACTTTCGCTGCTTAAACTGGGCGATGTCGTTACTGTTGGTGTATGTGGCGTTAGATATTGCTTATCAACATATATTCCTGAAGCTGGCTTAGGAGCGGTAGATTATTAGCTGCAGTCGGCTTGCGCGACCAGTTCGATGATCCGGATTGCATCTAGCTCAAGGTTTTTAACCACATTGCTGCCCATCTTCTTAAACTCGGGGCCAAGGATCATGGCGGGAGATACCGCTGCAGTCTGGCTTTTGGATTGTTGCTCTTTACTGAGTTGTTTTTGTCGCCAGGCGAGTGCCTCTTGGCTCCAGTCATCGTAACTTTGGATTTTAAAGCCCGCTTGTTCGAGTAGGCTTACTAATTCTGATTGTGTAATTAGGTGGGAGTTGCTCGGTTCTCGCGCCCAAGGCACAGGAAACTGCATCGCTTCTGTATTGGGCCCTTGGATGACTTCGTGTAGCAGTAATCGACCTTGTGGCTTTAAAACACGTCGACATTCAGCCAATGCTTGCTGGCTATTGGGGATATTGAGCAGGCTATGCTGGAAGATAATCAGGTCAAAGCTATCGCTGCAAAAGGGTAATTGCTGCGCATCGGAAGTGACCAGTTTAGGAGTATCAAAAGAGGGTAATAATTGTGATATTTGCTGGTGGGTTTGGTTAAATTTGTGGGTTATATCCAGCCCAATCACATTAATACGCAGTTCTGACTCGATTAAACGCATCAAACCGCCCAACCCAGAGCCAATATCTAATACTCGATTCGGCCTGCACAATTTTATTTGTTGCAGTAGCTTCATAGAGGCTTTGATGCCGCCAATATGTAACTGATCGATAGGGGCCAATTGAAACGCAGTTGGCCCCTGTGGATAAGATAAGTGCAGTTGGCGGATGATCTGGTCGCCATCGAATGCTTGTGAATAATGTTTATTAACCTCAGTCACGGCCTATTCCTGTATCTAATCTAATTCTCATCGAGCCCCAGCTCTTCGATAGAGATCTCTCGCATCTTAAATTTCTGGATCTTGCCGGTGACGGTCATCGGGAAGTTTTCGACAAATTTGAAATAGCGCGGGATCTTAAAGTGACTGATCGCTCCTTGGCAGAAGCTTTTCAGCTCTTCTTCAGACACGTTGTCTGCTTGAGGTGTCAGTTTGATCCAAGCGACCAGTTCTTCGCCAAATTGTGGATCGGGTACACCGGTGACTTGAACATCGGAGATCGCAGGGTGGGTGTAGAGAAACTCTTCGATCTCTTTCGGATAGATATTTTCGCCACCGCGGATCACCATATCTTTAATACGGCCGACAATCTGCACGTAGCCTTCAGCATCCATAATGGCGAGATCGCCGGTATGCATCCAACCTTGTGGATCGATCGCATTTTGCGTGGCCTCTGGATTGTTCCAATATTTCAGCATCACGCTGTAGCCACGGGTACATAACTCACCTACTTCGCCTCTGGGCTGCACTTCACCTGTAGCTGGATCGATAATCTGGCTTTCAATATGCGGTTGGGTACGGCCTACGGTAGAGACGCGTTTATCAAACGGATCATCGGCAGCCGTCTGGGTGGATACCGGGCTGGTTTCGGTCATGCCGTAGGCGATCTGTACCTCGCGCATATGCATTTTGGTATTGACCGCTTTCATCACCTCAGCAGGACAGATTGAACCCGCCATAATGCCGGTGCGCAGGCTACTCAAGTCATATTGCTCAAACTTAGGGTGCTCCATCTCTGCGATAAACATTGTAGGGACACCAAACAAGGCGGTCGCACGCTCTTCGGCAACGGCGGTGAGGACGGATTGCGGCTCGAAACCTTCGTCAGGGTAGATCATCGCCGCACCGTGGGTGACACAGCCTAAGTTGCCCATCACCATGCCAAAACAATGGTAGAGCGGCACAGGAATAACTAAGCGATCCTGATCGGTGAACTTCATACTCTCGGCAACAAAGAAGCCGTTATTCAAAATATTGTGGTGAGAAAGCGCTGCCCCTTTCGGGAAACCGGTTGTGCCGGATGTGTACTGGATATTGATCGGGTCATGAATATCTAAGCTCGCCTGCACAGTACTCAGTTGCTCGGCACTGATCTGATCTGATTGATCTAGAAATTCCTGCCAGCACCAACTACCTGCAAATGCCTGCGAGGAGAGGCTGATCACGCCCTTGAGGTTGGGTAGCGTAGTAGAGGTTAATTGGCCGGCTTGCGCTGTTTTGAGCTCCGGCGCAAGCGCGTAAAGCATCTCCATATAGTTAGATGACTTAAAGCAAACCGCAGAGACCAGATACTTGGTGCCAGATTGGTTAAGCGCGTACTCCAATTCATGGGTGCGGTAGGCCGGATTGATGTTTACTAGAATCGCACCGATCTTTGCCGTCGCTAACTGAGTAATTGTCCATGCCGCACAGTTAGGGGACCAGATACCAACACGATCACCTTTCGAAACGCCTATCGCCAGAAATGCTCGTGCAGCCTGATCTACCTGTTGCTGTAACTGCGTGTAGGTCAGGCGAATATTCTGATGACGAACGATCAGTGCATCGTTATCTGGAAATTTTTCTGCCGTTAAATCAAATTGATCACCAATGGTGATATCCAATAAGGGCTCGGTTTTAGAGCCTTGAGTGTAACTGTGTAGATCGGACATGTTGGATAAACCTTTTCTATTTTTGTTGTTAGGTCTATGTGTATTTCAAGCTGAGTATTAACGATGCTGGCTGTGGTATTCCAGATTGGGTTGCATATCCACAGCGCTCGCGACTCGATTGGTCATGTTGTAGAAACCTGCGATGTTGGCGATATCCCAGATATCTTGATCACTAAAACCGGCATCTCTTAGCTGTTGGCGGTCATCTTCATTCATGCGGTGGGGTGATTCGGTCAGCTTGACCGAGAAATCGAGCATAGCGATGTGTCGTTCTGAGAGTTCGGCAACACGGTAGTTCATCACCAGCAGTTCACCGAGAGTTGGTTCTTGTGAGTATTCACGCACAGCAGCGCCATGAGCAACCTGACAGTAGTAGCAGGCGTTACTGGCAGAAACGGCTACCGCGATCATCTCTTTTTCCAAATTGCTGAGGCCGCTTTTGCCTAGCATTAACTCGTTATACAAGCTGGAAAATGCTTCTAACTGAGCGATGTTGTGGCTGTAAGCTTTCAGCACGTTAGGGATTAAGCCCAACTTTTCTTCGCATAAAGCGAAGTACTTCTGGAACACTTCTGGAAGTTGATCTTGTGAGGGTACAGGTAGATCTAACGCCGTAAGATGAGACGGTTGTGGATTCATGTTGTTTCTCAAATAGATGATTTAGGAGTGAGGGCTAGGGCTACTTTAGAGCCGTTACTGCGTTGCAGCTGCTGGCTGATCCAGTGGCTCACTTTGATGAGTTCGTCTAGTTGCACGCCGGTTTCAATGCCGAGACCATTGAGCATATAGAGCACATCTTCGGTGGCGACATTGCCTGATGCGCCTTGGGCATAAGGACAGCCTCCTAAGCCAGCGACAGAGGTATCGATGACACTGATCCCCTCTTCAAGCACTGCATAGATATTGGCGAGAGCTTGGCCGTAGGTGTCGTGAAAGTGTGCGGCTAATTTTGAAACGGGTATTTCTTTGGTTACGGCTTCTATCAGCCTTTTAGCCTTCAATGGTGTACCGGTGCCGATTGTGTCGCCTAGAGAGATCTCATAGCAGCCCATTTCGATCATCTCTTTACAGACAATCGCGACCTGTTCAACGGATATTTCGCCGGCATAAGGACATCCCATCACCGTGGAAACATACCCTCTAACAGGGATATTGTTGGCGTTAGCTTTTTCGATCAGCGGCGCAAACCGCTCCAAGCTTTCGGCAATCGAACAGTTAATGTTCTTTTGAGTAAACGCTTCAGAAGCGGCGGTAAATACCGCAACTTCATCAACCTCTGTGTTGAGTGCTTTATTCAAGCCAGTTAGGTTGGGGGTGAGTGCGGCATAAGTGGTGTTTGGATGACGCTGAATACCCATCATCACTGCACTGGCGTCAGCCATTTGTGGAACCCACTTAGGAGAAACAAAACTCGTGGCCTCAATATGACTTAAACCTGCATTGGACAGCGCATTGATCAGATCGATCTTAATATCAGTCGGAATAATATCGCCGGGCTCATTTTGTAAGCCATCCCGAGGTCCTACCTCGACCAACTTGACCTGCTTCGGCAATGTCATGATGCGGCTTCCTCTTCGGAAAATTCCAGCTCCAGAAGTTCCGCACCTTCTTCGACTAGATCCCCTGCGGCAAAGAAGACTTCACTGACTGTGCCTGCATGAGGAGCTGAAATACTGTGCTCCATCTTCATCGCTTCCATGATCACTAAGGCTTCGCCGGCTTGTACCGATTGCCCTTGCTCAACTAAAACCTCGACGACGACACCGTTCATGGGTGCGGTGAGAGAATGATCGGCTTTCCCTTGCTCAGAAACGTGAGTGGTTTGATGCAAACTGCATCGGGAGCTGAGGTCGTGATGAAACAGGTGAAGCTCATTACCATCGCGGAAAAAATGCATCTGTAGCTGTTGATCATCAACTTGAACCTGAAGTTGATCATCCTGCTGCGTCAGGCTGATGGCATATTGCTGCTCATCAACAGTAACGAGCTCAGTCTCTGCCCGCTGTTCGATATTTATGTCATGGATTGCTTCACCCTGCTGTAGCTGAAGGGTTCGAACAGAAGGGATATTCAAGCGCCAGTTACGTAGAGCGTTAAACGGGGAAGGGTGAGCATGACTCTCAGATTGAGCTTGAGTTTCTAACTGCCCAAACAGACTCGCCGAGATGGCGAGATAGAGTGGCTTGTCTATGACTGGCTCGGCAAAGAGCAGATCGTAGTGGCGTTCGATAAAACCAGTATCTAAGTCGAGATTTGCAAAAGGTTGTGCAGATGCTAGATCTCTTAAGAACTTCAGATTGGTTTTTAAACCGGCAATACGGTATTCCGATAAGGCTCGATTCAGACGCAAAATTGCGGCATTGCGATCTTCACCCCAAACAATCAGCTTCGCGATCATTGGGTCATAATAAGGGCTAACCTCATCACCTTCGCGGACACCACTGTCGATACGGACACAGTCGGATTCTTCGGGTGTGGATAAGTATTTTAAAGTGCCTGTCGCCGGTAGAAAATCTTGCGCAGGGTCTTCGGCGTAGATACGGGTTTCGATCGCATGCCCCTTGGCTTTGATCTGATCTTGAGTCAGCGGAAGCTTGGCACCTGCTGCGATCGCCAATTGCCACTCTACGAGGTCGACGCCGGTGACGTACTCGGTCACCGGGTGCTCCACCTGAAGACGGGTGTTCATCTCCATAAAGTAGAATGAACCGTCGGTGTCGTATAAAAACTCGACCGTACCTGCACCGACATAGTCGATGGCTTGGGCGGCGCGGACAGCCGCTTCACCCATAGCTTTGCGGGTTTCGTCCGCTAAATTAGGGGCGGGTGCTTCCTCTATGATCTTCTGGTGACGACGCTGGATAGAGCAATCGCGATCGGCGAGATAAACACCATTACAATGTTGATCACAAAAGACCTGCACTTCGATATGACGCGGTTGCTCCAAATAGCGCTCAATCAGCATATCGGGGTTAGCAAAAGAGTTTTGCGCTTCTCGCTGCGCGGCTTGTAAGGCGCTATCGAATTCATCCACAGAGCGAACCACACGCATCCCTTTACCACCACCGCCAGCCACCGCTTTTAGCAGCTGTGGATAACCGCAGTCTATCGACGCTTGTTTTAGGCGCTGTGGATCTTGATCGTCTTCATGGTAACCCGGAACCAAAGGCACATCTGCTTTAGACATAATCGCTTTGGCCGCGGACTTCGAGCCCATAGACGTGATTGCGCTGGCTGGTGGACCGATAAAGGTAATGCCGTGGCGTTCCAACTCAGTCGCAAACTCAGCATTCTCAGATAGAAAACCATAGCCTGGGTGTACCGCTTCAATTCCGGCTGTACGGCAGATCTCTAGGATCTTATCTGTACGCAGATAACTCTCAGCACTAGGTGCGGGGCCGAGTAGATAGGCTTCATCAGCCATCTGAACATGCTTAGCCTTGGCGTCTACTTCGGAGTAAACCGCAACACAGCGAATACCTAAACGCTGTGCCGTTTTGATTACACGACAAGCAATCTCACCGCGGTTAGCGATTAAGATTTTACGCGGTAGTGCCGTCGATTGTGTTTCGCTCATGACTCTACCCACTCTGGCTTTCGTTTTTCTAAAAAGGCGCTCAGACCCTCTTGGCCTTCGGGGCTGACTCTTATCTCGGCGATCCGTCTGGCTGTGTCGGTGATCAGATGAATATCTATATGACTATCACTGACTGCAGCGACTAAATGTTTGGCAGCGGCCATCGCCAAAGGGCTGTTTTTCAGCAACTGATTGATCAATTGGTGGCAGCTCTCATCGAGTAGCTCGGTTGTGGCCACGACTTGGTGAACTAGACCGTAATGATGGGCTTTGCAGGCAGAAAAGGATTCGGCGCTGATCATATAGCGTCGAGCCTGCCTTGAGCCCATTGCACGGATCACATAAGGCGAGATCACTGCGGGAATCAGACCAATTTTGACCTCACTCAGGCAGAACTGACTCTGTTCGGTGGCGATAACAAAATCACAGCATGCGGCCAAACCTACAGCACCACCGTAAGCTGCGCCTTGTACTAAACAGATCGTAGGTTTGCTGAGGATATCCAGTTGATGCATCAAAGCGGCTAACTGCTTAGCGTCATCAAAGTTGTCGTCATAGCTGTTTTTGGCCATACGCTTCATCCAGCCAAGATCGGCACCGGATGAAAAATTCTTACCTTCAGAACGCAGCACCAAAACGCGTACATCGGGGTCTTTATCGCAGGCCTCTAAATGACCTAACAATTGCGAGATGATCTGATCGTCAAAAGCGTTATGCACTTCAGGTTTGTTAATCACGAGATGCGCTACGCCTTGGGCTTTATTTAATAACACTACTGGCTTAGTCATAGTCGCCTCCTTACATCCGGAAGATGCCAAATTTACTATCTTCAATTGGCTGATTGAGGGCCGCTGATAGACTCATTGCAACCACTTCACGGGTTTGAGCCGGATCGATCACACCGTCATCCCAGAGTCGTGCACTGGCGTAATAGGGGTGACCTTGTTGCTCATATTTCTCGATAATCGGTTGCTTAAAAGTGGCCTCTTCTTCGGCGCTCCAAGTTTGGTTGTTGCGCTCAAGTTGGTCGCGTTTAACTGTGGATAAAACCCCAGCGGCTTGCTCGCCACCCATCACTGAGATTCGGGCGTTAGGCCACATCCACAGGAAGTTAGGGCTGTAACCGCGACCACACATTCCGTAGTTGCCTGCCCCAAAAGAGCCACCAATCAACACCGTGATTTTAGGTACGTTGGCACAAGCCACAGCGGTCACCATTTTGGCACCGTGTTTGGCGATCCCTTCGGATTCGGCTTTCTCGCCCACCATAAAACCGGTGACATTCTGCAAGAACAGCAGTGGAATCTTTCGCTGGCAGCAGAGTTCGATAAAGTGCGCGCCTTTTTGAGCTGAATCGCTGAATAAGATCCCGTTATTGCCGATGATGCCGACAGGATAGCCGCATATATGCGCAAAACCTGTTACTAAGGTTGTGCCAAACTGTTGCTTGAATTCATCGAAATTAGAGCCATCCACGATCCGGGCAATCACCTCGCGGACATCAAACGGTTTTTTCAGATCGGTACCGACAACACCATAGATCTCCTCTTCGTTATAAAGCGGAGGCTGCGGTGCTTGTAATTGCATGTTGGTTTGCTTAACGCGATTGCTATTGGCGATGCAGCGTCTGGCGAGTTGCAGTGCATGGGCATCGTTGTCGGCGTAGTAATCGGCTACCCCAGAGACTTTACAGTGCACGTCTGCACCACCTAGTGCTTCTGCGGTTACGACTTCACCTGTGGCAGCTTTAACCAAGGGTGGACCTGCTAGGAATATCGTACCTTGATCACGGACGATGATGGATTCATCGGCCATGGCTGGCACATAAGCGCCCCCAGCGGTGCATAACCCCATGACGACGGCAATTTGAGGGATACCTTTGGCAGACATCCGCGCTTGGTTGTAGAAGATGCGGCCGAAATGATCGCGATCGGGAAACACTTCATCCTGTTGAGGCAGGTTAGCGCCACCAGAATCAACCAAGTAGATGCAGGGCAGATTGTTCATCTCTGCGATCTCTTGCGCACGCAGATGTTTTTTTACCGTCAGTGGGAAGTAAGTACCGCCTTTGACCGTGGCATCATTGGCTACAATCATGCAGTCTTGGCCGCACACTTGGCCGATACCGGCGACGGCACCTGCTGCAGGAATGTTATCTTCGTATACCTGATAAGCCGCGAGTTGGCCTATCTCTAAAAAGGCCGAACCTGGGTCTAACAGTTGATCGATACGCTCACGCGCCAGTAACTTACCGCGTGCTCTGTGGCGCTCCTGATACTCAGGGCCACCGCCTTGTGCGATTACTGCAATTTTATCTTTTAGATCAGCCACCGCCGCGCGCATTTCGCGTTGGTTGGTTTTAAATGACTCTGCCTGTGTATTTATTGTTGTGTGCAGAACAGCCATAGATAGCCTCCTAGTCGCCTGTTGATGGCTTACTTATTCATAAACAGCTCACGACCGATAAGCATTCGGCGTATCTCTGAGGTACCTGCTCCTATCTCGTAGAGCTTGGCATCACGGAGTAAACGACCGGTTGGAAATTCATTGATATAACCGTTACCGCCCAAGAGCTGGATCGCATCCAGTGCCATTTTGGTTGCGGTTTCGGCGGTATAGAGGATCACCCCCGCGCAATCTTTTCGGCTGGGTTCTCCGCGCATCGCTGCTTGGGCAACGCTGTAGGTGTAGGCCTTGCTGGTGTTCATTAGGGTGTACATATCGGCGATCTTGCCTTGTACGAGTTCGAACTCGCCGATCGCTTGGCCAAACTGATTTCGATCACGAATGTAAGGGACTGCGATATCCATCGCCGCAGCCATAATCCCCAAAGGACCACCGGCTAACACTAAGCGCTCGTAATCCAAACCGCTCATCAATACGCGGGTACCACCGTTGAGTTCACCTAAAATGTTCTCTTTCGGTACTGGGCAATCTTCGAAGACCAGTTCACAGGTGTTTGAACCCCGCATCCCGAGCTTGTCGAGCTTCTGGTGACGGGAGAAACCTGGGTAATCTCGTTCGACAATAAATGCGGTAATCCCTTTAGCGCCTGCGTTTGGTTCGGTCTTGGCGTAGATTACATAGGTGTTGGCGTCGGGACCATTGGTGATCCACATCTTGTTGCCGTTCAGCAGGTAGTGATCGCCATTGTCGCGGGCATGCAGTTTCATGGAGACCACATCAGAACCCGCATTGGGCTCGGACATAGCCAATGCACCGACATGTTCACCGCTGATCAATTTCGGCAGATATTTTTGCTTTTGCTCTTCGGTACCGTTGCGATGAATCTGGTTAACACACAGATTGGAGTGAGCACCGTAAGACAGGGCAACGGACGCGGAGGCACGGCTGATCTCTTCCATGGCGATCACATGAGCTAAATAGCCCATATCGACACCGCCATATTCCTCTTTAGCCGTGATACCGAGTAGCCCCATATCACCGAACTTGCGCCATAGATCCTGAGGAAACTCATTATCCTTGTCGATCTGTTCTGCTCTTGGCGCTATCTCTTGTGCAGCAAAATGGTTTATTTGCTCACGCAACATATCTAATGTTTCACCAAGGCCAAAATTCAGGCTGGAATACTGTGAGATCATAGTCGTACCCTTGTTACCGGCGTGTCGATTTATCCACAGATCACTTAAGGATCAAGTAAAGGCTTAATCGATTAACCGGCTCTTTGTTGTTTTTGTTTTAGTTCGAGCAATGTTTCATGGCAGCGGAGTTCTGCGTTATCTAACTCCTGCTGCAAAATCGCGATATCTTGAAGCTGCTGTTCCAGCTCCGAGCGTTTTTCATTAATTTTTTCCAACAGCAGAGTTAGCTGCTTTTCACTTCCTGTCAGCGTTTCATCCCACAGCGCAAAAAGCTCCCGGGTTTCCGCTAGTGAGAACCCGAGACGTTTACCGCGCAGTATCAGCTTTAAACGCACGCGATCTTGTGTGCTGTAGATACGTGTTTGCCCGCGTCGTGTCGGAAAGAGCAGCTGCTGATCCTCATAGAAACGGATGCTTCGCGTGGTTAACGCGAACTCTTTCGCTAGCTCGCTGATGGAATAAGTCTGTTTGCTATTCATAAAAATCCGCTGTTTTTAACTCTTTACAGGTTAAGCAAAGTTTACGTTCACGTAAAGGTCAATAAAGGAATTCCTGTATTTTTGTAAATATTTTAACCGCTTTTGTAAGTTGCTGAAAAATATAAACTAAATCGTAAATATATCGTTTTTTGCAGTGCGACTACGACTAAAGTTGTACTGGATTTTATGTAGGGGTAATTGCTAGTTTGGGCGACAGCTTATCAGCATTTAGCCGTATTTTTAGGTTGTTGCGCTGGTTAAATAAAAATAAAAAACAGCGAGGATCAGAGTCTGCATGAGTGTCGATTATGTACTGCAAACCTCAGATTTGATTAAAGAGTTTAAAGGCTTTACTGCGGTAGATAAGGTCAACTTGAACGTCGAGCGTGGCAGCATTCACGCCTTGATCGGGCCTAATGGTGCCGGTAAGACGACCGTGTTTAATTTGTTGACCAAATTTTTAATCCCAACGTCCGGTCAAATTCTTTTTAATGGCGAAGATATCACCCAGATGCGTTCCGCCGAGATCGCACGTAAAGGGGTGATCCGTTCTTTCCAGATCTCTGCGGTGTTTCCACATCTAACGGTGTTGGAGAACGTCCGTATTGCCCTTCAACGCAAAGAGGGCAACAGCTTTCATTTTTGGAAGTCTGACAAAGTCTTAGACAAGCTTAATGGCCGTGCGATGGAGTTGCTGGAGTCGGTAGGTCTTCAAGACCATGCGAACTCCGTGACCGTCGATCAGCCTTATGGTCGTAAACGTGCTTTGGAGATCGCAACCACATTAGCCCTAGATCCAGAACTGATGTTATTGGATGAACCAACTCAGGGTATGGGCCATGAAGATGTTGAAGTGGTGTCGGACCTGATCAAACAGGTTTCCAAAGATCGCACCATTTTGATGGTTGAGCACAACCTGCATGTAGTTTCCAAACTGGCGGACCGTATCTCTGTTCTGCAGCGTGGCGCGATTCTTACCGAAGGTGATTACGCCACGGTATCAGCCGATCCACGTGTTAAGGAAGCTTACCTTGGTGTTGCTGCGGATGAAGAGACTGAAGCTGCTAAGCCTGCTGAAACATCCCCTGAAAAAGAGGAGGTTGTGGCATGAGCTTAGGTGGCAATGAAAAACTCCGTATCAGTGACCTGCACTCTTTCTACGGTGAATCTCATATTCTGCACGGCATCGATATGCATGTGATGCAGGGTGAGCTAGTCACCCTATTGGGACGCAATGGTTCAGGCCGTTCAACTACGTTGCGTTCGATCATGAATATGGTGGGCCGTCGTAGTGGCAGCATCAACGTCAATGGTCGCGAAACCATCGATATGCCGGCGCACAAAATCGCCCATTTAGGCATGGGTTTCTGTCCGGAAGAGCGCGGTATTTTTTCCAGTTTAAACGTGGAAGAAAACCTGATGCTGCCGCCGACTGTGCGCAGTGACGGCATGAGTGTAGAAGAGATCTATGAAATCTTCCCCAACCTTTACGAACGCCGAACCAGCCAAGGCACACGCCTATCCGGGGGTGAACAGCAGATGCTGGCCTTAGCGCGTATCTTGCGTTCGGGCGCAAATATCTTGTTGCTAGACGAGATCACCGAAGGTCTGGCACCGGTGATTGTGCAGAAGTTGGGTGAGGTTCTAACCAAGTTAAAAGAACGCGGATTGACCATCTTGTTGGTAGAGCAGAACTTCCGTTTTGCGGCACCGATTGCGGATCGTCATTACGTGATGGAACACGGTCATATCGTGGAAGAAGTTCACAAACACGAGCTGACTGAAAAAACAGAATTACTAAACACCTATTTGGGTGTTTAACAGCCTTGAGGAGCCTATGAATAAGCCTTTTACAGGCCTGCGCTTAGGTTCCTGAATGTCCAGAGGCTAAGTGAATGACCCGAAGATGTGCTGGGTTAAACCACAAAGCATCAAACTTTGAATAAAAATAAAAAACTCTATCGGGAGAAAATGCGATGAAATCAATGAAGAAATCTCTGCTGACAGCGGCAATTGCCTCTACATTCGCAGTAACAGGGGTGCAAGCGGCAGGTGTATCAGACGACAAAGTCAAAATCGGTGTACTAGCCGATATGGGCGGTGTTTATGCTGATATCTGTGGTGCAGGCTGTGTTACAGCAGTAGAGATGGCGGTTGAAGATTTTGGCGGTACGGTACTAGGTAAACCAATTGAAGTGGTAAGTGCCGACGACCAGAACAAACCAGATATCGGTTCTGCAAAAGCGCGTGAATGGGTAGAAAGCCAAGGCGTTGATGCGGTTACAGGTCTGGTAGCTTCTTCAGTAACGGGTGCGGTAACTAAAGTGCTAACAGACAACAAAAAAGTTGCACTGATCGCTACTTCTGCATCTCATGCGTTCACCACTAAGGCGTGCTCACCTTACAACGCTCACTGGACTTACAACGTAGTTGCGCTAGCTAACGGTACGGTAAAACCGATGGTAGCTGCAGGTAAGAAGAAGTGGTTCTTCATCACCGCGGATTACGCTTTCGGTCATGCCCTAGAGAAAGTAGCAACTGGCGTAATTAACTCTAACGGCGGTGAAGTGGTAGGCGCCGTGCGTGCTCCACTAGGTACAACCGACTTCTCCTCTTACGTTCTTCAGGCGCAATCTTCTGGCGCAGACGTAGTGGCGCTAGCCAATGCTGGTGCTGATTTCGTTAACTCCCTAAAAACAGCAGCTGAGTTCGGTCTAACTGAAACAACTGATGTTGCAGGTTTGTTGGTATTTACTCACAACGCGAAAGCGCTAGATCCAGAAATCTCTGGCGGTATGAAACTAACAACAGGTTTCTACTGGGATATGGATGATGAAACACGTGCTTGGTCTAAACGCTTTAAAGAGCGTCACGGCTCTATCCCAGCAATGGGTCAGGCAGGTGCTTACTCTATGACGATGCACTACCTAAACGCGATCAAAGAAGCGGGTACGGATGATGCTGATGCGGTAATGGCGAAGATGAAGGCGAACAAGCCGAACGATTTCTTCGCGCGTAATGCTCATCTACGTGCGGATGGTCGTATGGTGCATGACATGTATCAGGTGCGTATCAAGACATCCGAAGAGCGTAAAAACGAAGACGATATCTTCGCAATTGAGCAGGTTATCCCAGGTGAAGAAGCATTTGGTCCGATGTTGGATCAATGTAACTTCCTGGCTGCCAAATAAGGCGCTTGTATGACGAGAGAGGCGGCTTTCGCCTCTCTCACAGTAAGTCAGAGTTTTGAGCTATTCGTAGTTCTATATAGCTCTCTTAGCGGATTGTAAGTACCGGTTAGCTACAAATGTATCTGTAGCGCAGTTGCCGGTTAGGGGTGGAGAGTTATGGCAACATTCCTCGATATAAATCTCTTTGGCCTGTTTGGTCAATTGCTGGTGGGCCTGATTAACGGCTCATTCTATGCATTACTCAGTCTGGGTTTAGCAATTATTTTCGGACTGTTAAAAATCATTAACTTCGCGCAGGGCGCGCTCTACATGCTGGGTGCTTTCTTTGCGTGGATGGCCCTCAACTATATGGGCATTAACTATTGGGTCGCGCTAATTCTCGTCCCGATCGCCGTGGGCTTTATCGGCATTTTGATGGAGCGTTTTCTGCTGCGTCCAATTGCCAATGAGGATCACCTCTACAGTTTGCTGCTGACCTTTGGTTTAGCGCTAATTCTTCAGGGGGCGTTTACTCACCTGTTCGGTTCCTCGGGCATGTCCTACGCGATTCCAGAAGAGCTGAAAGGCGGTAACCGTCTGCCATTTATGTATCTGCCAAATTATCGTGCTTGGATCATTATCGCGTCGATCATTGTCTGCGCCGGTACTTGGTACATGATCGAGAAAACAAAGCTGGGTGCTTACCTGCGTGCAGGTACTGAGAACCCGCAGTTGATGCAGGCATTTGGTATCAACGTACCTTTGATTGTCACTCTGACCTTTGGTTTTGGTGTCGGCTTAGCTGGCTTTGCCGGTGTCATGGCTGCGCCTGTGTATTCGGTTTCACCCGATATGGGTTCCAACATGCTGATTGTGGTATTCGCCATCGTGGTAATTGGCGGTATGGGATCGATCGGTGGCGCAATCCTGACCGGTTTAGGTATGGGGGTTGTCGAAGGCCTGACTAAGTACTTTTACCCCGAAGCCTCGACCACCGTTATTTTTGCGGTGATGGTGATTGTATTGCTAACCAAGCCTGCGGGCTTATTTGGTAAAGAAGCCTAGGAGACGTGACGATGAAAATAAGTAAAACAATGATTGCACTGGTCGTCCTTGGATTGATTGCTCCTTACGTGCTTTACCCTGTGTTTGTTATGAAAGTGCTTTGTTTCGCACTGTTCGCTTGCGCATTTAACCTGTTGTTGGGTTATGTGGGTTTGCTCTCTTTCGGCCACGCAGCGTTCTTAGGAACCGGTGGCTACATTACCGGATATTTGATGATGGAAACCGGTGTTACACCCGAGCTAGGGGTGTTGGGTGGAACCATAGCCGCTGCTTTACTGGGTGCGGTGTATGGCAAGTTGGCGGTGAAACGTGAAGGTATTTACTTTGCCATGGTTACACTGGCGTTAGCGCAATTAGCCTTCTTCGTTTACCTCCAAGCACCGTTTACCGGTGGTGAAGATGGCATGCAGGGCGTTCCGCGCGGACATCTGTTCGGGTTTATCGACCTGAGCGATAACATGAGTATGTATTACTTCGTGTTTGCCATCTTCCTGTTTGGTTTCTGGTTGGTAAATCGCACGATCCACTCTCCGTTTGGTCAAATCCTTAAAGCGATCCGTGAAAACGAAGCGCGTGCGGTATCCCTTGGTTACAACGTTAATGACTACAAATGGGCAGCATTTGTGATCTCGGCTGCACTAGCAGGTCTCGCCGGTTCGACGAAAACCTTGGTGTTCCAGCTGGCTTCGCTGACCGATGCTCATTGGCATATGTCGGGTGAGGTGGTGTTGATGACCTTGCTAGGCGGTATGGGCACGATCTTTGGTCCAATCGTAGGTGCTGGTGCGGTTGTAACTATTCAGAACTACTTGTCCGGTGGTGAGTTGGGTAACTACATCCACATCATCATGGGCTTTATCTTCGTGATCTGCGTACTAGCGTTCCGTAGCGGTATTGTTGGTGAAGTGCAGAAATTCATGAAAAAGAACTTTAGCTAAACTTAAACCAAAGGGGATTTATACGATCCCCTTTTTTGTCTCTACAAGTTGACGTTAACGTCAATATTAGAAAGTTATGAAGGTGGAAATATGAGTCAGGATGCAGTCGTTATTGTAAGTGCCGCGCGTACCCCGATGGGTGGCATGATGGGATCGTTAAGCGATGTTCGCGCTCCCGATCTATGTGCTACTGCGATTAAAGCTGCAATTGAGCGTGCGGGGGTTGCTGCGGATGAAGTCGATGAAGTGGTGATGGGCTGTGTTTTGCCTGCTGGTTTAGGTCAGGCGCCTGCTCGACAAGCATCACGTGCTGCAGGTATTCCTGATGCTGCCGGTTGTACCACGATCAACAAGATGTGTGGCTCCGGTATGAAGGCGGTGATGTTGGCTCATGATCAGATTTTAGCTGGCTCGGCTTCTATCATGGTCGCTGGTGGTATGGAGAATATGAGTCAGTCACCGTATCTATTGCCAAAAGCCCGTGAAGGCATGCGTATGGGCCACGGTAAGGTGATCGATCATATGTTCTTTGACGGCTTAGAGGATGCTTATGAAGGCGGCTTAATGGGCTCGTTTGCACAAAAGAGTGCAGACGACTTCAACGTCACTCGTGAAGAGATGGACGACTTTGCGATCGGTTCTTTAGAAAAAGCGATTGCTGCAATTGAAGCCGGTGAGTTTGTCGAAGAGATCGCGCCGGTGACGATTAAAACCCGTAAAGGCGAAGTGCTTGTCGATACAGATGAACAGCCAGGCAATGCTCGGATCGATAAAATCCGTAGCCTAAAACCGGCCTTCAAAAAAGATGGCACGGTGACTGCGGCCAACTCCAGCTCGATCTCCGATGGCGGTTCAGCGCTGTTGCTAATGAAAGAGTCTGAGGCAAAAGCCCGTGGTCTATCTCCGCTAGCTAAAATCGTGTCTCACTCCACACATGCACAGCTGCCTGCTGAATTTACCATTGCACCGATCGGTTCGATCCAGAAAGCGTTGGATAAAGCGGGCTGGTCGAAAGAGGACGTAGATCTATTTGAGATCAACGAAGCCTTTGCTGTGGTCTCTATGCTGGCGATCACCGAACTCGGTCTCGATGCTGACAAAGTGAATGTTCGTGGTGGTGCGTGTGCACTGGGTCACCCGATCGGCTCAAGTGGCTCCCGCATTATGGTGACATTGCTGCATGCGCTGAAACAGAAAGGCCTGAAGCGCGGTATCGCCTCGCTTTGTATTGGTGGTGGCGAAGCGACAGCGGTCGCGGTTGAGATGCTTTAATCACTGCTTAACATCTTAGCCATTGGTGCAATACGCTTCGCTATTGCACCTTACCTATTGTACAGTTGAGCTCTTTTGTAATGGGGCGGGTTATTGCCCTAACAGTTTTTGAATAGGGTGGTGCTGTATGAGTCAAAAAGAAAAGGCGATGGATACGTATAAAATGGCAGACGAGTTTATCGATCTTGCTAACCGTATGTTGACTGCCGAAGGTAAAGAACTTGAAGATGTAGGTGCAGCCATTCGTTACGCTGCAGCGCGTTTTAGCTCCCACGAAGTAGCTTATCGCTCAAGCGATCTAGCGGCTGAAAAGAAAGATGCAGTCGATTGGTACACCGGCCACTTCAACGAAATGCTAAACGAAAACTTCGACCAGCATATCGAGCACATTGCAGCGGAAAAAGAGAAAGCTGCGGCTGAAAACCACTAAGTTATTTTGTTTCTTTAGGGTGCAATAATTCTGCTTATTCACCCTACATCTTTCCCTCCTCCTGTTATTAAGTTTTGCCTCAACGAGTAATTTCCCCCCAAGCTAAAATCCGTTTGCCTGCTACACTAAAAATACCGAATTTGGAGGAATGTCCAATGGCCAAAATAGGTATTACTCAGGGTATTTTCATTAAAATGGCACTTCCAATTCTGAGTGTGTTTTTCGTTGCTTTGGCAGTAATGGCTTGGCTGATACCATCGAGGATGGAAGATCAGGTATTGGAAGACACGGTATTTGCAGCTGAACAAACGGCTATTCAGTTTAAAACCTTACGAAAATACTATGTGCAGAATATCGCCTCTGTTGTCAGTAAAGGCTCGGATGTGAAACCGGCAATCAATCATAAAGACAATCCTAAGGCGATTCCTTTGCCTGCCACGATGATCCATGATTTGAGCAAACTGCTCGAAAACAATGGTGTTAACGTCAAGCTATATAGCGACTTCCCTTTTCCTAACCGCGCTAATCGAAACCTTGATCAATTTGCTTCCGATGCATGGGATTACCTAGTAGCTAACCCTGAAGGCATATACAAACAGGTTAGTAGTCATGGCGATAAGAGTGTTGTCCGTGTTGCGATTGCCGATACTATGTCGGCCCCGGGGTGTGTCGCTTGCCATAATAGTCACCCAGATTCGCCTAAAACTGACTGGAAATTAGGTGATGTCCGTGGGGTACTTGAAATTGATTCCGATGTAACTGAACAGCTAGCGTCGAGTCAAGTGACCAGTGTGACAGTGATCGGCTTTCTCTTAATAATGCTTTTAGTCATTTTGACGACTATTTTTCTCTCCTTTAAGCGAGTGATCAGTAAAAGAATCGCTAATATATCTAACGCGATTGGTATTATTGCTGATGGTGAGGGAGATCTTACGCAACGTTTAAATGAAGCTGGAGCAGACGAACTAACCGAGCTTGGGAATACAGTGGATAGGATGTTATCCCAACAGCAGGATATGGTCCGTCAGTTAACCCGAGTCTCGTTCGAATTAGCAGATAAAACGGATGGTTTGCTTATTGATATAAAAAACACAGCGGAGCATACCGAGGATCAACAGCAAAGAACGACACAGGTGGCTGCGTCTGTGGAACAGATGAGTGGAGCGATTCATGAAGTCGCAACGAATGCGGCGACTGCGGATGATACAGCCAAAGAAACCAATCAGGTTGCTGATACCGGGAAAAGTGTTGTTACAGCATCGGTGAATGCGATAAATCAATTATCAGCTCAGGTTAAGGAAACAGCATCAGTTATTGATACCTTGCGTCAGGATAGTGAAGAGATCGGCAAAGTACTTGATGTTATTAGAGATATAGCAGATCAAACCAACCTATTGGCTCTAAATGCTTCGATTGAGGCTGCCCGTGCTGGTGAACAAGGGCGTGGTTTTGCTGTTGTGGCAGATGAGGTCCGTAATCTAGCTGGTCGAACCCAAAATAGTACCCATGAAATACAGGACATGATCCATCGCTTGCAAACAGGAGCTTCTAATGCAGTAGAGGCTATGCAAGCAGGACAAGATTACGCACAAAATAGTGTTGATAATGCGAGTCAGGCAGGAGAATCGCTAGAACAGATAACTCAAGCAGTGAGTAATCTATCGTTCGTTAATTCTCAAATAGCAGCGGCCGTAGAGCAACAAGGTGCAGTAGCTAACGATATCAGTGAGCATGTTTCTTTTATCCAGATTAAATCTGAAGAAACTTCGGCTGAATCCGAACGTAATCAGCAGGTATGCCAAGAGCTATCCGGCCTAGCACAACAGCTACGCCAGAGTGTGAGTCACTTTAAAGTGGATTAGACAAATCAGAATCGGTTAGGGCAGAGCAAAATGCCATATTTCCTATAGCTATGACTTTGCTCTAGCCTTAAACCCCTATCATAAGCAGGTTCTTTCTACACAAAAATGCAATCGAATAGAAATATAAGGGTAACACCTTCTCAATAGCATCAGCGGCTCAGTTAACAATAGTCTGGAAGTAGTCATGAGCCTAAAGCTGAAAATGCTTTGCCTGTTTTCCATCGCGATGATCTGTATGTTTGCCATTGGCTTGTCGATGTCGCTTAACTATCGGTCATATATCAGCAAACAAGAGCAACTGAACAACTTTTACCAAACTATGCTGGAAGATACCGAGCAACTACAGATGGTGCTCCTACAGCAAAATGAAGCTTGGAAGAACCTGCTTATTCGTGGCAAAAACAAACATAAGTACAACCTCTATCTGGATCGCTTCACCACCTTTGAAAGAGATTTTCAAAAGAAGATAAAAGCCGTAGGCGAGCAAGGTGCTAGCTTTCCTAAAGTGACAGAGTCACTCAATAAGCTTGCTGCAAGTCATGTCCAGTTAGGCCAAAAATACCGTACTGCCCTACCGGTTTATCAGTTAGCTGATCGGGAGCCTGCTCGTACTGCGGATCAATATCTGGATGGCGCGTTTACGGTGCCAGAGCAACAGATGGCGAATGTGGCAATGTTGGTGAGAGCGAAAAAGCAGGAGGCGTTTGCTCAGGCCGAACAGGTGCTGAAACAACAAGAGCAGTGGATCATTATTCTCGGTAGCCTTGCAGGTTTCTCTATTATTATCGCCTTTACCTATATCCTGCTGCGTACTGTTATCACCCCGATAAAACAGTGCTCTGGTATGTTGGAGCAGCTTGCTTCCGGTGAAGCGGATATCAGTAAGCGTTTGGAATATAAACAACAAAACGAACTGGGTGAGATGGCAACGTGGTTCAATCAGTTTATTGATAACCTCACTGCAATTACCCACGAAATCGATCAAGCAGCGGATCTGCTGTCAGAAAATACCTTGGCATCTACGCAAAACACCAGTGAAGTGAAAACGTTGGTGGGTAAACAGCAGGAAGAGATTTTACGAATTAGCAGCTCGATCGATCAGCTAGCGCAATCAGCGCGTGAGATCGCTCTAAAAGCCACCGAAGCCCTCAAATCGGCAGAGAATGCGCAACAAGCGACGGTTGCTACGTCTGAGATCATGGCTGAGATCGACGGCACAGTGACCGAGCTACACCACAGCAGTCAGCGCAACGATCAAGAGATGCAACAACTGCAAAAGCAGATTACCGGCATCAATAATATTTTGGAATTTGTCACCGAAGTCAGCGATCAGACTACGCTATTGGCATTGAATGCAGCTATCGAAGCAGCACGTGCGGGCGAACATGGTAAAGGCTTCTCTGTCGTAGCGAGCGAAGTCCGTCATCTGGCACAGCGCACCGCTGAAGCAACCGAATCGATTAGACTATCAACCAACCAGATCAATTCAGCTGCGACCCAGGTATCCAACGAGATCCAATACAGCCAAAAGCAGGTAATGGGGATTGTAGCGTTAACGGAAAAAGCGAATACCCATATCTTCCAGATGCAGGAACGCATCGAAGATATGAACCATATCAACCACACCATTGCCGATTCGGCGAATCATCAAAATGAGGTCACTCAGCAGATCCAAAGCAATATATGCAGTACTAAAAATGCGGTATCTCATGTGATGGATTCAGCAATGCAAAGTACATCGAGTAATGGTGATCTGGCGCAGATGTCGGTGCACCTTAAGCAACTATTGAATAGCTTTAAAGGTGGGGAAAGCAAGGGCCAAATGGCTACGACGGCTGGAGATGTTGAGCTGTTTTAATATGAACTAGCTGAGCAGCTAGAGAACAGGAAGATATGTAGAGTTTATTAGAGGCGCGTATTGTGAGTGCTAGCTCATCGTCAATACGCGCCTTCCATTGCAACTAGGTCTAACTTACTTAGCTGCTTTCTGCGCGATGCTGTTATCCCAAGAGTTATAGATAAACTCGCTTGCTAGTTTGAAGTATGTATCTAGCTCTTTCTTTGTTTCGTCCTTGCGGTTGTTTTCTGAGTTCAGGTGAACTTCTTCAACAACTACAGCAATTTTTTCCATCAACTCTTTGTCACTACCTGTAGATTGCTCAGCAAAGTAGGCAACGCTTTTCTCTAGTGAGTAAGTGATGATGTGAATTTCATGTAATTCTTCTGCATCCAGCTTCTGCTTACCTTTCATCTCCAACGTTTTCTCAATGAAAACGGTTTTTGCATCGCTCAATGAGGAAATATCAGCGATTTTAAGGTGCTGCACAGGTTTACCATCAGACACGCCACTTGCTTGAGCGGAAGCGGCAAATACAAGAGCAAAAAATAGTCCTGCTAGTTTTTTCATTGTGATTCTCCAGCACTCAGTTAATCAGAAGGTTAAACATCGCGGTGCTATTCAATGCTAACGAGAGGCGCAATATAAATGATAGTGATTAGCATTACAATAATTCGGGTCGCAGATCTATATACAAGCTGGAAGGCAGTGGAATCGGCATCTGATGCCGGGGCAGGAGTCAAAAGTGCTCACGAAGAGTGAGTGTTTGAAACGACCTCTAATTACTACCTGAATTTATGAAAAGAGATAAACAGAAAGGCCTTATTATCCTTGAGGTTAGCTTGATTTTTAATTGAATTATGCTTGCTTTTAAAACTGACTAACCAGGACTATTCTTGTATGAATGTTCGAAAATAAAGTTGTCTATTTTTATTGGGAAAACAGTTAGTGTGGAAGTGATCAAATTCATCATCACAGTCTTTCTCATATCACTTGCGATGTTCAATGGGGCAGTTGCTGCCACTCATCAGCTTGAATTTACAGAGCAAGAGAAAGCTTATCTCGAAACCAAAAAGCAGCTAAAGCTATGTATTGATCCAAACTGGATGCCTTATGAGAAAATATCGGACCGAGGGCAACATTTTGGTATCACTTCAGACTATTTCAATATATTTCAAAAAAGGATTGGGATTCCTATTTTTTTGTATCCGACCTCTACTTGGAATGAAACACTCGAAGCCGTCCGGACACGGAAATGCGATCTGATTTCGGCAGCTAAAAAGACTAAACAGCGAGAGGTGTATCTAAATTTTACGCCGCCTTATCTTAACTTTCCCTTGGCTGTAGCGGTTAAAGATACAGTGACGCCGAATCCCGATTTTACTCAGGAGATGCATAAAACCTTCGCGCTACCCAAAGGTTATGCCGCGATTGAAAACCTACCGGAAGCCTTTCCCAAAGTGAAAATATTGGTCGTTAAAAACCGTAAGGAAGGATTCGAGAAAGTGAATAAAGGCGAGGCATACGGTTACATTGATAGTTGGCCCATCATTGCATACGCCCTTAAAACTGAAGGCGTCACTGGATTAAAGATTGGCGGGGAGCTTCCATCTTATGGCGGGCTAGGTGCTGCGACCCGTAACGATGAGCCAGAACTACTCAGTATTTTTGAAAAGCTCACACGTAGCCTATCGCCCGATGATCAGGAACGGATCAATAAAAAGTGGCTTGCCGTGGATGTGAAAACGGAAATAGATTACGCGCTACTTGCACTAATCTTATTCGCAGTTTTAATTTTGATCGCTGTATTTTCTTATCTATATTGGAGGCTGAGTAAGGCCAATAAACATGCTCAGATAGCCCTAGAAGAGCTGATAAAAGCGCAAATTAAACTCGAGGAGCTTGCAACAACCGATAAGCTCACTGGCCTTTATAACCGCGCAAAGATAGATGAAATTCTACAAAACGAAATCTATCGATCGGAGCGTTATCAGCATGATTTTGGTGTAATCATGATTGATGTCGACAACTTCAAACAAGTTAACGACACATTTGGTCATCATGTGGGTGATGATGTTTTAAAAGAGTACGCTGCGACTCTGCGTGATGGCATTAGAAAAACAGATCATGTTGGGCGTTGGGGTGGGGATGAATTTATTGTGATCTGCCCAGAAACTGATGTAGATGGCGTGCATGCCATTGCCCAAAAATTGTGTCAGAAAATTGCGACACATGACTTTGAAACGGTAGGCCAAGGTACAGCTAGTCTTGGGCTTGCTATCCCTAGAGGAGGTGACACGATAACCTCCCTTTTGAAGAGAGCTGATAAAGCGCTATACCAAGCGAAAAGCGATGGCCGTAATAGGGTTCAACAGGCAGATAGCTAACTGATACTTATAGGCCAACCAGTCGGATCTTGATGGTCGATCTGTGTGTATGCTTCTGATCCTGCCCAACGCTTTTGAAACGAGCCATCGGGGTCATAGATCTCAGTTTGTTTTTCGATATTGAAGTGTCTGCCTCCACGGCTATCCACTCCCACGCCTGCGATGTATTGCCAATTACCCCAGTTACTAGCGACATCATAATCAATCAGTTGCTCTTCAAACCATGCTGCGCCATAGCGCCAGTCCACGCAGAGCTCATTGACTAAAGCGCTGGCAGCTATCTGCCTACCCCTATTAGATAAATAGCCAGTTTCTTTTAGCTGCCGCATACAGGCATTGACTAAAGGCCATGGTGTTTTGCCCTCTGTCCATGCTTTAAACAGTTCGGGATAAAAGCTGGTAAGCGGTTGAGAAGTGCTTAGCCCTTTAAACGTATAAAGATCTTTTCCTATTTGCAGAGCTAGCCATTGAAAGAACTCTCGCCATAGAAGTTCTACGAAAATCCAGTCTGTACCAGGGTTTTTGCCATGTTTAGTTTCATAATCCTTTAAAGCTATGACGATCTGTCTGGGTGATATGCAGCCCTGATTTAACCAAGCAGAAAACTTCGTGGAGCTTTGCCAGTCATCAATATGGTTTCGACTGTCCTTATAGTGTTTAGGCAAGGTAGATGAAAAATAGTTACTCAAGTGCTGATCTGCTTTGGTTTCACCGCCCTTGAAATCCAAGTGCTTGGTATTTATCAACTTTTCTAATTTAAAAGGCGATCTGTGTTGATAAGCAAGGGAGGGGGGTAAGGCGCTAAAGTCACAAGGTGTGCTTATCTTTATCTTCTCAGCCTGACGGCGAAAAGCTGAAAAGCTGGAAGGTAGGGTATTCAGCAGCGGCATAATACTCTGCTGATCAAATAGTGTGTAACTATCAATCTCATGGATATTCAGATTGCTATGTTGTTGTTTAATCTGTTCTAGTTGGCGATTCTCGTACAAGCCAAATCGTCGGGACAGGTACAGATCAGAAACGGCAGTTTCGGCTAATACCTCCGAAACTATTTGCTGAGGCGGGCCTGATAGGACGTGCAGCTTGTGACCCTGCAATGCGAGTGACTTTCCTAGTGCGGTAATGGATTCCAAAATAAAGCGCCAACGCATTTTCCCCACTGGTTTAGCCTGCTGTGCGCTTGGTCTGAACTAACTTGGGTCGACACAATAGATACAAACAAGCTGATCGGCAGAACTTGCAGCTTGCAGAGTTGGGTTGTCGGCAATACGTAGATCTTGGGTAAACCAAATAACAGCTGTTTTCATTATCCTCTCCTGATATGAGGATGCTTACGGTTTGCTTGGGGAAAAGGTTCAATATGTAAGGAGTATTACGTTAAGCTGTTAGACCCGTCCTACCGTCTGCTAGTAGAGTTGTCGAAGTACTAAGAGGTAAGTGAAATGCCAGAGACTAAACAAGAAAACCTGACCTATTCTGATTTCCCATTTCAGGCTTACGATAAATTGAGATATGGTGATACAGACAGACAAGGGCATGTGAACAATGCTGTTTTCTCGACCTTTCTAGAAACAGGGCGAGTGGAATTTTTATATAACCCTGATAACCCACTCACCTCAGAAGGCGCGTCGTTTGTAATCGCTAACTTAAACCATCCGAGCTGTAACTAAATCAACAAACTAGGAGCAGATTGAGCCTGCCGTAAGGGATTATCCGAGTTGATCTACCATTACTGAGTTTGAGTAAACCAAGCTGCCATCTTTAGCTTGTTCACCTACAAGATGAAACATACCTCTTGGGTCCTCATTTCGGCTTAAAAATACTCTGACTTTCCATTGGTTAACATGATCAACCTCTGCAGGTGTCTCAATCTCAATATCGTTCTCAACAGGAATGTAGGCTTCAGATTTGCCCTCATGTAAAAGGGTTTCTTCCAGCCGTTCAAGCTTAAGGTGAGCATTCTCACTCACTCGAAATCTAATAAGGCCAATAGGTTCAGATTTGTTCTGGCCCTGTGATTTATGCCAACCTTCTAATTCAAATGTGTTCATAGCGTCCACCTATGTTTTTTATTGTTGTTTAAAAAATGTACGGCGCTGAGTTTGAAAGAGATCAGCTTAAATACAATTCAGGACGCTTCGCTAGAGGGCGCCGCTTCGCGGCTAGAGGAAAGATCTAAATCCACCCTAAGTGTTTTTAAAACGGAAAGTGATGAGGCATAAGGGCTGTCTTGCCAGTAAACTTGAATGCAAGATTTGTTTAATTTTCCTCGATATTAAATTGTTATGTAGGAAAGGTGCTCTATGGATAATGTCGCAATCGTAACGGGTGGTAGTCGAGGTATTGGTGCCGCTACATCCAAGCTATTAGCGTCCCAAGGCTACTTGGTTTGTGTTAATTATCGGAGCCGTTCAGAGGAAGCTGAAGCGGTGGTTACTGAAATAAACTCAAACGGTGGCCGAGCATTTGCGTTTGTCGCAGATGTTTCAATGGAAAGTGAAGTCATTCGCTTATTCGACGCAACGGAAACAGAGCTAGGAGCGGTTACTCATCTGGTTAACAATGCTGGAATTTTGTTTACTCAATCTCGCTTGGCTGATTTGAGCGTGGAACGTTTTGAAAAGATCCTTTCGACCAATGTCACGAGTTGCTTTCTGTGCTGTCGTGAAGCAGTCAGGCGCATGAAAAACGGCGGAGCTATTGTCAATGTGTCCTCCATAGCTTCAAAAACAGGTTCCCCTAATGAATACGTTGATTACGCAGCATCAAAAGGTGCAATGGATAGCTTAACAAAAGGCTTGTCGCTGGAGGTTGCATCGCAAGGTATTCGAGTGAATGCTGTTCGCCCAGGTTTTATTTATACCGATATGCACAGCGATGGTGCGAGCCAAATCGTGTTCAAAGACTAAGCTCCCAAATTCCATTGCAACGAGGAGGCACCGCAGAAGAAGTGGCGAATTCGATAGCTTGGTTGCTATCAGACGAGGCTTCTTATGTAACAGGGTCTTTCATTGATATTGCCGGTGGTAAATAGCTGTTAAGAACGCTACCCATAAATACCTTTATATTCGCTCTTGGCACAAATCAGAAGCCAGCCCTGTAACAATGATTTGCCTCTGAGCGAACCCGTCCTCTAGCCGCGCAGCTTATTACACCATCGATATTATGAGTTTGTGTAATATGCTCCGCTATTACACCTTACTTGCTTTAACGGTTTTTGAAATTCTCTTCTATTATTACTTTATGATTTGATCTGGGTCAGCGATTTAAACCGACCAAATGGACTGTTGTGCTAAGAGCCCATAACATAGCCCGAAATGTATGTGGTAAATAGTGCGTTAATGCCTGCTCTCCCTCATCTCCATGTAAATTCTTAAAGCTAGATATATAACTTCATGAAATTAGTAAAAGATTTTGTCGAGTATGAAATCGTATTTTATTGGGCCGATAAAAATATAACGCCTGTAAGTCCTATCTTTCATAGTATCCAACATGCTGAGGAATGGTGGAAACAACACTTGTATTCATTGTATGAAGGTGAAGAACGTCGTAAGACGACGATAGATAGGCGTTCAAATCATGAAAAAAGAAATAAAATGGATAAGCACAATTTCTCTAGGCACAACCCTCAGGGGCGGAGAGCATCAGATAAGCCCGTATCTGTAGAAATTGATCTATTTGTAGAGAAGATAAAACAGTTTAAGTAATTATTTCGAAGAAATGATTTTCATACCTACGATTTATCTTGTAAATGCTGTCAAAGGCTATCCTTTCTCTGAAAGGCTTAAACTGTCCAGTATCAATAATGAAATTTTCTGATTAGCTAGGTCAATCTCAGCTTTTAGTTCTCTGTCAGTTATCCTTCTTCCTTGAGTGTATGGATTACGTTGTAATTCCAAATATGCACTTTGTTTATGAAAACTACGTCTGTCGATTTTTGAACATCGCCTTTCCGTTCCTTTATACCTACAAACGTAATGATCAATTAGCCATTCTTTGGCATGTTGAAGACAAGGAAATATTGGACTGATACGCTGTGCCTTCTTATTTTGCCAATAGAACACAATTCTATCTTCAATATAATCTTTAATTAGCATTTCCATCTGAATGCCCTAACCAGCTAATAGCGTGAAAAGGTCTCCTTTTTATAGGTATAGTGCTAAAACGCGCTTTAGCAAAGCATCCCATAGAATTAAATCAACAATGAGGTCTGTATCAGGCGTCCTGCCTTTTAACTACGATAAGGAAAAGCCCCTGTCCGCATCTTCCGATACTGACTCGGCGATAACCCCATTAGTTTCTTAAAGATCCTAGAGAAGTAGTAAGCATCGTCATAACCCACGGCAAAAGAGATCTCGTTGATGCTGTTGGTGGTGGTATCTAGAAGATGACAGGCGCGCTCTATCTTGAGCTGGATAAAGTGGTTGATAGGGGTGGTGCCGGTGATCTCTTTGTATTTTTTCACAAAGTGAAATTTCGACAGGTTAACGCTTTCGGCAAGCGTATCTAAGTCCAGTTGCTCGTGAACATGGGTCTGCATCAAGCTGTGAACGCGTTCTATATCCAAGCCTGCTCTTGATAGCTTTTGCCGTGCCAGTGGTTGTAGCAGGGCGATATGGCTGAGTATTTGCCGAAGTTGGTTTGCTGCACAGATATAGGCATTGAGGTTGTAGGTGGATTCGCGGGCTTCTAAGAGCGCTTCAAAATCGCTGGCAAGGCGCGAGTGAATACCGATGGGAATAATAAACTGCCTTTGCGGGGACTCGCGTTGCTCCAAATGTGCCACAAAATCAGCGGCTTGGTGGCCATGAAAGTGGACCCAATAGATAGTCCAGGGGCGTTTTTGTCGCGCTTTATAGGTGTGGGCTATTCCTTTAGGAATCAGCAATATATCACCGGCTTTGACTCTAACCTTCTTATCATTAAGTACTGCTTCACCTTCACCGTCCAAACAATAGATCATTAGATAATCGTCATGTTCCATCCTTTCCATGTGATGCCCGCTGGCTTCGCGATAGTAGCCCATACCTAGAGGATACAGGCCCTGGCTTAGCGGATTCTGCGCTAATTCAGCTACCACGCGCCTTGGGGTGACAAAGCGAATGCTCTCAGGGGGTAGGGGCCAGTTGGATGGGCTACTCATAGCTACGACCTATGTATTAGGGTAATTACTTATACGATAACAATATAGTCCATCAATTGGACAAGATTATCAATCTTGAATTGCTAGGCTGCATGATAAAACAGAGTTATTGAGTTTGAACGCGACGTAAAACAATACAACTACAACAAGAAATACAGGTATCAGAGAATGACACAGCAAGTACCTTTACTTATCAACGGCGAATTTATTCAGAGTGAATCACAGACCCTGCTTCCAGTAACTAACCCTGCTACGCAGGAAGTGATTGCACAGGTTCCTTGCGCAACAGCTGCAGAGGTTGATCAAGCGGTAGAAGCTGCCAAAGCTGCGTTTGAAGATTGGAAAGATACTCCTGTAGGTGAGCGTGCTCGTCTAATGCTTCGTTACCAGCACCTGCTGAAAGAGAACCACGATGAGCTAGCTACACTTCTTGCTCAAGAAACAGGTAAAACATTTGAAGATGCGAAAGGTGACGTTTGGCGTGGTATCGAAGTTGTAGAACACGCTTGTAACATCGCTTCTCTATCTATGGGTGAAACAGTTGAAAACGTAGCGCGTAAGATCGATTGCTACAGCATCACTCAGCCACTAGGTGTATGTGTTGGTATTACACCATTCAACTTCCCAGCAATGATCCCTCTATGGATGTTCCCAATGGCGATCGCTTGCGGTAACACCTTCGTACTTAAGCCATCTGAGCAAGATCCACTAACGCCAATGCGCTTGGCTGAGCTATTCAAAGAAGCGGGTGCGCCAGACGGTCTTCTACAAGTTGTTCACGGTACAAAAGATGCGGTAGACCAACTGCTGACTCACAAAGATACGCCTGCAATCTCCTTCGTAGGTTCTGTGGCTGTAGGTGAGCATATCTACCGTACTGGTACTGACAAAATGAAACGTGTACAGGCATTCGCGGGTGCGAAGAACCACATGGTGGTTATGCCGGATGCGTCTAAAAACCAAGTGGTTAACAGCATTGCTGGTGCCTCTGTGGGTGCGGCAGGTCAGCGCTGCATGGCGATCTCTGTTGCGGTATTCGTTGGTGAAGCACGCGAGTGGATCCCAGAAGTACGTGATGCCCTAGCGAAAGTACAGCCAGGTGCGTGGGATGATCCAAAAGCAGGTTACGGCCCACTAATTAATCCACAGGCGCGTGAGCGTGTTCTTAACTTCATCCAAGAAGGCAAAGACGCCGGTGCAGAATGTATTCTAGATGGTAGCGAATGCGTAGTTGATGGTTACCCAGACGGTAACTGGGTTGGCCCAACAATGTTCCGTGGTGTAACGCGCGACATGTCTATCTACCAAGAAGAGATCTTCGGTCCAGTACTGATTGCGCTTGAAGTAGATACCTTGGAAGAAGCGATCGAGCTGATCAACGAGAACCCATACGGTAACGGTACTTCCATGTTCACTTCATCTGGTGCAGCAGCACGTAAGTACCAGCACGAGATCAAAGTAGGTCAGGTTGGTATCAACGTACCAGTACCAGTGCCTCTACCAATGTTCTCTTTCACAGGCTGGAGAAAATCTTTCTACGGTGACCAGCACGCTTACGGTAAGCAAGCGGTTAAGTTCTACACCGAGACTAAGACTGTGACAGCACGTTGGTTTGAAGATGATATCGATACTGGCGTGAACACAACGATCCAGTTGAAGTAATCAGTTGTTACGAACAGAACAATAACGAGAAAGAGGCACGGTTGCGTGACCTCTTTCCACCTAAGGAGAGAGCAATGGATTTCGAGCTGAATGAAGATCAGATTGCATTCGCCGATATGGCCCGTGCCTTTGCGCAAAATGAGTTTGAGCCCCATGCAGCTGAGTGGGATGAAAAACAGATTTTTCCTGTTGATGTGCTGCGTCGAGCAGGTGAGATGGGCTTTTGTGGCCTGTATTCACCGGAAGATGTCGGTGGTCTAGGCCTGAGCCGCTTAGATGCCAGCATTATCTTTGAGCAGTTGGCGATGGGTTGTACCTCGACCACTGCGTTTATCACGATTCACAACATGGCCGCGTGGATGATTGCCGATTTTGGTAATCAGGAAACCCGCGAGCACTGGTGCCCAGATCTAACTGCTGGTTTGAAACTAGCGTCTTACTGCTTAACCGAGCCAAATGCCGGTTCTGATGCTGCTTCCCTTAAATCTACGGCACGTCGTGAGGGTGATAACTACATTCTAAATGGTAGCAAGATCTTTATCTCGGGTGCCGGTAGTACCGATGTACTTGTAGTAATGGCACGTACAGGTGAAGAGGGGCCAAAAGGGATCTCTGCTTTTGCGGTGGATGCTAAGAGCGATGGCATCGTATACGGCCGTAAAGAAGAAAAGATGGGCTGGAACAGCCAGCCGACACGAATGATTACCTTTGAAGACGTGGTAGTTCCTGCATCTGCTCTACTGGGCAATGAAGGTGACGGCTTCAAAATTGCGATGAAAGGCCTTGATGGTGGCCGTATCAATATCGCGACTTGCTCGATTGGTACCGCACAAGCGGCGCTGAACAAAGCGCGCGACTATCTGCATGAGCGTAAGCAGTTTGGTAAAGAGCTAGCGCACTTCCAAGCGTTGCAGTTCAAGTTGGCAGATATGGCAACTGAGCTTGTGGCAGCAAGACAGCTAGTACGTTTGGCAGCATCGAAACTGGATGCAGGCCATGCCGATAAAACAGCGTACTGCGCGATGGCAAAACGCTTTGCCACAGATGTAGGTTTTAACATTGCTGACGAAGCTCTGCAGATCTTTGGCGGCAACGGCTATATCAAAGAGTACCCATTGGAGCGCTACCTACGCGATAACCGCGTACACCGTATCCTTGAGGGCACTAACGAAATTATGCGCGTCATTATTGCTCGTCGAGTATTGATGGAAGATGCAGCGGATCTTGTGTGATCCGGTAGGAGAGAATTGGAGAAAGCTATGACAGATAAATTGATTGTAGAAAAACACGGTCATACAGCCGTTATCACCATGAATAATCCTCCGGCCAACACTTGGACCGAAGAGAGCTTGTCGGGTTTAGTCACGATCGTTGACGAGCTAAACCAAGACAAACAGATCTACGCTTTGGTACTGCGTTCTACTAGCGAGAAGTTCTTCTCTGCCGGTGCTGATCTAAACCTGTTTGCCGATGGTGATCGTGCTATGGCACGTGAGATGGCGAGCCAGTTTGGCCGTGCTTTTGAAAGCTTATCTAAATTCCGCGGTGTATCTATCGCAGCGATCAACGGCTTTGCTATGGGTGGCGGTTTAGAAGTCGCGCTAGCCTGTGATATCCGCGTAGCCGAAGAGCAAGCGCAGATGGCTCTGCCAGAAGCAACGGTTGGTCTTTTGCCATGTGCTGGCGGCACGCAGAACCTAACCATGCTGGTAGGCGAAGGTTGGGCTAAGCGCATGATCCTTTGCGGCGAGCGTATTAAAGCGCCACAAGCGAAAGGCATCGGTTTAGTCGAAGAGCTGGTTCCACAAGGTCAGGCGTACGACAAAGCGATGGAGTTGGCAAAAGCGGTAGAAAAACAAAGCCCAACTGCGATCGCAGCGTGTAAGCAACTTATTCAGAACAACCGCACTCATCACTGGGATGCCGGTTACCGTTTAGAGCGTGAACTGTTTGTTGATCTATTCCACACCGAAGATCAGAAAGAGGGTGTAAACGCATTCCTAGATAAGCGTGCACCTGAGTGGAAAAACCAATAAGGGACTGATTGATGAGCTGCGTACTGTTTAACGAATACCCAACCCAAGACGGCAAGAAGATTGTTGAGATCAGTCTGAATGCCGAGCGCTCTTTGAATGCGCTGACCTTGGAGATGATCGACCTGATTCAGCCAAAACTGGACGAGTGCAAAACGGACGATTCTGTCGTAGCGATCCTGCTGGATAGCGCCGGTGAGAAAGCGTTTTGCGCCGGTGGTGATGTCGTCAATCTTTATAAGGCGATGACCGGTGAGGGCGATGCTTCTTTCCCAGAAGATTTTTTCACTCGAGAGTACACGCTGGATTACACCATCCACACTTATCCAAAACCAATCATCTGTTGGGGTGCGGGTATTGTGATGGGCGGCGGCATGGGCCTGATGAACGGCTGTAGCCACCGTATTGTGACCGAAAGCTCTCATTTGGCGATGCCAGAAGTGACGATTGGTCTTTACCCAGATGTAGGCGGTAGTTGGTTCCTCAATCACATGCCGGGTCGTACAGGTCTGTTCCTAGGTCTGACGGGTAACCCAATGTTCGCTGCTGATGCTCTGTTCCTTGGCTTGGCAGATCGCTTTGTTGCGAATGAACTACGCCAGAACATGGTTGAAGGGCTACAAGCGGAAAACTGGGATGGCTGTGCAACAGCTGCCGTTAACCGCGTGTTACGGGTTGTAGAAGAGCAGTCGCAACCGCAGTTCAAATCGGAATCCCCGATTAAACAGCATTACGACTTTATCCAGAATATTACCGATCACGACAGCGTTGAAGAGATTGTTTCTGCACTGTTGGCGGTTGAAAGCGACGACAAGTGGATTAATCGCTCCCAGAAAGCGATCGGCCATGGTAGTCCTCTTGCGATCAACCTGATCAAACAGCAACTAGAACGCACCGATCAGATGTCCCTGAAAGAGGTGTTCTGTGCCGAGCTAGTACTCTCTGTGCAGTGCTGCAGTCATCGTGAATTCCCAGAAGGCGTGCGAGCGCTGCTTGTGGATAAAGATGGCAAGCCGCAGTGGACCTATCCAACACTGGCAGAGGTCGATCAGGCAAAAGTAGCTGAGTTTTTTGAGTCACCTTGGAAAGGCGACGGACAGGAGAACCCACTCGCCAATTTGTAAGGCGTGGGCAATGAAGATGGGATGCAGCGTTAAGCATCCAGATTAAATAACTAGTTATAACAATAACAGGACTAGAAAAATGGCGACTATCGGTTTTATAGGTTTAGGTAACATGGGTGGTCCAATGGCGATCAACCTTGTTAAAGCGGGTCACTCAGTTAAAGCATTCGACCTGTCTCAAGATGCAATTGCCAAAGTAGTGGCTGAAGGTGGCCAAGCTGCTGCGACAGCCGTAGATGCAGCAACAGATGCTGAGTTTGTTATCACAATGCTGCCAGCGGGTAAGCATGTTGAAGGTTTGATGGTGTCTGGTGATGCGCCACTGTTTGATGTGGTTGCTGATGGTGCACTGATTATCGACTCATCTACGATCGATGCCGAAACAGCTAAGCAGGTTGCAGCAGTAGGTGCCGAGCGCGGTATTAACTTTATCGATGCGCCAGTATCTGGCGGTGTAGGCGGTGCGGTAGCAGGCACACTAGCATTCATGGTGGGTGCGTCTGACGAGCAGTTCGCTAAAGCAAAACCAGTGCTTGAGTGCATGGGTAAAAACATCTTCCACGCCGGTAGCAACGGTGCAGGTCAGGTCGCTAAAGCGTGTAACAACATGCTGCTAGCGATCCTAATGACAGGTACATCTGAAGCCCTAAACATGGGTGTGAAGAACGGCCTAGATCCAGCAGTGCTATCTGAAATTATGAAGCAGAGCTCCGGTAACAACTGGTCGCTACAGGTTTACAACCCGTTCCCAGGTGTGATGGAAGGCGTACCTTCTTCTAACGATTATCAAGGCGGTTTCCAAGTCGATCTAATGTTCAAAGATTTAGGTCTGGCGATGGAGCTTAGCCAACAAAGTGCGTCCCCAACTCCAATGGGTTCGCAGGCACGTGCACTGTTCAATCTGCACAAAGCCAACGGTAACGGCGGGCTGGACTTCTCCAGCGTTCTTCGCCTTTACCAAGACCAGTAAAAAAAACTTATCCACAGATAAGCGAAACCTGCCAGTTGATGCGTGCTGGCAGGACTTTCCAACCTAAAACAAAAATAATTGAGGTTGATTCGATGGGATACAATCATGAGTATCAGTTGGCTTTGGCGAACACCGAAGCTTACTGGGCGGATCAGGCTGACCGTATTTCTTGGTTCAAAAAGCCGACAAAGACCCTTACAAAAACAGATTTTGGTACCTACAGCTGGTACGCCGATGGTGAGCTAAACAGCGCTTATTTAGCACTGGATTACCATGTGGAAAATGGCCGTGGTGAGCAGGTTGCGCTGTATTACGATTCGCCTGCTGCCGGTAAAAAAGAGGCCATTACCTACAACCAGCTTCTCGATCGTGTTGCCCGTTTTGCCGGAGCGCTAAAAGCTCAAGGCGTTGAAAAAGGCGATACGGTTCTAATCTACATGCCGATGATTCCCGAAGCAGCCGTGGCGATGTTGGCTTGCGCTCGCTTAGGTGCAATTCACTCGGTTGTCTTCGGTGGCTTTGCCCCTGCAGAGATGGCGATTCGTATCGATGACGCTAATCCGAAGATGATTCTAACCGCGTCTTGCGGTATCGAGTTTGATAAAACCATTGCCTATAAACCGCTGGTGGATAAAGCGATCGATCTGGCCGATCACAAGCCAGAGCACACCATCGTGTTCCAGCGTGCGATGGTTAAAGCCGATATGGACCGCGATGGCGATCTGGACTGGATCGAAGTTCAGGAAGGTGTCGAGCCTGCGCCATGCACACCGGTTAAAGGTTCAGACCCGCTGTATATTCTTTACACATCGGGAACTACTGGCCAGCCAAAAGGGATCGTCCGTGATAATGGCGGTCATGCGGTGGCACTGAGTTACGCCCTGAATAACGTTTATGGCATGCACCCAGGTGATGTTTGGTGGGGCGCGTCCGATATCGGTTGGGTTGTTGGTCACTCCTTCATTGTTTACGGCCCGCTGATGGGCGGCTGTAGCGCGATCTTCTTTGAAGGTAAGCCGATCAAAACACCGGATGCAGGTACATTCTGGCGCGTAATCGAAGAGTATAAAGTTAACTCTATGTTCTGTGCGCCAACCGCTTTCCGAGCGATTCGTAAAGAAGACCCAGAAGGTGCACTCTCACACAAATACGATCTAAACAGCCTTAAATGGGTGTTTGTAGCGGGTGAGAAGCTAGATTCCTCAACCTACCACTGGTTGTCTGATCTGCTGAAAGTGCCGGTGATCGATCACTGGTGGCAGACCGAAACTGGCTGGCCGATGACGGCTCCAATGATGGGTTGGGGCAATCCATCTGAAGCGCGCCTAGGCTCTACCAATAAGCCTATTCCAGGCTACGACATCCGTGTATTGGATGGCGACGGTAACGAAGTTGAAGACGGCGAAGCAGGTAATATCTGCGTGAAACTGCCGATGCCACCGGGCGTTGCTTGGAGCATCTGGAACAACAATGATCGTTACGTTAGCTCTTACCTAGAAGCCTTCCCGGGTTACTACCACACCGGCGATGGCGGCTTTAAAGACGACGACGGTTATATCTACATCACTGGCCGTACCGACGATGTGATCAACGTATCCGGCCACCGTTTATCCACAGGTGAAATGGAAGAGGTTGTTTCCGCTCACCCTGCAGTAGCCGAGTGTGCAGTCATCGGTGTAAACGACGAACTCAAAGGCCAACTGCCAGTAGGTTTGATCGTACTAAAAGCCGGTGAACAGATCGAAGAAGAGCAACTACAAACGGAGCTGGTAAAAATGGTCCGTGAACAAGTAGGTGCCCTTGCTTGCTTTAGAAGCGCAATCGTCGTGCAACGACTGCCTAAAACACGATCAGGCAAAATTCTGCGTGCGATACTGCGAAAGATTGCAGCTAAAGAGCAGTATAAAATGCCCTCAACCATCGATGACGCTTCAATTCTTCCTGAGATAGAAGCATTAATCGAAGCGCGAGGCGCCATTTAACCCCCAAGAAAAATTACCCACAGGGATAGTTTCTTCCACTAGGAGCTATCCCACCTATTTTTCAGATTCTGCTCTCTTACCGGCCATGTACTTAGCGCATGTGCCGGTTTTTTTGTTTAGGGGCAGGACGCCGCTTTGCGGCTAGAGGTAAATCAGGACGCTTCGCTAGAGATCGGCTGCGCCTTTTAGGACGCTAACGCTAGAGGAAAAGCTGAATTGAACCGTTGAATCCTGCATACTGACCGAGGTTAATGATTTCTATAGCTGCTGTGTATTAAAATTGCTCCTTTAGATTTGCTGTTTAGTAGGGATAAATGAAGTTTCGTACTAAAACCGTCCTAGGGGTAGCAGTGATTGAGCTTATCCTTCTGGGTATCCTCACGCTCAATTTTATCTCTATGCTTCGAGATTCCAACCAAGAAGAAGCGCTACGTAAGGTCAAACTCACTGAGTCACTTATGATTGCAGCCAGCGAGGATGCGGTCATTTCCTATGATATAGCTACTTTGCAGTCTTTAGCGGATAACGTCATACAGACTCAAGAGCTAGCATATGTTCGTTTTTGGGATAATGACTACAACATTCTCGTTGAAAGCTGGTTGTTAGATGAGAAAACGGCAAGTGACTTCTATCGTTCTTCTGAAACCCTACATCGCACGATACCTATTGAGGTTTCAGGGCAAATTTCGGGTTACGTCCAGTTTGGGATTGATCAGGGCTATATGGCTAACCTTCTCAATACAGCAATCAATCAGACTGTCTCCCTTGCCGTATTTGAAATTCTTCTCGTTGCAGCATTTTCTGCCTTATTAGGCGTTTACTTAACTAATCAGTTGACGGGGCTGACTCTAGCGTCGAACAAAATCAGAGAAGGTAATCTTGGATTCAAACTGCCTGTACGTGGCAATGATGAGCTGTCTGAAACGGTCCAAGCCTTCAATACAATGTCCACTACTTTGAAGCGGCTTGAGATTCAGCGTTTACAGGAAAAAGAGAAACTAGAAATCGCTCATCAGAGGATGCGCTCTTTACTAGATAATTTCCCTTTCCTTATTTGGTTAAAAAATAATGATGGTCAATTTTTATCGGTTAATAAAGCCTTTGCCGATGCGTGTGGAAAGCACAATCCAGAGTCAGTTGAAGGGCTAACAGACTTTGATGTTTGGCCTACAGATCTGGCCAATCAATATCGAATAGATGATCTAAAAGTTATTAATTCAGCCAAAGGCAAAGTGGTTGAAGAGAAAGTTGAATCCGAAGGCGAAAGAATCTGGATAGAGACGTTTAAATCGCCTGTAGTTCATCACGATAAAGTCATAGGGACGGTCGGTTTCGCGCGTGATGTGTCGGAAAGAAAGGAAGCAGCTGAGCGGCAACGTAAAGCAGAAGCTATTTTTAACTCCGCCTCAGAAGCGATACTTCTTGCGGACGCATACGCCAATGTAAAAATGATTAACCCTGCTTTCACGCAAATTACAGGGTATGAAGAAGATGAAATTTTAGGACAGAACGCATCGATACTCAGTTCTGGGCAGCATGATAAAGAGTTTTATCAAATCATGTACGCGGCCTTGGAAACCGAAGGTTCCTGGCAGGGTGAGATTCATAATCGTAAGAAAAACGGTGAGCTCTATGTTCAGTGGCAAACAATTGTTGCTTTGAAGGGCGAGCATGGCCAGGTTGAAGAGTATCTCGCAATATTCAGTGACATTACCCAGAAGAAAGCAGCTGAAGACGAGATTAAATATCGGGCTAACTATGATCAATTAACAGGACTGCCTAATCGAACCTTACTCAATGAACTCTTAAAGCAAGAGCTGCTGCGCAGCCATAGAGAATCAAAAAAGAGTGCGGTGATGTTCCTAGATTTAGACCACTTCAAAAGGATTAACGATACGCTTGGTCATGCTATTGGTGACCTGTTGTTGCAGAAAGTATCTGAGCTGCTGCAAACCACTATTCGGGATTCAGATGTAGTCGCGCGTTTGGGTGGTGATGAATTTATCGTGATCTTATCTGATGTGGATAATGTGACAGATATAAGCGCTGTCGCAGAAAAAATAGTTACCTCTTTGGGCACACCTATTCATATCCATGAGCACGAAATTCGTACTTGTACGAGTATTGGCATAGCGGTATTCCCTGAGGATGGACGTGATGAGGAAGAGCTGCTCAGTCATGCTGATATGGCAATGTATAAAGCTAAAGAGTCAGGTCGAGGTCAGTATCGATTCTTCAATACTGAGATGGCAAAAGAGATCAGATCATCTAGATCAATAGAGTTAGAGCTCAGCAACGTAATAGAAAATGAAGAACTGTGTGTTGCTTTCCAGCCAATCGTCAACATTTCCGATCATTCCATTTGTGGCTATGAAGCGTTGATGAGGTGGCCCGAGCAAACCAATCAGAAAGTATCTGTAGAACAGTCTATTCGTAACGCTGAAGAGTTCGGATTGATTCAGCCTCTCTTTGAAGTTGTATTTAATAAAGCTGCTCAAGGCGTTAGCCAATTGCTTCAAAATTCAACTTCTACAGAGCTGTATTTCTCGGTTAATGTGTCGTCACATCAAATTCCAGATCGTTTATCTCTTGATTGGGTTGTTCAACGATTGGCCGATTATGGATTATCACCTCAGCATTTGATCATCGAGTTAACAGAGGGTGTTTTCCTTTCGGATTCGCCTGAGAATTTAAGATGGTTAAAGCGTGCACGAGAGATAGGAATTCGTATTTCACTGGATGATTTCGGAACAGGCTATTCGTCATTGGCTTACCTGAAACGTTTCACCGTTGATTTCCTTAAAATTGATCGTGGCTTTGTGGCGAATTTGCAACAAACAGGGGCAGATTATTCCCTCATTAAATCGGTTATCTCTCTATCGGATGCCTTTGGCCTTACTGTCATTGCGGAAGGTGTAGAAACCGAGGAACAGGCGAAAGTATTATCTGAACTTGGATGCGAAGCAGCACAGGGGTATTTCTATGGAAAACCTAAGCTGGTTCAGTTATTAGAAGCGGAGTCTATTTCCTAAAAGGCTCATTAAAATGCGATGGTATAAATTGAAAAAGAGGGCCACATTACGGCCCTCGCTCTATTTATCTGTTATGGCATATAAAGCTCACCATAGAAACCATGGGTATTCAGCGTAATAGTGACTGGAGCATCACTTGTATTCTGCCAATACCAGCCATGGGTTCCTTTGAATGGCGCGGTGAAATTACCACTTGCTTGCTGTTGGTTTTTGCCGATCCAATAGCTAGTAAATTCATCTTTACCTGCATTGGGTTCTTCCCCGTGCATATCGAAGTAAACCGATCCACCTTCTGCTGACCAGGTAAACACAAAGTTATCACCGGTGTTCATCGGGGATTTTATTTCGGCTCCTTGTCGAGGCATCAACGTTATTTTCATCGTATCACTACGAGGTTCTGTTTCGCCTTTCCAGAGCGGATTTTCAATGCTTACAGCATTGTTAGCCTGTGATGCTTCCTCGGGTACTTCTGGCTCGGTTGCATGCGCTTGGCTAAGTACATTTAACCCCAAAACCTTGCCCATACCTGTTGGGTCTACGCCATATTCAGCAGGAAGGATGGTGGTGACTAGAATGACGGTGCCCGCTACAAACGCTGCAATAGTCGCTTTGATAAGGCTCTTTGTTGACGGTAAGCCGTCTTTATTGATGTTTGAAATATCGTTCATGAGGAAATTCCTATGCAGTAACCCAATAGCCCGTTAATTGAAAACCAATGAGCATAAAGCCCAGTGTCATAAGGACTGCATTGGTAACGAATGCGTGTTGATTAAACGAAGGTGATTTTCGCCAGAAGTTCATGGCAATCAGGATGCCTGCCAAAGCCAACAGTTGACCGATTTCCACACCGACATTGAAAGCTAATATGTTTGCCACTAGGCCATCTTCTGACAGAGTGAAGTCTTGCAGCTTTGTTGCCAGACCAAAGCCGTGGAAGAAGCCGAAAATAAGAACGGCAGCCTTTGTGTTTGGCTGAAAACCGAACCATCTTCGAAATGCGGCAAGGTTATCAAGTGCCTTGTACACAACGGACAAACCAATAATCGCATCAACGATATAGGGGTTTACGTGAGTTTCGCTGAGCACCCCATAAAGCAGGGCTACACTGTGTCCTACAGCGAATAATGTTACGTAGATGGCAACATCCTTCATTTTGAATAGAAAGAAGATGACACCAAATAGAAACAGTAAGTGATCGTAGCCCGTGACCATGTGTTTGGCACCCAAATAAATAAAGGGTAACAACTGCATGCCACTGGCACTTTCGATAAACACAGTATCACCTTCGGCGACACCATGAGCAAAAGCTTGTGTAGATAGCCCCATACTAACAAGCACCACTAGAACCGTAGCCACAGATATAAGGCTACCTTTCCAGAAGGAATGTAGGGCAGATGAAAAGCCTGGATTCATACCAGTACTCCATTCAAAGTTAATACAGATTTTAAAGCGCTATGCGCGATCGATATCTAACCTAAATTGCGCCGCGGAGGGCGATATAGATCTCTTTGATAGGGAGGTAAGGTATTTAAAGTAAGCGTTGGGTAAGTACTTCTAGCATCAACCTGAGGGCGTTCTGGGTATGCGATGATAAATAATTGGTGATCGAGCGCCATGACCGTATGGATAAAGGGATGATCGTCTTCGGAAATGCCGGAAGATTCATCGTGCATATGATCGAGAGCTGGTGGATGGTAGTGCCCATGCTCTAAAGCGACTTGCCAAGGATCAGCCTCAGGCGCTGTATCGTGCTGAGAGATTTGAACGGCCCAGCTCGCTCGGCTCAACGTCGCCACTAGCAGTAAAGCGATTACTGCTATGCGTGTTACGTTAGATGTCAGGCCTTGGCGTATCATTGACGGTTCAAACACCGGTGAAATTGAATTATCTCGATTCTATCGAAGTTGCTTAGGTAAATAAATTATCCACTTGGATTAGCTTAGGGTGCTTCTGTTACTAGGTTATCTTGATAGAAACAACGATCTGGCTCCATTACTATATGCGCTTTAGCAATATTAGAGGCCAGAGTTGAGTGACTAAGAAGGGTTGGGCTCGGTTTGACAAGATAATGCGGTGGATTCATCTGTATATCGCATTATTTTTGGCGCCTTGGTTGTTAATGTACGCGACCAGTGCGTTTTTTCTGAACCACAATGATTGGTTTCGAGACCTATTCCATGTCATTCCTCCCGGATGGGCGATCGTTCAGGAGCAGGATTTCAAACCCTCTGAGATCTCTTCCAGTACGCCGCAACTCACAGCGCAAAATCTGCTGACCAGACTCGATCTAAAAGGCGATTACCAACTACTGGCAGAGTCCAATAACCGTCAATTGGTCATCTTGCGTTATTCTGGTGCCGGTAACTACCGTATTACTTGGCAGAGTGCGCAGGGCAAAGCTGTAGTTGAGCGGTATGTGCCATCATCAATGTACGGCTTTTTACACCATCTGCATTTTAAATCTGGATTTGAAAGGAAGCAGGTTGCTTCGGATATATGGGCGATAATTGTCGATTTTGTCGCTATTTCCATATGGATATGGGTTATTTCGGGTCTGTATTTATGGATTCGAAGACGAAAGAAGCAGAATGTCGATATTTTGATTTTTGGTTCTGGTATCACTGCCTTCATAGTATTGGCTATTTTGTTGTATCAGTAGAGGGTAATGTTTTATCAAAGTTAAGAAGTGCATCACCGATAAGTAAGTATCTACAGTGCTTTAATTTCTCATTACAGCCATAAAGTCATGTTCTAGCAAGCAACGCGTCCAGCTATTGACCGCTTTTTCCAGCCTTTCCCCGTTACCAGCCGCCTCTATCCGGAATTACATTTTGTTAGGGTTTTCCCTAATAAAATTCTCGTAATATCGCCCGAAACAGGCTATAAATGAGGTTATAAAAACAACAGAAGTAGATGGTATTACCTATATTGAATCAGGTATGGCCATATTTTTGGAGATTCGGGTATGCAGGTTAAAAACAGTGTTTTTGTTATCACCGGTGGTGGTCGTGGTTTAGGACGCGCAATGGCGGAGAACCTAGCAAAGCAGGGTGGTAAGTTGGCACTGATCGATTTGGATCAAGGCAATTTGGATGAAGCGGTTGCTGCATGTTCTGAGTTCGGCGGAGAGTCCCGCGGTTATGTGTGCAATATCACCGATGAGTCTGCGGTTGAGCAAACCTTCAAACAGATCGTAGCTGACTTTGGCGAGATTAATGGCTTGGTCAATAACGCCGGTCTGATGCGCGACGGCATGCTGATCAAAGTGAAGGATGGTGAGCTGCAAGCGAAGATGAGTCTTGAGCAGTTCCAGTCGGTGGTCGAGGTTAATATGACCGGTACCTTTCTCTGTGGTCGAGAAGCAGCGGCTGCGATGGCAACTCAAGGGACAGGTGGCGTTATTGTAAATATCTCCTCGGTGTCCCGTGCTGGTAATATGGGCCAGACCAACTACTCTGCAACTAAGGCTGCTGTCGCAACTATGGTAACGAGTTGGGCGGGTGAACTAGCGCGCCATAAGATCCGTGTTGGTGGTATTGCACCGGGTGTGATTGCGACAGAGATGACGGCACAAATGAAGCCAGAAGCGATCGAGCGTATGGTCGCAGCTGTACCTGTTCGCCGCTTAGGTGAAGTGGAAGAGATGGCGCATACACTGCAGTATATTATTGAGAACGAGTTCTTTACGGGTCGTATCGTTGAGATGGACGGCGGTCTACGTATCTAATCCGTAGGAGTGATGAGACTTAAATCAGCCTCATCACTCGTCTTCGATCGGTTCACTTTCGCAGGCGTTTTTGAAACTCAAGGTAAAGCTAAAGCTACTACCTTCATCTGGTGTGCTGTCGATCTCTAGCTCTCCATCCATCATCTCGATTAATTGCTTGCTGATAGATAGATTCAGTCCGTGTCCGGTCTGTGTGCTAAAGGCAGGTGCGCTATCGTTACCGGTGATGTTAAACAGGGTTTTTATCTTGTCTTTATCCATGCCTAGGCCGGTATCACGAATAGAAAACTCAAATTGTGACAGTGCGTTGCTGCTAGCTTGTTGCGAAACGCTCAAGATCACGGAGCCTTGGGTGGTAAATTTCAGGGCGTTATCGAGGAAAATATTCAAAATCTGCAACAGGCGCTTGGAATCACCAAACAGGGATGTGTTGATCACTTTTGTTTTCAGTTTGAGCTGTAAACCTTTACCTTGGGCTGCGGGTTTGTTGTGGTCGATCGCTTCGCTGACCAGTGATTCAAGGTTAAATCGAATCGGGTTTAGGTGTGCTTTGCCGGATTCTATTTCGGAGTAATCGACAAGGTTTTCGATCACTTTGAGTAGGTTTTCAGCTGAGTGATGAATCACGCTAAGCACTGCTACAGGATCTTGGATCTGGCTGTTCTGAGCGTTCTGCTCGGTTAGGGTGATGATCGCATTTAACGGTGTATGGATTTCATGACTGATGTTCGACAGGAATTGCGACTTAGATTGACTGATCTGAGCCAGTTCTTGCGCCTTAATCGCAATTTCGTGATTTGATCTCTGCAGGTCTGATGTTCTTTCTCTAACAGCCGTCTCCAAGTTGGAGCGGATGCTGATATCTTCTAGCGAAATAATCAGAGAGGGGATCAGCGTACTGATAAATTGTTGCTCTTCGATGCTGATACTGACGGGGGTTTTTGACAGTATTTCGATGGAGCCTACGAGCTCTTTACCGTGTCGAAGTGGGATGTTGATCAGATTACCTTGCAGTTTTTCCTCGGAATGCGAGGTCTTGCTATGTATCTGAGCATCCCGAACCAAGATCTCAATTTTTCCATCCTGGCGGTACGATTCCTCAATTATTGGCGTGTCTGACGCGTCTAAGTTAGGAATGCGGTTGGTATTTTGATGGTAGTAAGAGATATACAACGCCGATGAAGATAAACAGGGAATCGCTTCAGAGATCACATTAGATACCGCAGAGAAAGAGTCCTGTTTCTCTTTGCTCTCTTTCATTTCCGTTACGCTGCGGAGCAGCAAAAGTGCTAGCTTGTGAGATCTATCGAGGTTTTTGTTTAGCTCGTTAAGTTGGTCTGAGGATTCCGCTAAACGGGTAGTCATGGCGTTGATACTTTGCTCGAGCACCTTCAACTCATCATGACGTTTTCTTGGAATGGTGATGTCAGATTTGCTGAGCTTATCAAAAGTTAAATTCTGCAAGGCACTACTAAGATGCTCAATGGGACGTATCAGCGTAGGACGCACGATATAGAGGAAAATAGCCCACAATGCGGTTGTTTTGATGATGGCATTAATAATGATTAGCGCGAAGCCCGCTTGTACCTTGGTAAGTACAACGTCGGAGCTGGAGTAAAATACCGCTCGACCTACAGCAGCCTCTTCATTTTCCTTGGTGTAAACAATGGAGAACTCGTGTTCCAATAATTGTGTGGGTAAAATTCCGCCAGAGTGCTCAGCTAAATTGTCGTGGGTTAAACCTTCCGCAGAGATAAGCGAATCGCCTAAATCATAAATCTGTAAGCCAACGATAGAAGGGAGTTTCACTATACCTGGTGTAATCGTTTTGGTGCGTTCCAGATCTAAATCCCAAAGGGAATCGGCTAGAGGCTCTTCAAACGAGCTTTGGTAAAGCTGCAGATCCTGCAGCATCGAAGACTTTACGTTGAAGTATTCGATTGCCATGTGAGCCAAGGTTACTATGGCGGCGATAATGATGTAGATCGAAAAAACTAGCTTGATCAGATTGAAGCCGATTGAATCCTTGATTGGTATGGTGCTATCACCCTTCATCATTGATCCTTTTATATCTGACAGTGAGGAGGAATCCATTCGGACCAGACCGTCTGGTTGTCGGCCATCCATTTATCAGCTGCAGCTTCGTAACTCAGACCATCTACATCAACCATTGAGGCCAGCTGGGCAATCATGGCGTTGCTGAAGTTGATGTTTTGTAAGGTTTCATAAGCGCAAGGCCAAGTGTCGGGCATGCCTTTCCAAGCGACTTTTTTGAGCCAACCCTTTTTCGGGTTGCCGCAATCGTGCAGGAAGCGCGGGTTGGTCCCCCAACTGGGTTTAGTCTCGCAGTCGGGGTGATAGTCTGGAAATTCAATAAAGCGGCCCGGGTATTTGGCTTCCACCCAGTTGGGTGTCCAGTTAAATAAAACGATAGGTCGTTGTTCGATAGCCGCACGTTTTAGCTCGACCCAAAGATCATCGCCTTGCTCAACGGTGATCGCTTTAAAGTCCATGCCGAGTGCGCGGATGCGAGCGGCATCAGGTTTCTCCCATGGTCCGCCTAGGTACATCCCTTGCGGGGCAGTGCGGGGATCAACAAAAAGGTCGGAGCATTTTTTTAGCGCCTGCCAATCTGGTAAGCCTGGGCATAACTCTTCGACATACAGTGGATACCACCACTCTTCTCGGGTGATGGCATCGTGGGTGCCGGCATCCACTATAGCTCCGGCATCGATCATACGTTGGAACATCTTGGACATAGTGCCTTCCCAGACTTCGACTTGAACATGGCTCAAGCCTAGTTTGAGTGAACCCCACTGGGCATTACTGGTTTTGTTTACGTAACCGACGTTATAGCCCATCGATTGCAGTACCTGACCCGTAACTCGAGCCAGCACTAACTGGCTGGTCCAGTCGTTCAGTAAAACTTGAATAGGTTTGTCTGATTCCGGCACAGCAGGCTGGTTAGCTGATGTCAGGGGCGCAAAGATAAGTATCAAAAGCGCAGCAATCCATTTATGGCAACGCAGGGTCATAAAATCTTTCTCTGGCTTTGTGTACGAAATTTAAACAGCAGTAATGTTCAGGCAGGTTTAACCTAGCGGGCTAACCTCTTGTAAATGTAGCAGTATTTCCAGAAGACGCCAGCTTACAGCCAGCGTCGAACTTGCTGAGTGTAGGTCTTGTAGCTATCACCAAATAGTGCGGTGAGCGCTTGCTCTTCGGGTTGGATCTGAAACTTGTTCATATACAGGATAAAGCCAACTGAACAGAGCAATGAAGCGGGGTTGGCAAGGTAAACTGCCCAGCTTAAAAGTAGGCACATCAAACCTACATACATAGGGTTGCGTGTGTATTGGAATATGCCTGTGGTGACTAATGCAGAGCTTGCTTCTGGTGTGGTTGGATTCACGGTTGTTTGAACTTTACGAAATGAAATAACACCGGCTAAACCAAACACTAAACCGATCAGAATAATGGCTACTGCAATGGGAATGCGAAGTTCAGTTTGTATCGAAAGGAAAGGCAGTAATTTGGCGCAAAGCCACATCAAGCCTGCAAAGATTAATACCAGTGCGACAGGTGGAATTTTCAGTTCTAGCTTAAGCATGTGGCTTCTCAGGTTGTGAAATCCTAGGTTTAGTATCACCTAATATAAACAATCTGGGAATTATCTTGAGCTAAAAAAATCCGAGGCTTCGATGGATGAAGCCCCAGATTTCCACAACTTTATAAGAAAGTCGGGAGGTTACATGTTTGGATAGTTTGGCCCACCCATGCCTTCTGGTGTAACCCATCTGATATTTTGCGCCGGATCTTTAATATCGCAGGTCTTACAGTGTAAGCAGTTTTGCGAGTTGATCTGGAAGCGTTGACCACCATTTTCTTCATCATCCACCACTTCATATACCCCTGCAGGGCAGTAACGTTGTGCTGGTTCTGCAAAGGTTAACAAGTTTGTCCCTAGTGGGATGCTGCTATCCATTAATTGCAGATGGCAAGGTTGGTCTTCCTCGTGGTTGGTATTGGAAAGGAAAACCGAGGAGAGCTTGTCGAAGCTCAGTTTGCCATCAGGCTTAGGATATTCGATCGGCGTAAAGTTACTCGCTGGTTGTAACTGAGCGTGGTCTTCGTGGTCATCATGCAGGGTAATCGGCAGCTTACCGGCGAAGATATTCTGATCTACATAGTTGAATGCACCGCCCATAATGGCACCAAACTTATGCATCGCAGGACCAAAGTTACGGGAGCGGAACAGCTCATCGTATAGCCAAGATTGCTCGAATAGATCCTGATAACGCTCAAGGTCTGTACCACCAGAACAACCAGACGCTACCGCTTCAAAGATCGCTTCAGCACCGAGCATGCCGGATTTCATCGCCGTGTGAGTGCCCTTGATCTTGCTGAAGTTCAGTGTGCCGGCATTACAGCCAACCAATAAACCACCTGGGAAGTTCATTTTTGGCAGAGAGTTGAAGCCGCCTTTAGTGATCGCACGGGCACCATAAGATACACGGGTACCGCCGTCTAAATGTTTCTTTAATACAGGGTGATGTTTCAGACGCTGGAACTCATCAAATGGACTGATATGCGGGTTGGCGTAGTTAAGGTCTACGATCAAGCCGGCAACCACTTGGTTGTTATCCGTGTGATAAAGGAAGAAACCGCCACTGGTATCTTTATCTAGAGGCCAGCCCGAACCATGCACGACCAAGCCTGGTTGGTGCTGTTCGGCTGGGATATCCCATAGCTCTTTGATACCAATGCCGTAGTGTTGTGCATCTGCTTCTTGGTTCAGATCAAACTTGTTGATCAGCTCTTTGCCTAAGTGACCACGACAGCCTTCGGAAAAGACGGTGTATTTAGCGTGTAGCTCCATACCTGGCATGTAGCTGTCTTTCTGCTCGCCTGTTTCAGTTAGGCCCATATCACCTGTGGCAATACCGCGTACGCTGCCATCGGCATTGTAAAGAATCTCAGAAGCTGCGAAGCCCGGGAAAATTTCTACGCCTAGTTCTTCAGCGCGTTCGGCTAACCAACGGCAGACATTACCTAAACTAACAATGTAGTTGCCTTGGTTGTGCATCGTTTTTGGCACAAAGGCATTAGGGATTTTGTTACCGTTGTCGCCATCTTTAAGCAGGTAAACCTCATCTTCCGTAACTGCCGTCGTTAGCGGAGCATCTTGCTCTTTCCAATTAGGGAACAGCTCATCTAGGGCACGGGTTTCCATAATGGCGCCGGACAGAATATGGGCGCCTACTTCAGAGCCCTTTTCGACTACGCATACGGTTAGCTCTTGTTCTTTATCTTGTGCTAATTGCATCAATCTGCAAGCAGTTGATAAGCCTGCAGGGCCTGCACCTACGATGACTACATCAAATTCCATCGACTCTCTTGTCATGTCGATCTCCCCTCATAGTTGGTTGAGGAATCTGCGTTATTCTGCCGCTCTCTAGTGATTCCACTTAGTTATGTGAGACTGCTCTATAAAAGAGGACTCGTTTATAGAGGAGTATTATATAGGTGTTTTCCCTAATAAATAAATAGCCTGATTATTAGCCTATAGGAGGGTTTTATAAATTTTAGGGGTGTTTGCTTATTATTTTTAAATGAGTATGATTAGGGAAAACACTTATTATGCTTGAGGCGAATTGCCTACGTCGCCGAAATGAGCGCATATTTAGAGATAAGCAAAACAGAGTGTGTGAAGCGCTCTTACAACTAAAACTAAAAGGTCTTTGCTGATGAAGGTACTTGTAACCGTTAAACGTGTTATCGACTACAACGTCAAAGTACGTGTTAAGTCGGACAATACAGATGTTGATTTGGCCAACGTAAAAATGGCTTTGAATCCATTTTGTGAAATTGCTGTCGAAGAAGCCGTGCGCTTAAAAGAAGCGGGCACAGCTTCAGAAATTGTTGTGGTGTCTATTGGCCCTAAAGCCTGCCAGGAGCAGATCCGTACGGCGCTAGCCCTCGGTGCAGACCGTGGTATCCAGATCGAAACTGAAGATATGCCTGAGTCACTTAACGTGGCGAAGTTACTGGCGAAAGTGATCGATGAAGAGCAGCCTGGTCTTGTGATTATGGGTAAACAGGCGATCGATTCTGATAACAATCAGACCGGCCAGATGTTGGCTGCGCTAACTGATATGCCACAAGGTACTTTCGCCTCTGAAGTTAAGATTGAAGGTGACAAGGTTAATGTGACTCGTGAAGTTGATGGCGGTTTACAGACGGTTGCACTGAACATGCCGGCAATCGTGACCACCGATCTACGCTTGAATGAGCCTCGCTATGCTTCTCTGCCAAATATCATGAAGGCTAAACGTAAGCCTTTAGATATTAAAACTCCGGCTGATCTAGGTGTTGAGCTGAAAGCACATACCAAGTTGCTAAAAGTGACGCCGCCTGCTGAACGTCAGGCCGGGATTAAAGTCTCCAGTGTTGATGAGCTGGTGGAAAAACTTAAAAACGAAGCGAAAGTACTTTAAGGGGCGAAGACATGGCGATTTTAATTATTGCAGAACATGACAATAGCGCTCTAAAGGGAGCGACGTTAAATGCAGTGACAGCTGCATCTCAGATGGGTAGTGATCTTCACCTGCTGGTTGCTGGTGCAAACTGTAGCGCTGTAGCAGAGGCTGCTTCACAAGTAGCAGGTGTTGAGAAAGTTTTGCTGGCAGACAATGCTGCTTACGAACATCAACTTGCTGAAAATATGGGTAAGTTGGTGGCTGAAATAGGTAAGGATTACAGCCATATCGTAGCGCCCGCGACGACTACAGGTAAAAACTTTATGCCGCGTGTGGCTGCGCTTTTAGACGTAGCGCAGATCTCTGATATTACTGCGGTGGAATCGGATAATACCTTCCAGCGTCCAATCTATGCCGGCAATGCGATCGCAACGTTTGAATCTTGCGACTCGGTAAAAGTTATCACTGTCCGTGGTACTGCATTTGATGCTGCGGCATCTGAGGGGGGAAGTGCTTCTACTGAGAGTATTTCAGCAGTACACGACAGTGGTATCTCAAGCTTTGTTGGCGAAGAGATGGCGCAGTCTGATCGTCCAGAACTTACAGCTGCAGAGGTAATCATCTCTGGTGGTCGTGGTATGGGTAACGGTGAAAACTTTGCCATGCTGGAAAAAGTCGCAGATAAGCTGGGTGCAGCAGTCGGTGCATCCCGTGCAGCAGTAGATGCAGGCTTTGTACCGAACGATATGCAGGTGGGTCAAACCGGTAAGATCGTTGCGCCAGAGCTGTATATTGCTGTAGGCATCTCCGGTGCGATCCAGCACTTGGCGGGTATGAAAGATTCGAAAATTATTGTCGCAATCAACAAAGATGAAGAAGCGCCAATCTTCTCGGTCGCCGATTACGGTTTAGTGGCAGATCTATTTGATGCCGTTCCTGAGCTAGAGCAAAAGTTATCTAGTTAGGATAAATAGTCTTCTACGTGTGAATTACCTCTTTTTCACTCTACGTTTGCCGGTACCGTTGGTACCGGCTTTTTTATGCCTGTGGTTCTATACCATCGTGAATTTCAGGTGCTGTTAGCGGTAGTTCTAAAATAAAGGTAGTGCCGGTATCGAAGCTACTGTTGACTCGGATCGTGCCACCTAAAACGTGATTCACGATCGAATAAACAATGCTCAAACCTAAACCGGAGTTTCCTTGCCCAAGGGAGGTTGTGAAGAACGGATCAAACACCTGTGCTAGATATTTTGATGGGATGCCGCAGCCGTTATCTGCCACTTTAAGGATGATATTCTCATCACTTTTTGCATAGCTTATAGATACATCAACAGGTTCTGCTTGGTTAGATCCATGGATAACCGCGTTGTTGATTAGGTGGACTAATGCTTGTGCCAGCGGAGCTGGGTAAGTGTCCATCGTCAATGTGGAATCGCCATTTACAGATACATTGATCTTGTCCTCTTCAATATCGTTGGTAGCGATCACGGTTGAGTCTTCAATGACTTCCGCAATATTGATCAGTTGCCGGTGCTCTTGGCTTTGGTGAACTGATATCTGTTTGAAGTTACGCAGTAGGGTAACGGCCCGTCGCAGTGCGTCTGCTTCTAGCTCTAAGGATCCTTGGCTGTCACTTAGGAAATCGAGTAACGCTTGTTTGGTTAAGGCGTCATTACCGACCAGCTTTTCGAGTTGATCAATCTGTTCTTTTAGAGTGCTACTCAGGGTAATAGCCATACCCAAAGGTGTATTTATCTCATGAGCGACGCCGCTCACTATGGAGTTAAGCGCGGCCATTTTTTCAGTTTGTACGAGCTGTTTTTGAGTACGGGTGAGGCGATCAACCGTTTCTTCGAGAGAGGCTTTGGCGCTGGATAGAGATTGAGTGCGTTCTCTGACTTGGCGCTTTAACGTAATAATGGACGCTAATGCTAAGCAGGCTAAAACGAACGCGGCTCCAAAACCGAACTGATAGTAGATCTGGTTAAGTTTATCTTCTGTGAGATAGACCATGTTATATCCAGACCACTGCTGATTAAGGCTTGCTAGGGTACCCTCTTTTTCCATCAGTTCTATGCCTTTTTGGAGCTGTTGGACCAGTTCAGTATCGTTTTTTCTGACTCCCATATGGGTCGCTTTGGTAGCGATTGGGGTGGGTGCAAACTTAATCCCTTTTAGTTTATTTTTTTGAACCACATAAGAACCGACCCATTTAGTGGTAGCTAAGGCATCAATCTCACCTTTCAAAAGTTTTTGGAAACCATCTAGATGATCATTGATTGTGACTAGCTCTGCTTGGCTTTGGGTCTCTATTATTTTGCGAGGAAAGCCGCCTTTAGATACGCCGGTTTTGATCCCTTTGAGATCTTCTAAACCATGGATTGTGAGGTTATCACTGCGAAGGAAGAGACTAATTTCAAACTGTAAAAAACTATCAACAAAGGCGTAATCTTTAACCCGGTCAGGGTTAGGACTGAAAACGGTCAGAACATCGGCTCTACCTTCTAACACGGCTTGCTGCGCCTGCTTCCAATTCATCAGGTTGTATTCAACTTTGCGGTTTAGCGCTTTCGAATATTCTTCAAGAAAAGACGCAAAAATTCCCCTTGGTTTGCCATCTTCTAACCACTCAATCGGTGGGTAATCTTTATCTCCAACAAAGCGAATGGTGGGTTGTTCGCTGTCAGGTCCAAAGGTGATTTGCGCAATAGATAGCTGGGAGAAAAGAAAGAGCATTCCAGCAAATAGCATCTGATAAGTGACACGCATCAATATTTTATATCTCTAAATTAAATACTCTGTTTATTGAGTATAGGAAGACTTGGATTAGATGCCATGGAAGAATTCACATCAATAGTGTTGTTCTAAGACCTGCTCAATCCACTACAACAAAATGTGGTCGTGGAACTGAAGTATGTTAAGCTCGGATAGCGCTCAAAGTTAACATTGGAAGTATTGAGGTAACGCAGTTGTCCGAAGGTGTATCAGATCTGGTCAGGGAAAATACGCAGCTGCGTCAGCGTATTCAGTATCTTGAGAAAGTCGAGCAGTCTCTTAGGGAAACTGAAACGCGCTATGCTTTGGCGATGAAAGGTGCGAATGAGGGGCTATGGGATTGGGATCCTGTCAGTAAAGAACTCTACCTTTCTGCCCGCTTATTAAGCACCATCGGCATGGGCAAAGACACTATTAAGACCACTTCAAGTGAGTGGCTACAATGGGTCCATGAGGATGATCGTGAACGTTACCAAAAAGTCCTTTGTCGGCACCTTAAAGGTGAAACCGAATTTTTCCGTTGCGAGTACCGAGTAAAAAATAATAACGGTGGCTATTTCTGGGTCCTTGCTCATGGCTTGGCACTGAGAAATGAGAACAATGTTGCTTACCGGATGGTGGGCTCTATTGGCGATATCACCGAGCGTAAGAACTACGAATCAAAACTTCTCCACCAAGCCACTTATGATCACCTCACCGGTTTGCCTAACCGTGTATTGGCGATGGATCGGCTCTCACAAGCTTTAACACGCGCCAATAAGAATCAAACCTCGGTCGGAATCCTATTCGTTGATCTAGATAACTTTAAAAAGATTAACGATACCTTAGGGCATGAAGTGGGTGATCAGCACCTTCAAGAGATCAGTCGACGCTTGGGCTACTGTGTGCATGGCGACGACACTATTGCGCGTTTGGGCGGTGATGAGTTTTTAGTCATATTGCCAGATCGTAAAGCCCACGATGAAATCTCGGATATATGTGAGCGGATTTTAAGAACGGCAGTGCAGCCGGTGTTGATCAATGGCTATGAGTTATCCACATCGGCGAGTATCGGTATTACGGTTGCGCCTAAAGATGGCCAAGATCCTGTTGCCCTACTGCGTAATGCTGATGCTGCAATGTATAAAGCCAAAGCAGTGGGCAAAGATGCCTTCCGTTTCTATACGAGGGAGATGGAGCATGAAACGGTGTTTAAATTCACCATGGAATCCTATCTCCGTCGGGCCCTTTCTCAAAATCAGCTCAGCTTGAGCTATCAAAGCATCATCGATGCGGCCAGCGGTAAAATCATAGGTGCAGAAGCCCTATTGCGTTGGTCATGTCCAGAGTATGGTCAGGTCTCTCCTGATCAATTTATCCCTTTAGCTGAAGAGTCGGGTTTGATTGTACCTATTGGTGATTGGGTGCTTGAACAAGCCTGTAAGCAAGCGGCTCGATGGGCAGAGCTTATGGGAGAACCGTTCAAAATAGCCGTGAACGTGGCATTCCCGCAGTTCCGTGATGGTCATTTGGAATACACGGTTAAGCGTGTACTCCGTGAAACAGGTTTGCAGCCTGAGGCTCTCGAGCTTGAGCTCACCGAACGCCTTCTCATGGAGGATGAACGTGGTTGTGGTGAGGCGTTGAAGCATCTTAGTGAAATGGGGGTTCAGCTCTCGATTGATGATTTCGGCACAGGCTATTCAGCCCTTAATTACCTGCAAAAATTCCCTGTGGATACCTTAAAAATTGATCGCAGTTTTACAGCTGAACTGAGTGTCACACCCGAAAGTCCTGCGCTGATCTCCGGTATTATTCAGATGGCTCATGCCTTAGGGCTGAAAGTCGTCGGCGAGGGTGTGGAACTGGCTGAGCAACGAGATTTCTTGCAGCAAAAATCTTGTGATTATTTTCAGGGTTATCTGTTCTCGAAGCCCCTACCAGCAGAGCATTTTACTGAATTACTGCAAGCACAGTTACAACAAGCTTAACGGCACTTATTGATTCTGGTATCTGCGTGTATCATTACTGTATTACCCGTTCCACTGGGTTTAATCGGTAGTTTTTGAGACGAGAGTTATTAGATATGTATAAAAAGATCATCCCTGCGTTTGTTGCTATATTCATGTTGAGCCAACCATTATCAGCGCTGGCCCATGGTGGTGCGACGGGTATTGTTAAAGAACGTATGGATGCGATGGAAGATATGAAAGGGGCGATGAAAACCGTCTCTGATATGTTTAAAGGCAAAATTCCTTATGAGCCTATTCAGGTTCGTGTAGCCGCTGAAACGATCAATATGCATGCGGGTAACAACCTCACTAAATTGTTCCCTAAAGGTAGTCTGCATCACCCAACCGAAGCCAAAGCGGAAATATGGCAGGAGTGGGATCGCTTTCAGCACCTTTCTAAAGAGTTAGAGCGAATCAGCCAAGGCTTGTACGACGCCGCTGACAATGTTGGCTCTGAAAATGAGGAAGGTTCTTCATCAAGCATGATGGGTATGGCTGCAGAACCTGAAGTGCAAGAGGGTGCGGAATCCTTTGCGACTATGCCGGTAGAGGTAGTATTTGAGCGCTTAAGCGATAACTGCTCAGCTTGTCATACTGACTATAGAGTAGAGAAAGATAAATGAGAAAACTCCTCTGGTTTTCATCTCTCCTAATCTGCTTGGTTTTAGGTGCTGCGTTAGGAGTCAGCTACTTGAGTTCGGTAGATGAGCCTAGAGCCTCGCTATCCGAGCGGAAGGGGAATGTTGCCAGAGGAGCTTATCTTGCGCGTGTTTCAAGCTGTATCGCTTGTCACACCGATAGTGAAGCTAAAGGAAAGCCGTTAGCGGGTGGAAAGGGTACGGAAACGCCGTTCGGCACCTTCTATGCGCCGAATCTTACGACGGATAAGGAACACGGCATAGGGAAGTGGAGTATAGATGATTTTGAGCGTGCATTGCGCGCGGGAAAGTCACCTAGCGGTCAGAGTTACTACCCAGCCTTTCCTTATAGTTTTTATACACACTTATCTGATCAGGATATAGCTGATTTGTGGGCGGCGTTTAAAACTGTCCCCGCAGTATCTAAACCTTCGACAGCGCATCAAGTGAGCTTCCCGTATAACATCAATTGGGGCCTAGATGTGTGGCAGTTACTGTTCTTTGATGAACAAAGGTTTATCCCCGATGCAAAGAGCAGTGAACATTACAATCGTGGTGCTTACCTTGTTCAAGGGCCGACGCATTGTGGCGCGTGTCATACCCCTAGAAACCTTCTGGGTGGATTAGATACTGCGGCAGCTTTAAGTGGTCATCAGGGCTTTGTTGAAGATGATGGTGTTATTCCTGCAATTACTGCAAGCGCATTAGCTAAACAGGGTTGGAGCGAAGCGGATCTAGCTTACTCACTGAAGTCTGGAGTGAAGCAGGATGGTGATGTCTTTGGCGGTAGTATGGGTGAAGTGGTGCGTGATAGCGCTAAGTATTTGAAGAAGTCAGATCGAGAGGCTATAGCTCATTACTTGATGACTCAGCCTTGATTGTCTAAGAGCAGCTAATAAAAAACCCGGTACTGCAAAGTAGCCGGGTTTTTTAATGCTTAGTCTTAACTAAAGACGATTAGTCTTCGTAAAGGCTATCGCGAATGCGTTTTAGCTTAACTTCTAGTGTGTGACGGTCATCACTTACTAGGTTAAGGTGCCCAACCTTACGGCCTGGACGCAGCGACTTGTTGTACACATGGTGCTGTACATTGCTTTCGCTGATAATCTCTTTAGGTGCTGCGATACCTAGTAGGTTAACCATACCAGCGTGTTGGCTGTTGATGGTGTGACCTAAACCTAAACCGCAGATCGCGCGGATATGGTTTTCAAACTGGGAAGAGATGCCTGCGCCTTGAGTCCAGTGACCACTGTTATGAACACGTGGTGCTAGTTCGTTAACCAGCAAATCATCGCCCGCTTGGAACATTTCGATAGCGATTACGCCAACGTAGTCCAAAGCATTGAGTACTTTATCTGCGATATCTTTAGCTTTAGCATGCAAGGCTTCAGGAGCATCAGCCGGAGCAATCGAGCTCCACAAAATACCGTTACGGTGAAGGTTTTCTGTTAGCGGATAGAATACACAAGCGCCAGACGCGTCACGTGCCGCAATCAAAGATACTTCACGGTCAAAATCGACGCGGCCTTCAATTACAACTTCTGGTAGCGAATCTGCTTCAGCTACAAGATTTGCTAAATCTTCATCGGTTTTTAGGACCCATTGACCGTAACCGTCGTAACCCTCTTCACAGGTCTTAACGAATACTGGGTAACCTAGCGTTTTAACGCTCGCGCTCAATTCCTCTGCATTGTTAGCAAGGTGGAAAGGAGCTGTTTGGATACCTAGAGAGTTAAGGAAGGTTTTCTCACGTCCGCGGTGTTGGCAATAGCTAATCGCTTCGGGAGAAGGGTAAACGGAGCAATGTGGCTTCAATGTGCTTAGAAGAGACACATCAACATGCTCACGCTCAACCGTTACCACATCAGGATTGCCTAGTGCAGTAAAAAGAGACTCGCCTGCCATCTCTGGAGTGCGCTCAACAATTTCACCTAAGCCTTTAACGCAATCAGTACCTTCGCCTGGCTCAGCCAGAAAAGTAAAGCGGTGACCTTGAGGCCAACCAGCCAAAGCCATCATGCGTGCCAACTGGCCGCATCCAACAATAGCAACGTGCATTATTCTACCTCAACAGGAACGCTGTCAGTCTGAGCTTTGCGCCACTCTTGTAAACGCTGGCTCAATTCTGCATCTTTAAGGGCTAGCATCTGTGCTGCCATTAGACCTGCATTGTATGCACCCGCACCGCCAATTGCCTGACAAGCAACTGCTACGCCGCGTGGCATCTGAACCATAGATAGTAGGCTATCTAGGCCTTTAATGTTTTTGCTGGCAACAGGTACTGCGATAACTGGCAGATGAGTCATAGATGCTGCCATACCAGCCAAGTGAGCTGCGCCGCCAGCACCTGCAATAATTACCTCAACGCCACGCGTGTGCGCTTCGGAGGCAAACTGGAAAAGACGCTCAGGCGTACGGTGCGCAGAAACCACTTTAGTTTCAAACTCTACACCTAGTTCTTCCAGTGGCTTAGTAGCCTCTTGCATGGTTGGCCAGTCTGAGCGAGAGCCCATGATGATACTGACGGAGACTTTACTCATTTTTGTTTACCTGTTTCCTCTTGGCTTAATGCCAAAAATTCAATATTCAGTGCGCTGAAAAATAGAAACCTTATCAACACGTTATACAACGTGATGCTATGTAAGTTAGCAATCATTGATAGGCTTTGGTTAGCGCTTGGAGGTGTTAAGAATATCGCTGCAGGTACCGCGATAAAGAATAAACACCGACCCCTAATGCTGCCAGTAGAATGGTACCACCAGAGGATAAACCCAACAAAACAGTGGTGGCTGTACCTAGTACTGCGCCCAAGGGGCGACATCATACCACCAAAGCTAGTAATAGAGGAGTCGTACTCGCGAAGTAGTTCAATTCTTGATCTGACAATATTACCCGTTTCTAACAACTACAGGGCAAAAACCTTGCGCAAAAGTCTATCAAAAAATGTGGATAACTGCTCGTATCTATGGAGTAAATACAGAGCGGGGATAGGCGATATATGCAATTGTAATTAGGAAATGCTTTATATCGTTTTAATTTGAAACTGTAGAAAAGTTATTTGAAATCTCAGGGGAGTCGTATTGCTTTTGAAGGTAGTGAGCCATCTCCGTTTTTGATAAAAGGCCTGTTAAACGTTTCCACATTTGGCGTCTGGATGGAGAAACGGCTGTGAGTGGTTCGTAACATGCCCATAGATCTTGGTCTTTTCCTATATGGCGGGATACGCAAATTTGTCCGTTTAAATTTTCTAACATGCTCGTAGGTACCGTATTTTTAAAAAATTACCTTTAGCTAAAGAGTATAGGTGCACATAGTAGAGAGTAGAGGAACCAAGAAGCTGTTAATAGAGAAGCCTTGATTGTTCGCTAGCTGGAGCAGGAGATACAGTTCAGAGTAAGGAGGGGGGAGTACTTTAAAAGAGCATGACATATGCCATGCTCTATTCAATCAATGCGGCTGCATTAATTAGGTCTTATAGAGGGCGGATGTTCTCAGCCTGAGGACCTTTTTGACCTTGAGTTACAGAGAACTCAACTTGCTGACCTTCTTGAAGGCTTTTGAAACCATCACCAGCGATAGCGCTGAAGTGTGCAAAAACATCTGGACCTGATTGTTGTTCGATGAAACCAAAACCTTTCTCATCGTTGAACCATTTTACAGTGCCAGTAGTTGTATTAGACATAATCAATTTTCCTATTTTTCGGAAATAAGTGGGCCGCCCAAAAAGTTGGGGGCAGTTAACGCAGGAGTTTTTAATTTTTACTTACGGAAAACAGGACGAGGAATTCAGAAAAGACTTCGAAGTGAGGAACATAAATAACAAGTAAAGCATCAAGCTGGACTGCACTGTATAGAATTTAATCAGTTAAGTCAAAGCTATTTAAAGCCTCGCCAACATTACGACAAAGATCAGCCTGATAATGATCCACTGACCACGGGTTCCTACCTAGACTATAAAGGTCGCATTAATTGCGACGAAAAGGGGAGCATAGTGCTCCCCCTTGTTATTTGGCTGTTTGGGCTTAGATTTTTACGATCTCAGCTTTTTTTGATTTGAAACCGTCAGTGATTTCAGAACCTTTCAGTGTAATTACGCCCTTGCCTTTTATCTTAAGGCCGGATTTTTTACCACTGTCGTTATTTGCGGTCGTGCTGTTTTCGATGAGAGCTGCAACTTTACCTGCATCTTTAGCTTCTAGCACAATGCCTTTACCGCCGTTTTTGTCGGCATGACCAGAAGATATTAGAGCAGTGAGGTTACCGTTTTCCTCTTCCGTCATTTTGAAGCCATCATCGGTGTTACCTGATGCAGCAGAGTCAATCACTGTGATCTCGATATCGCCTTCACCTTCTTCGTCAAAGTCTAGACCTTCATCTAGATTATTGTGGATAGTAGAAGAGTAAAGGACGGTCTTGATGCTACCGTTACCTGCTTCATCGATGTCAAAACCATCATCAAAATCGATACCAAATTCGTAAGCTTCGACTGAGCCGGAAGCATATAGATCAACTTCGCGTTCAAAGCATTTGTCATCAGCGGAACCGGTAATCTCAGTAGGTACTTTGTCAGCAGACATCTCGCCATCTTTAAACTCAGCTTCTACTGGGGATGGTAGAAGAGGTTGTAGAAGGTCTTTTTGGCAGTAACCACCATTGTTAGAGAAATCGACGTTGCTCACGTTAACAATCACGTCGCCATTCTGACCTTCATCCAGCTCAACACCGTCAGCGCCTACTTTGTTGAAGCGAGAGTTATGAGCGGTAAATAGTATGTTGCCTTCGTTGCGTTCATCGACTCGAAGACCATCGCCATCTACGCGGCCATAGCCGACATTGTGGATGTTTAGGTTGTATGCATTTACTGCGATAGAGGCTGGAGAACCACCGCCTTCGCCGCCTGCGCCTGCACCACAATCTTTGGCAATATCACAATCAGAGATGTGGATACCGTGATAAGCAACACCGCTAACCTCAACGTCATTGAGTGTCACGGTTAGGGTTCCAGTTTGGTTATCTCGTAGGTTAACGAAGATACCTTTACCAGCTGCGCCTGTTAGGTCACCGCGGTTTTGGATGCTAAAACCGCCAGGTCCTTCAAATTTAAGACCGCTGATATTCAGGTCCGCGCCTTGAGATACAGCCAGCAAATCGGTGTTTTTTGCAGTTTTGATGATCTGGCCGTTACCGTAGATCGCGATAGGTGCCTGACCAGTATAAGTCAGAGTGGTGTTGATCATGATATCGTCTTTGCTAGTAACAATGACGCTATCTGCTATACCTTCAGCAACAGCGATCAGTGCTGCACGCATGGAACCTTCGCCGCTGTCATTACCATTAGTTACATGAATAGGGGCAGCATAAGCCGTAGTTGTAAGCAAAGTTGCGCCAACAGCTAAGGCTAACGCTTTAAGAGGGTGAGAACCGTGCAGCATAGACATTGAAAATACCTTTATGGAAAGTCTTATAAATTTATGCCGCCAAAACTATCTATGCCGGGTGACGTTTAGATGACAGGTTGAAGAAGTTTTTATGAGAGGAATATTTCGAAGGTATTTGAGTACAGTGAAGTCACAATTGGCTGGATTAAGTTTTTATAAACCAGCCAATGTGGTGGGTGATAAAAATTTACTGCACATCTAGCATATCGAGCTCAACAACATGGCCCGGACCTGCATCTAATAAGATGTAGTAGTCCTGATCTGGAGTTGGAAAGCTGAATGCCGAGTCTTTATCCGTTTGGCCTTTGACTAGTAACTCATCTTCATAGGAAATGACTTCAAACGGGAAGTTACTCGCCGCAGAGCCGTCTGAAAAACTGCCTTTGCACTCAATCAGTTCAATGGCTGTAGAGCAGTTTAGGAAAATGCTATGGGCGAACGAAGGTGCAGATAGCAGAGCTAATGCTCCGAAAACGATTGCTTGTTTAGCGAACATCGATAGTCTCCTTGTCATCAGGCATTAATGGCCAATTAGCTTGGTAAACATCACCACTCCAAGTGATTGCGGTAACCCAGAGTTCAGCGTTATCGCGAATCTTTTTCGGCAGTTGATAATGAACATGCTTAGCGCCAAGAGGGCCATGGATCAGCGTGCCGGGAGCTCTTAATGTTCTCGGTTTACCTACGCGGGCGTAGATAAATTTAATCTCACTCAAAGAATCTTTCGGAATTTTGACCGAGAAGTTGGTACGCCCTCCTTCTCTAATTGGCGGTAGATCTTTTTCAAGGAAACCGGCAAACGCGTTTACTTTAACTTCCCAAGGGCCTAAAGGTTTTTGAGTGTATTCAAAACCTGCATTGGATACGCCCTGCACTGCTAGTGTTAATACAACGCTGGTACCAAAACCAACACCAACCAGCATTAAGATATTCAGATATTTGAAAACACCCATAGGGCCGCCCCATGGGCGAACAATACGCCAGCCTTTGATTAGCCTTTTAATTCCTGGGCTGCGATTGGAGACTATACGCGAAGCCCGTTTGGTACGTTTGTAATAGATAATTAGGCCGGTCACACAGAGGGCGGTCATTAACGCACCAAAGACAAACCAGATGAATTTTACGATCAAGTCAGCTGCGCCAGATTTAGCCCATGTACCGTAATGAAGAGGGTGCATCGCTAGATCAAAACGTTGCATAAAGGTCAGTGAGTCAGCCATGGATTGATTAATGATGGTGCCATCATAAGGGTTGATCCAGATGCGGCTTCCTCCACCTCGTATCAGCCACTCTCCTTGAGAACCTCCAATCTCATAAGGATCTGCATTGTGTTCAGGTGGCACCATGCGTGTGATCTCAAAATTTGGATATTTTTTCTTAACGATATCGACAATTTGATAGCTACTCAGGGCCGTAGGTGCTTGGCTACCAAACTTATCTAACTCAGCGTAATCGAGCAGTGGTTTGCGATCATAAGGTTCATGCAGTTTTGGTGCATCGGCGTATAAAACTAACGGCACCTGATAGAACCACCAAGTCCCTGATACGCCGATTATCACTAAAAACCAGATGCTCCAAACACCAACGATCTTATGAAAGTCGCCTAAAAATGCGCGCATATTGTTCATGCGCGGTTTGCGGAAAAAGTAACGCCAGAAGCTAGGTGCTGCGATCAATCCGGCGACTAAGGAGATAATAGTGAAAATTCCGAATGCGTTAACGACACTGCGGCCAACAACCGGTAGAAATAGAGTGGTATGTAGGAAATTTAGGAAGTTACCTACAGTCAGTAGTGGTGTGTCACCTAAAACTTCCCCTGTGTAAGGATTAATCCAAGCGTTTCTGAAACCGCCATTGCTGTCATTAAACATGGCGCTGGCAGCGGTAAATGGGAAATTAGCATTGGGTTGAAAGTTACTCAGGCCATTTTCTGGATAAGCTGCTTGGAGTTTATCTAACAAGATACCTTCATTCAGTCGGGTATCCATCGGCGTTACTCGCATCTCTGGCATTAGCAACCAATCAATCTCTTGAGCAATCACCGCCAGTGTTCCAGACGCCAACACTAAGGTCAGAATTAGGGTGATTTTTAAACCAAAAAAACTATGGATCAAAAAGGCAATATATTGGCCAGAGAGCTTCCTTTTCTGTTTTGGTTTGGCCACTGATTTTGGGCTGGTTATATCTAATTTTTGATTCATAAATGTGTCGATTTTTTGATTGTCTGCCGCAGGACTATCGAGTCCTGAATTGTGGCCGTAAATGTAGAGTAGGAAGATACGGATCAATTGATAATACGTATCATTTATAAGTTTTAAACGAATGATACGTTTGTTACTTTTTCCGCAGGTTTGTTGGAACCAGGGGGGATTACGATTGGCGGTTGAGTTGGATTAGGAACTATTCCTCAACTTAAGTGACCAACGATCTCCGCCTTTAGACGGGTAAAATTAGATCGAGTGGCAGAGTTGAAAACAAGGATGCTAACCGCATATAAATAGGCATCTCATTCGTAACGTCATTGTGCAAAATTAATAAAAACAGGAGCTTAGAATGACAGTAGAAGCCACTGCAAATACGGCATCGAGTCAAACCTTGCAGAGTAAACTGATCGGGTTATCAGAGGCTTTAAAGCAGAAAGTCATTGGGCAGGAAGCCTTAGTTGAGCATCTGTTGATTGCATTGCTTACGGATGGCCATGTTTTACTGGAAGGCCCTCCAGGTTTGGCGAAGACGCGTACAGTACATGCCTTAAGTGATCTGTTAGAAGGCGTGTTCCATCGTGCTCAATTTACGCCGGATCTACTGCCAAGCGATATTACCGGTACTGAGATCTACAACACGCAAAAAGGCGAGTTTAGTTTCCGTCAGGGACCACTGTTTTGTAACTTATTATTAGCGGATGAGATCAACCGTGCGCCAGCCAAAGTACAGTCTGCCTTGCTAGAAGCGATGGCGGAGCGACAAGTCACGGTTGCAGGTAAAACTTATCCACTGTCTAAATTCTTTATGGTGATGGCGACGCAAAACCCGCTGGAGCAAGAGGGAACTTATCCACTACCCGAAGCTCAGCTAGACCGTTTTATGCTACATATCCGCGTTGACTACCCAGATCATAATCAAGAGAAAGAGATCCTGCGTTTAGTACGTGACGAGCATAACTCCGAGTTGGCTGGTGAAGCCGCTCATATTGATGTTGCGCTGACCGAGCAGGAGTTATTCGCAGCTCGCTCCAGCATTATGCAGGTCTATATGGCGGATAACCTTGAGGATTATATGATCGCGCTAGTGATGGCGACTCGGAATCCAGAAGTCTACGGAGAAGATCTGAAAGATAGTTTAGTCTTTGGCGCAAGCCCGCGTGCGAGTATCGCATTGGATCGCGCTGTGCGTGCTAAAGCTTGGTTGGCTGGACGTGATTTTGTGACGCCAGATGATATCCAAGAGATTGCACCTAGCGTGCTAAGGCATCGTATCGGCTTGAGCTATGTGGCTGAAGCGCGAGGTTTAGATAAAGATAAATTGATCGCCGAACTGATCAACCGCGTGGCGGTACCTTAGGGATCAATCTATGTTCTTAGGGGAAGCAAGCCCAAGACCTGTGCCATCCGCACGACACCTAATCAGTGTGGATGAACTTATTAGCTTACGGTTCTGGCCGCCTGCGCGACAGAATAGCTGTGAGCGTATGGCCATTCGTGAAGGCCATCATCTCAGCCATATTCGCGGTCGCGGTATGGAATACGATGATGTGCGTGAATATCAGCCGGGTGATGACATTCGTCATTTGGATTGGCGTTTGATGGCACGCACTGGTGAAGCGCATACCAAGCTTTATCGAGAAGAACGCGAACGCCCAGTTTTCCTGCTCTGTGATCTTCGCCATAGTATGCAGTTTGCGACTCGTGGGCACTTTAAATCGGTGTTGGCTGCTTATGCTAGTGCGAAGGCGCTCTGGACTACCTTGGCGAATGGAGACCGTGTAGGTGGCATGTTGTTAAGCGAGCAACAAGAGCAGTTATTTAAACCGAGCAATAGTCGTCAGCAATTGATGCAGATGATTACCGCACTATCTCAGGGTGTTGAGCCTACTGAGCAGACCACTGAACGATCCTTGGCACAGTCACTAGCGCGCTTAGAGTCGATCTTAAGCAGTGGCAGTATCCTTTATATTTTTAGCGATTTTCACGATGTTGATGAAGAAACCGAACTGCATCTGATGCGTCTGGCACAACGGTGCGAGTTGAAACTGGTACTGATCTCCGATCCGCTGGAACAACAACTGCCAAGCAGCGGAAAATCGTATCGTTTTAGTGGCTTAGGGCGCGAATTGCTGGTCTCTGCCAATCAGGCGCAGCAGCTTAAATATCGTGGCCAGTTTCAGCAGCGATTACAATTATTACAAAATCTGCACAACCTACGTGGCGTTGAGTTTGCCCATTGGCAAACGGATCAACATCCGTTATTTCAGTTTAATTCTCAGGAGGTGAGCTAGTGGACTTTTCCCAGCTTCCTCTGCGTCCCATGCAACAGCCAGAGATGATTGGCTGGTGGCCTTTAGCGCCGGGCTGGTGGTTGTTAATTTTGCTCAGCATCGGGTTATTTATTGCAGTGGTGTGGTTTGGCTATCTCTACCTGAAGAAAATGCGGAACAACCCAAATCGTTGGGCGCTACAAGAGCTTAACGCCATTCAAGCAAACTACCAGCAACATCAAAATAAACGGCTTTTGGCAGAAGAGTGTAATGCACTGTTAAAACGCCTGGCGCTGACCCTGTATGCTCGCCAAGATGTCGCCGCGCTAAATGGAACCGCTTGGACCGATTTTTTAGCTAAGCAAAGCAGTTCGGATACTTTAACTGTATTGGCAGTAGCGCCTTATCAAGAATCACCTGAGTATGATGCCGAAGCGCTGTTGGGTGCCTGTAAAGCATGGCTAACGAATGCTAGAGGACCTGCCGATGTTTGAGTTTGCTTGGTGGTGGCTCTGGTTACTTTTACCTCTGCCTTGGTTAGTAAGACGCTTTTCTAAGCCTTCAGCGGATCAGGGTGGGGCTTCACTGCATGTACCATTTCTTGACCAGATGGAACAAGCGGTAGGGCCGCAACAAGGCGTATCAACCCAGCAATCCTCTCCATGGCGACTAGTGCTGCTTTACCTTATCTGGGGGCTATTGATAGCGGCTGTAGCGAAGCCACAATGGTTAGGCGAGCCGATTCCACAGCAGCTGGAAGGCCGTGATCTTATGATGGCGGTGGATCTGTCGGAAAGTATGTTGGAGCAGGACTTTGAGGTGAATGGCCGTTGGGTGAGCCGATTGGCGGCAACCCGATTAGTCGCCGGTGATTTTATCAAGCGCCGCGAAGGGGATCGTGTGGGCCTGATTCTTTTTGCAGAACAGGCTTATCAACAGGCGCCTCTGACCCATGACCGCGACACGGTTAAAACTTTGTTAGACGAAGCTCAAGTGGGTTTGGCGGGTAAAGCGACAGCAATTGGTGATGCCATTGGCTTGGCGGTAAAACGCTTTAAACAGATGGAAAGTGAACAACGCATTCTGATTCTGCTTACTGATGGTCGCAATACTGCGGGGGTGCTAAAGCCGTTGCAGGCGGTGGAGTTAGCAAAATCAGAGGGGCTTAAGATTTACACTATCGGCGTTGGCGGCGGTAGCCAAGGTGGAGTTTTAGGTTCGTTCTTTGCTCAAGGTTCTGATTTGGATGAGAAGACGCTAACGGCGATTGCGGAGCAAACCGGAGGTCGTTTCTTCCGCGCTTATGATTTGGACGAATTGGCAGAGATCTATGCTGAGTTAGATGAATTAGAGCCGGTTGAACAAGACTCCGAATTTTTCCGCCCTATAGATCCGCTTTTTCACTGGCCGCTGTATGGCGCTTTTGTATTGGCGTTGATCCTAGCGATCAGCTTAAGGGGGCGTAACTGATGTTTTCTGATCTTCAGCTACAACAGCCGCTTTGGTTGCTGATTATTCCTGCGGCGTTTGTGCTTATTTTGTGGCTGCAAAAGCGCAGAGCTGATGCCCAAGATTGGTCAGAGGTTTGTGATCCAGAACTCCTGCCGCTGTTAAAACAGCAGGGAGCAAAAAAGTTAAAACGTAATTGGTTGCCGTGGAGTTTATTTGCTGCGGTGATCCTCCTAGCAGTCGCGGCTACGCAACCGGTGTGGCAGAAGCAACCTCAACCGGTATTTAAGCAAAGTGATGCGCTAGTCCTTGCCTTGGATCTGTCAGCGTCGATGAATGCAACCGATCTAAAACCGAGCCGCCTGCAACGGGCCAATTTTAAGATTAAAGATCTACTCAAAAAGCTCCCAGATACAGAAATTGCGCTAATTGTTTATGCCGGAGATGCCTTTGCGGTAACACCGTTAACCGAGGATAGCGATACTATATTGGCTGCCTTACCAGCGATGACCCCTGATATTATGCCGGTGCAAGGCAGTCGCGCAGATCGCGCCTTAGTGCTGGCTGATCAGATGTTAGCGCAGGCCAATATTCAAGGCGGTAATATCCTATTGGTGAGTGATGAAGTCTCGCCTGCGCAAGTTGCAGCCGATGCCAGTCGTATTCGCAATCAAGGTCGTAAGATCTCTATTCTGGCCGTTGGTACGGCCGAAGGTGGGCCTGTACCTACCGAATATGGATTCTTACAAGATCAACAGGGCAATGAAGTGATTGCGACCATGAATATCGGGTTGATGACAGAAGCAGCTGGTCTTGGTGGTGGTCAGGCGCAGTTAATTCGTGTGGACGATCTGGATATCGATTATCTGATCGCTGGCCTTAAGTCTGGCGAGAATGCCGCAGTAAATGTCGATAAAGATATTGAACGTTGGGTTGCCGAAGGCCCCTGGTTTATCTTGCTGGCATTACCGTTCTTACTACCTCTATTTCGTCGCGGTTTGTTTAATCTGACGTTGCCTATTGTCGTAATAGCCTCTGCTGGCGTTTCCCAGCCAGCTAATGCAGATTGGTGGCAAGGGCTGTGGAAAACTCAAAATCAGCAAGCAGCTGAAATTTATCAACAGGGTGATAAAAGCGCTGCGGCGGAGTTGTTCACAGATCCGCGTTGGAAGCAGCTCTCGCACTATGAGAGCGGAGATTATCAACAGGCTTTAGACAGCCTGCCAGAGCCTGAAACTGTGAATGATTTTTATAACCATGCTAATTCACTGGCCAAGCTCGGGCAGCTGGAGAAAGCACTAGAAGCCTACGATAAAGCGTTAGCTGAAAGGCCTGATTTTGACGATGCTCTGCATAACCGTAAGTTGGTTGAAGAGTTGTTAAAACAGCAAGAGCAACAGCAGCAACAAGGCGGAGATCAGAACAAAGAAGACAAATCTGATCAGCAGAAAAAGGACAATAAACAGTCAGGCCAAGATTCTCAAAATGACCAGAGTAACGCTTCTGAGCAATCATCTGATCAGCAGCAAGAACAGATGGATCAATCATCTTCATCCAAGCAAAAAGATCAGCAACAGATGGCTGAAGAGCTCAAGGAGCAATTGGATGAAAAGCTAAAAGATGCTGAGCAGCAAGAACAGAAGCTTGATAGTACCGAACAAACTCAACCTCTGGATGAAACTGAGCAATCTAATCAGCAGATGTTAAACCGAATTCAAGATGATCCAGCGGGTCTGTGGCGACGCAAATTTATCTATCAATATCGTCAGCGTTCCGAGCAGCCAGCAGCGGAGGATAAACTATGGTAAATGGAATTAAGTTATTTACCGCAGCAACACTTTTACTCTTTAGTCAGTTACTGATGGCTGCTATTAGCAGCGAGATTGATCGCAATCGTATCGAGCAGGGCGAGTCCTTCCGCTTAATTCTCAAGATTACAGCGAATGAAGCTAACCAAGTTGATCTAGAACCCCTACACAAGGACTTCCAGATTCTAGGGCGCAGTCATCAGTCCAGTACGACTTTCCAAAACGGTTCGCTAAAAAGCACCACTAAACTGGTTTTAACCCTATTTCCTAAGCGAGCGGGCCAGTTAACTATACCTGCCTTGGAACTTGAGGGAGAGAAGAGTAAAGAACACAGCATTGAAGTTGTTGAAGTTAAGCAGCCTTCAGCTGTTGATGGTGGCGTAGAGTTCCTTTCTACCCTATCTGATAAAACCCCTATCGTTCAGCAGCCTATTATCTATCAATCTAGCTTGGTTCTGGGTCGGAAAATTTATGATGCTGGCATCCAAGAACCCCAAGTGACCGAGGGTAAGGCTTTAATTGAAGCTTTGGGTGAACAGCGTCAGTACGAGCAAGAATTGAATGGCCGTCGTATGCTTGTGATCGAGCAGGCATGGCTGATTACGCCGCAACAAAGCGGCACCCTAAAAATCCAAGGGGCGCGATTGAGCGGCCAAGTTCCAGATGGTCGACCAGATCCTTTTAGAGGTTTTAATACGAGGGCTGTACGTAGAATTTTTGTGCCTGCAGAAGATTATGAAGTTGAGGTTCAGCCGATTCCTGCAGAGTTTACTGGCGAGCATTGGTTATCAGCGAAAGAGATCAATTTGGGTAGTGATTTTGACCGAGCTATCGACAGTTGGAAACAAGGAGAACCGGTCACACGAACGTTGACCTTAGAGGCCACAGGCGTAAAAAAAGAGCAGTTACCTGAATTGGTATTGCCGGAAGTGCCTGGCCTAAAGCAATACGCAACCAAACCGCAAATCGAGCAGTACTATGTCGATGGCGAACTTACCCTAAGCCTTAAACTTGAAGTCACTGTGATTCCTGAACGCGGTGGCAAAGTCACGTTACCTGAAATACAGCTTCCTTGGTGGAATACTGAGGCTAAGCAACAGGAAGCTGCGAGCATCCCTGCTATCAATCTTGATGTGGAAGCGGATGCAACTGCAACTGCTTTGACTCCTAACCCACCGCCTCAGGTACAACAGTCGTTATCCACAACGCTACCAACGCAAGCGCCCCAGATTACGGAAACTAGCCCTGTGGATAATATAGATAGCCAACAGGTTGTTGTGAACGAGAGCAAAATCTCTTCTTGGTTAATGTTAGTTGTGGGTATCTTAATTGGGGTTATCTTATCCACAGTGGTATTTTTACTATGGAGAAGATATCAGCCGCAGCAGAAGGTGAAAAAGGAAGAACTTAAACCGGTTAATTCGGTGCCAAATTTTAAAAAGCTAAAAGCGTCTTGTTTAGCAAACAACGCACAAGAAGCTCGGGTAGAACTGATCACTTGGGCGCGCCATCGATATGCAGGTTGTAATCATCTGAATGACCTATCCGATATTGTCAGCCCAGAGTTTAAACACGAGATCGAATTCCTCAATCGTAGCTGTTTTGCTAGTGATAACTGCTCATGGGATGGTAAAGGACTGTTGAAACAGGTTGAGGCTGAGAACAACCGTGTAAATAGGCTTACTGAACAGCAAAACGGTTTGGAGCTCTTATATAAAACCTAAAGGTAAATCTCAGAGGAATGCGAAATTTTGCGATTCAGATCAAATATTAGTCAATAGTGTGGATTGTTAGTCTAGAAATTGACCAATTCACATTTCTTCTTTTGCTAGTATTAAATCCTACTCAAAGTTATATGGATCGAGATCTAGCATGTCCAATAGGCTTAATGACACTGCCAATCTATACAATATAGCGACACGTCGTTATTTGTTGGCGGTTGTTATTATTGCGTTACTTGCTACGTCTGCGTACTACACTCTGCATTCAGCGCTTTCTGATTCTGAAGCGACAGCTTATGTGGTGAATTTATCGGGTCGCCAGCGTATGCTCAGTCAGCATATAGCGCTGGATGTGCATCGTTATCACCATCAGAGCATTACCACAGAAACAAAGCCCAAATCTCCCTCGACTCTCATGTTGCAGAACCTCATCGATATGAGGCTGGCAAATAAGCAATTATCATCAGGTGTTTTATCTGAGGATCAAGTTATTGATCTATCGCCACAACTGCGCGAAATGTATTTTGGCCAAATGGACCTTCATAATCGAGTCAATCGATACTTAGATCTTGCTGAACAGCTTTATAAAAGTAACCAGGCAGAAGAGAGGTTGGCTTATCTTGAGTCAATCGATCAAACTTCACCGCAACTCCTCATAGATCTAAACAAAGTCGTACAACAGTATCAGCTGGAAGGAGAGAATAGATTAGCAACGATCTCTAATTTAGAGCTCCTTGTGTTAGTCACAACTCTGATTGCGCTTATTTTAGAAGTTTTATTTATATTCCGGCCTATGGTTGCTCAGTTGATGGCATCACAGAAAGCACAAGCGAAAACAATGGCACGCCTCGAAGAGATGGTCGAACTCCGTACCTTAAAGCTTGAAATGGCCAATCGGAAACTAAAGGAGCTTGCCACCCGAGATCCTTTGACGGAGCTGAAAAACAGACTAACGTTGGAAAGTGATGTTGAACGTTTAATTGAGGTAAGTGAGAAAAATCATGTCCCATTTGCTTTCTGTATGGTTGATATCGACTGGTTTAAGCAAATAAATGACACCTATGGTCACCCCGCAGGTGATTATGTTTTAAAACGGCTTGCGTCTCTCATGATGGGCGTTACACGTGATTATGATCACCTCTACCGAACCGGTGGAGAGGAGTTTGTTCTAGTGCTCAATCGCGTGAATTTAAATGAGAGTATTAAAATTTTAGATCAATTAAGAACGTCGGTAGAAGAACACGTTTTTGATTTTGAAGGCCAAATGATCAAGTTAACTATCAGTGTAGGGCTTTACCATACAAGCCAAGATAGTTTGGCTCATATTCACTCAGTTGCTCGAGCTGCAGATAATGCCCTCTATCGAGCAAAAGAGAGCGGACGTAACTGTATTAGAGTGGCAGATCGGGAAGATCTTAAAGGCTTACAATAGATATAGCCCTATAATCAGAGCTTCAGTCGTATGTGCTTTGAAGTCTCAACCTATCCATTATTAAAAAATAAGAGCTACCTCTGCTCTAGTCTTATTAAATGCAACTTGCTGATTTTAAATAAGTTATTTTTGTCGGTGTGATATGGGCTACGCCATCATACGGTATGACCGAAAAAGGATTGTTAATTCTTAGTATTCTGTATTTCCTGTGCTATACCTAAATAGGATTTCTTCAGGAACTTACCCAATAAATGGATTTTGTAACCTCTTGAACGACCAAATTGATCCGTCAGGTGTGGCTCACTTGAGTAACTGGCCTTGACGGTTATAGAGTTGCGAAATCTTGCAAGGATGAATCAAGAGGTTTTAGTCGCCATGCTAAATCAAATGTCGGTTTCCAAAAAAATCGCTCTGCTCGTTGTATCTCTACTCTCCCTTTTATTAATTATCTCAGGTCTAGCTATCGTATCTATGGATCAGATAGGCAAAGAACTCGATAGTATTGCTCACAAAGATATCCCGCTTATCGAGAAGATGACCAAAATAACGGAATACCAGCTTGAGCAAACTATTCATTTTGAACGTGCAGTTCATTTCGGAACGGTTGGGTTGTTGAAGAACGAGAATGGTCAAAGCAGTGGTAGCTATCAGGACAGCTTTTCAAAGGAACAAGACAAGTTTATTGAATTTGGCCTCAAAGTAGATAAACACATTGGATCTACCAAAAAGCAGCTCTCGGCGATTATCGACTTGTCCCAGAGCAAGAGTGGTGGGCTGATTCCAAAAGTCTACGCCAGTGAACTAGATGAGTTCGCAATGCTAGCTGAACAGTTAAAAGCGATTGAAAAAGAGCACCAAGAGTTCCAGTATTATGGCCTCGCTGCTATGAAGGCGATTAAGAACAGAGAATTTGATCGTTCAGAAGCACTGGCGGTTCAAGTTGAAGAGGCTGCAGATCAGTTAACTAAACACCTTGAAGAGCTATTGGCGGAGATAGAAAAATTTACTCTTGAGGCTTCGGAGACAGCATTGGCTCATGAAAAATCAGCGCTGACCAACATTGTGGTAACGCTGATCGCAGCTTTAGCCATCGGTATCTCGCTGAGTATTCTAATCACTCGCAATATTACCAGTCGCCTTAAATTATCCGTGGAAGGCATGAAGCATATAGCGGATGGGGATTTAACCCATGATGTTAAGGCCACGGGTGTCGATGAGATCTCGCAAATGTTGGAGTCTCAGGAGGTGACCCGCCAAGAACTACAGAAATCGATTGGTCAAATCGTTGAAATCAGTAGCCAGCTTTCCGCGACCTCAGAGGAAGTTGCTACAGCGATGTCGGAAAGCAGTTGTCATGTGCAAAACCAGCAAATGCAGACCGATACACTATCTGCATCTATGCAGCAGATGAGCGCCACATCAAATGAGATGGCGCATAACATTAATGAGGTAAATGATTCGGTTAACAGGGCCGACGGCGAGCTGCAGGAGAGTAACCATATCTTAATTGGTACGGTTGAGAGTATTACTGAGTTATCGAATCAGCTGCAAAACTCAGCGGATACGGTGAAAGATCTAGATAGCAGCACCGTAGAGATCAGTACTGTCTTGCAGGTGATTTCGGATATTGCAGAACAAACAAATCTATTGGCGCTAAATGCAGCTATTGAAGCGGCCAGGGCAGGTGATCAAGGGCGAGGATTCGCGGTAGTGGCCGACGAAGTAAGGCAACTGGCTTCTCGTACGCAAAACTCTACAGCTGAAATTTCTGAGATTATTAAACGACTGCAAGATGGGTCAACACGCGTAGTGAACTCTATGCAGCAAACCCAAAAGAAAGCGATTTCATTGGTTGAAGGGGCTGAAAAATCAACGGATTCCCTATCGAAAGTGGTCGATCAATTAAGCCATATTAACAATATGATGAGCCAAATAGCGACCGCTGCTGAAGAGCAAAGTCTGGTAAGTGAAGATTCCACCCGAACTGTGACCGATATTAACGATCTAGGTCATCAGAATGCTGCCAGTGTGGAAGAAACCTCTCAGGCCAGTTTAGATCTAGCCAGAATGGCGGAAGGGCTGAATCAAACGGTGAGTGCTTTCAGGGTGTAAAGGGAAAGAGCCTAAAGCACGAAATAAACAGAGGCTAATCTTGTATCGATTATCCTCTGTTCTGAATTTACCGGAGCTTAGTAGTTCTGCGGGAACAAAGCGCGTTTCGCTTCTTCGTCCATTTCAGATTTAAACTGGATATCACCGCTGATGCTTCTTGCTTTTGCAACCGCTGGGCGGGCATCTACTGTTTTGAACCAGCGTGATAGGTTAGGGAATTTATCCAACTCGTTCTCGCCTAAAACTGGTAGCACACGGTCAATCCAGCCCCAAGCAGCAATATCTGCAATGGTGTACTTATCACCCGTGACATAAGTGTTGTTCGCCAATTGATCATCCAGCACTTGATAGTGGCGAGCTGCTTCACGGCGATATCGATTGATCGCGTAAGGTAGGTTATCAGGTGCAGCGCGCTGGAAATGCACCGCCTGACCCGAATAAGGCCCAAGGCCTGATGCGATAAACATCAACCAAGAGAGTAATTTAGCCTTATCTTCGGCATCTCCCAGAAATAGATTATGTTTTTCGGCGAGGTAGAGAAGGATCGCTGTGGAATCAAAGACCTTTGTGCCTTCATCATCGATGGCAGGTACTTTTTTATTCGGATTGATGGCCGCGTATTCCGGAGAGTGTTGTTCCCCTTTTAAAGTATCCACAGGGACTAATTCATATTCTAGTCCCGCTTCTTCAAGAAAAAGCGCGACCTTCATTGGATTAGGGGTTGGGTGAAAATAGAATTTAAGCATAAGCGTTTTGAACCTGTTGAGTTAACGTAAATTGAGATGGCTTGTAGTAATTATTCAGGGCTTTAGTTTCAGAACTTGATCTATATCCGCAGCTTGATGCCTATCGCGCAGTTGTTCCCAAGCTTCGCCCCAAGTGCGATTTACAATACGGCCTCGCTGTACCGCTGATCTTTGCGCGATCTGCTCGGCCCAGCGTTGCAGGTTGGTGTAGCTGTCGACATCAAGGAAGGTGGCGGCATTGTATTGGTTGCCGCGGACCAGTTCGCCGTACCAAGGCCATATAGCAATATCGGCAATGGAGTAGTTTTCGCCCGCGATATAGGTATTGTCCGCCAGTTGTTTATTCAGCAGGTCTAACTGACGTTTTACCTCCATAGTGAAGCGGTCTATGGGGTACTCGAATTTTTCTGGGGCATAGGCGTAAAAGTGTCCAAATCCGCCTCCTAGATAGGGCGCAGAACCTTGTAGCCAAAACAGCCAATTTAGTTGTTCTGTCTGTTCGCTGGGGTCTTCTGATAGGAAATGACCAAACTTCTTGGCGAGATAAAGTAAGATGGCGCCTGATTCAAATACACGAGTTGGCGTTGAGCCTGAGTTATCAACAAGGGCTGGAATCTTAGAGTTGGGATTGATATCCACAAAGCCGGAAGAGAACTGATCGCCTTCACCTATCTGAATCATATGGGCATCGTATTCTGCTTGGTTAACGCCTGCTGCTAGCAGCTCTTCAAGCATGATGGTGACTTTCTGGCCGTTAGGCGTCCCCATCGAATACAGTTGCAGTGGGTGTTTCCCTTTCGGCAGCTCAGCTTGATGAGTCGCACCTGATACTGGGCGATTGATACTTGCCCACGTGCCACCATTTTCCTCTTCATGCTTCCACACTTTAGGTGGGGTGTACTGTGCGTTCATAAAACTGCGGTACCTTTAAAAATTGTAATATTAAATTGAACGTTCGTTCATGCGCTTCATCCTAGCTGGACTTGAACGTTTGTTCAAGCTAAAATTTGAACAAATGTTCAATCTAAAGTTTTAATCATGGCTAATACTCTGAAACATGACCGTGCTGAGGTGCTGGATAAGGCAACGAATCTTTTCTGGGAAAAAGGTTTCCACGCTACGTCTATGCGTAATTTGCAGGACCATATTGATATGCGTCCAGGCAGTATCTACGCCGCATTTGGTAGTAAAGAGGGGTTGTTTAAAGAGAGCCTAAATCACTATGCAAAAACTAGCTTGGCGCGATTAACGGAGAGCACTAAGACGTCTGAATCTCCACTTGCAGCACTCAAAGCATTTATCAAAACCGTGGTTTTGAATTGCAGAGAGGATACGCCTAGTGAGATGTGTATGTTGGTAAAAGCGATTGCTGAACTGACAGAGGAAAACGGTGAATTGTTAGATGAGGCGAAGGGGCTTCTGAAGGCTGTAGAACAGGCCCTAACGCAACTGATTGAACAAGCGCAAGCAGCAGGCGAGGTCGATTCCTCAAAAGATGCTGCCCGCCTTGCTCGCTATATCCAAATGCAGCTTATCGGCCTGCGTGTATATGCGCGTGTTTCACCGGATGAAGATGACTTGGTCGCAATGATCGATGATTCAATTGCGTCGATGGTGTAAAGCCGCTTTATTGAAACGGGGCGATAGCCAGTAGCTGTTCGCCCTGTCTCTTCGAATATAACCTAGCAGCGGAAAGCCCCACAGGTTCGTTGTATCTCTTGCACTAACCCAGACAGCTCATCTTGGCTGCGGTTAAGGACCAGCATTCCATCCACTGTACGTGTCGCTGCATGGCTGACTTGTTCGATATTATTACCCAGTCGTTCTGCTGAGGATTGTTGTTCCTGCGTTGCGCAGGACATTTGCTCGCTCATGGTAGCGATGCTGGCTACGGCATTATCAATCTCTACTAGCTTGTGGTTGAGCTCTGTAATCTGCTCGACACCTTTAATGGCATTTGTTTGGCTACTGGCCATCTTTTTCACTGCTTCAGCAACACTATCTTGCAGTTTAAGAATAATGCTCTGTATCTCTTGGGTAGAATTTTGGGTTCGTTTAGCGAGATCTCTTACTTCATCCGCGACTACAGAAAAGCCGCGCCCTGTCTCGCCTGCCCGTGCCGCTTCAATTGCAGCATTAAGTGCCAGTAAGTTCGTTTGATCGGCAATATCGCTAATGACTACCAGTACTTTGGATATGTCGCTAGTTTGTTCACTCAAACGATTAATCGTGGTGGAGGAATCTTCTACATCTCGGGCAAACGCTTTAAAACTCTGTTCACATTGATTGGTGGTAATTAGACCTGAATTGGCTTGCTCCTGTGCTTCCGACGTAGCATGAGCGGTTGTTGCAGCGCTTTGCGCCACTTCTGAGATTGATTGGCGAGTTTGGCAAACCACTGCAGCCATATCTTCGGTACTGATGTGCTGACTACGGCTATCTGTATCTACCTGAGTGACTACAGAACTAAGCTGGGACTCAACATGTTTCAGTTGTTCAACATTGAGTAACAGCTGGGATACAACACATCGGGTTTTCTCAATAAACTGGTTACAGTTTGTTGCTACGTCACTGATCTCATCATTACCATCCACGGAGATTTTCTGCTTCAGGTTAGCATCCCCTTGGCCTAACTTCTTCATGGCAGAGGCGACTAGGGCGATGCGTTTTTGGATACTCATGGCTGTCATAGTTGTGACGGTAAAACCGACGATGATAATCAACAGGGCCATAACCAGCATGATGTTTTGCTGGCTTTGAGTATGCTGTTGTACTTCCGGTATCTGTATTGCAGCTAAGTCAGCCAGTTCTTTTTCGAGTTCATGTGCGGTGTTTCGTAGATCCTTGCGGATTCCTTTCTGGTGAGAGGTGCCTAGTTTTTCAGTCAGCTGAACGTATTGATTAAAGGTTGCAGAGTACAAGACTAAGTCTGACTTCAGTTGCGTGAATTGCGCACCAAAGAGATGGCTGTTTTGTTCTAGTTGAATTGTCAGAGAGTTGTACGTGTCGTTAAAACTGCTGACATACTTTGCTTCTTTACGCAGCATAAAATCTTTTTCGTGGCGGCGTAAAGACAGCAGCGTATTTTGGAAGACTGGTTGCTCCTCTAGTGCAGCAGAGACTTTGTGTGCGGAGCTTCGAAGCTTGCCTAAGGCCCCTTCGTTTTTGCTTAATCCAAGTGCCTTTTGGGTGTTAACAAAATTTTTAAATTGCTCGTTGTAGGTTGTGAGTAATTGCTGAAATTTGTCATGGTTAGCGCTGAGCCCTAACGCCTTTTTTAACTCTTCTAATGCGTGTGAGCGTTGCTCTAGTGCAGTGACTCCAGCGTCAAATCTTTGTACATATTTTAGGTCTTTACGCTCGAAAAAATCCTTTTCGTTACGTCTTAAATTCAGTAAATCCTGCTGCACATAGCTGAGCTCCAGCGTTGAATTTTTCAGTTGGCTAATGTTGTTCAGAGAGTAATGGTTGCTCCCCATAATTAGGAGCATACCAACGATAAAGAACAGTGAAATTAGTAACAGTTTTCTTTTGATAGTCATATCAACACCTGACATCTAATGGGTGTATTTCTAGTCGTGATCTAACGACTAGCGGGCAGAGGGACTGTGTTTGCATTTTGAAATGCGTGTATAGGATTACCAATCAACAGGTAACCGTTCAGTCCAAGGTTTTATCTAAGTAGCTCTATCCGATGTTGGACGGAGCTTAGGATTGTCTCTGCGGAGGGCGATCTATTCGGATGGAATTAGAGTAACTGTAACTTTGTGAAAAGTGACGAGTGACAACGGCTACAGGTTGGTAAAACGATGTCGAATTAGGAATATCATCGAGTTGCAAGTTTTCAAGATGATTCTCAATGGCCACGTTTACAGGGTGGCTTTCATGAAGATTGAGCTGACAAGGGTGTGGTTCGGCGAATAAGTTTTCGTATGATGTAGAAGTTTGGCAAATACAAAAGGCAGAAAGTACTTCTGTCGATAACAACAGTAAGCATATTAGTATCAATAATGGGTTATTCTGACTTTTGAGCAATAGAGAAACCTTTACCTTGCTGAGTTTCAAATATTAGAGTTTTCTGTAATAAAAATGTCATATTTGAGTGGTCATACTAGATAAAATTGTATTAGGGCTCAAGGGGGACATTGGTCGCGAGTTTTGAGCTTTGTCAAAGAATGAATGGGTTTAGCGTTCTTAGGAAAGTAGAAGTTATTAAGGCCGCAAAATAAGGACGATGTTATTTTGCGACCCTAAGTACCTTGGGATAGTCAGTCAGGCACTTTCAACGCTACCACCATTGATAACTCGGTTTCGCCCGAGCTCTTTGGCTTGATACAGTGCGGCATCAGCTATTTGAATTAACTCTCTTGGAGAGTGATCAATGGCTGCCTCAGCTAAGCCGAAGCTGGCAGTCACTTGATCAACCTCTTCAAACATTTCTGCTGCGATGGCGGTGCGAAGCTTTTCTGCTAATCGGTAAGCCATCTGTGCGTTTGTTTCAGGTAAAAGAATCATAAACTCTTCACCACCCCAACGACCGATTTTATCTGTTTTACGAGTGTTTTCTCGTAGTATTTGTGCAAATTTTTTCAGCACAGCATCGCCACAGAGGTGGCCGTATTGGTCATTAATCTTTTTAAATAGGTCGACATCCAATAGCAAAATAGACAGCGGGTGTTTGAAGCGTTGGAGACGATATAGCTCCTCTTCCAGTAATAACTCAATGTGCAAACGGTTGTTTAGCCCAGTAAGCGCATCGGTTGTCGATAGGATGGATAGCTCAGTGTTTTTGCTATTGAGCTTTTCATTAAGCTGATTCAATTGCTGCTCTGCTGCTTCACGCAGGCTTATCTCTGATTTCAGCTGTTTATTCAGTCGAGATAGTTTCCAATTCCATAGCGTGATAATTGTGATAATAAACAATGCGGCAAAGACGAGTTTCCAGATCAATTCATAATTTGCATCGTGTTCAAATTTAACCGATACCCAGCGTTGGAATACTTTGGAGTGTTCTTCTTCGGTTATATATTCTGTGGCCTTATTGAACATGGAAAGAAGTTCAGGGCTATCGTTACGTATGGCTACTGCCAGTTTCCAGTCCTCATCTAGACGTCCGCCGATTTTTAAATTCAGGAAGCGATGTTTACGAATAGCATGACCCACGGGAGCTATCGCCCCGATTAAACCGAAAATACGTCCTTCCTCAACGATGCGAAGACCGTCAGCAACGCTATCTACTTCAATGACATTTATCTTTGGATAGTCCTGTTGCAGTTTTTTAAGTAAGCCGTATCCCTTAGGTACGCCTATCGTTTTATCTTTGAGAGATTTGAGGCCGTCCACGAATAGAGAGTCTTCCTGAATCGCAATAACTAAAGGCAAACGCAGGTAGGGCTTGGTAAAGTTTAATTGTCGTTTAGCTTCAGGTGTTTCGAAGGCTGCGGACATGATGTCGCAGCGTCTGTCCTGAGCGTATTCCAGTGACAGTTGGCTACTTTCAGTGGGTAGCATTGTCATGCCTATACCAATTCGATCAGCCATTAAATTGAGGTAGTCGGCAACCATCCCTTCATGTCTTCCTCCAGGACCTATTTGCTCCAAGGGCATCCAATCGGGATTGGCACAAAAAGTTATGCCAGGCTGTTTTTCTAAATAGGCTTTTTCAGCGGAGGTTAGGCTAAGGCCGCTGCCGGGTCTTGCGACATAGTTCTCGTTACCCATCCAGCGCTGAGATATCGCTGCGACTTCATCTCTTGTCAGTGATTCAATCGCACGGTCCATAATCCTTTGCAGGATAGGCCAATCGGAACGCACACCTATGCGTAGGTTTGCTAGATCGGGTTTGCCCACATCGACCTCACCTGAAACGGTAAGATCGTTCATCAAATTTTTAGCGATCAGATGGTTAAAAACAGCAGCTTCACCCAGTGCTGCATCGGCTTTACCAATTGAGATAGCTTTCAAGCTCTCGATGGCATCGGTAACTAGGTGTTGTTTGATTTGTGGGTATTCGTTGGTGAGGATCTCTTCGTAGAAAAAGCCTTTTGGTATGGCCACTGTTTTACCGAATAGGCTCTCAATCGATTCATATTTAGCGGATTTTTTGCTGACAATTACATTTGGATTGACTGCGTAAGGGCGGGTGAAACGAATATATTTACGACGCTCTGCTGTATTAACGATATTCAGCATCATGTCCAATTCGCGTTCTTGAGTCATCGCCAAGAAGTCATTCCAGTTAGGACCACTGACATACTGGATCCTAAAACCGGTTTTCTTGGCGATTAGGTTCATTACATCAATAGAAAAACCTTTGGGCTTGCCCTGTTCGTTGTAATTGAAAGGAGGCCAGGCCATCTCATTATGTACCCGAAGTACTGGGTGGGCAGCGAGGAATTCTTGTTCCTCTTTATCTAGGTGGAGAGTCTGTGTTCTTTGTAATCCGCCTTCTAGCCAGCGACGGCTTAGCCGATCCCTCTCTTCTTTGGTAACGGACTCAATCGCTTTCTGCATAATGGAGCGGAAAATAGGCCAATCATCGCGTACCCCGATGCGTAAAAGGTTGGCAAAACGAGGATCATCAATACCTCCGACGACCTTGAGGTTACTCATTAGGTGTTTACGGATTAAGTGGTTTTGCACGGCAATTCCACCCATGGTGGCATCGGCGCGACCAAAAGCTACGGCTTTGAGGCTATCTACTTGGTCTTTAAGGAGTAATAACTGAATGCCGGGGAAGTGCTTTTCGATGATTTCTTGATAGAAAAAACCTTTGGGGATGGCAAGAACGCGGCCATTCAGATCTCTCAGATCTCGAACTGTGCGATTGTCGTCTCGGACCACAATTCCTGATGGGTTATTTACATAGGGGTCGGTAAAGAGAATGTATTTGCTGCGATCGTCTGTCTTGATGATGTTAAGCATCACATCAAGCTCTTTATGATCCAGCATATTTAGGAATTCACCCCAAGTAGGGCCGGTTACGTACTCAATTTCTATGCTGAGCTTTTCTGCCAAAAGGTTCATAAATTCAACAGAATAGCCTTTAGGGCGGCCGAATTCGTGATAGTTAAAAGGGCCCCAGCTCACCTCATTATGGACGCGAATTTTCTGATGGTTGAGTAACCATGTTTTCTCTTCTTGCGTCAGTGGTATCTCATTAGCTTGGGAAACAAAGCTTAATGCTAATAAGATTAATGACGTGATATAGGTGAGTAGTGATGTCTGCCTTAACACGAAGAAAGTCCCTGATATTTATATTTTTTTATAGTGGGACTGTATCTATATCATTAAATGAAAGGGTTGGAAATTGCGCACTTCCTTAAATAATCAGGGAGAAAGCACTTAGTTGGCTTACGGCAACAGCTAGAGTCTTCAAAGCAACTAATCTAATTTGAGTGAGGACAGCCAAATAAAATTAATCTTGGGAAGTCTACAAAACGAAGTAAAGGAAGTTTCACCTAAGAAGTGTGCCCAGAGGCGAATCAATGCCGAAGGCATTCACACATCGGAGTGCAACGACGATAGCCCGAAGGGTGAGCGAAGCGAATAATCTAACAAGGTTCGATGACTCCCAAAGATAATCAATCTTAGAAGATCTAAATAAAAAAGAGAGATTTCAAACTAGGAAGTGGTGCCCAGAGGCGGATCAATGCCGAAGGCATTCACACATCGGAGTGTAACGACGATAGCCCGAAGGGTGAGCGAAGCGAATAATCTAACCAGGTCCGATGACGCCCAAAGATAATCAATCTTGGAAGATCTAAATAAAAAAGAGAGATTTCAAACTAGGAAGTGGTGCCCAGAGGCGGATCAATGCCGAAGGCATTCACACATCGGAGTGTAACGACGATAGCCCGAAGGGTGAGCGAAGCGAATAATCTAACCAGGTCCGATGACGCCCAAAGATAATCAATCTTGGAAGATCTAAATAAAAAAGAGAGATTTCAAACTAGGAAGTGGTGCCCAGAGGCGGATCAATGCCGAAGGCATTCACACATCGGAGTGCAACGACGATAGCTCGAAGGGTGAGCGAAGCGAATAATCTAACCAGGTTCGATGACGCCAAAAGATAATCAATCTTGGAAGATCTAAATAAAAAAGAGAGATTTCAAACTAGGAAGTGGTGCCCAGAGGCGGAATCGAACCACCGACACGGGGATTTTCAATCCCTGTAAGAGAAATTGTATCGAGAAGGATATTGTTGCATCTGGCTAGAAAATGTTGGTAATTACAGCAGTGCAAAATCACTCTTCATTGCACGTAGCTTCCCCTAATAACATGCTTATCCCTGCCGATCCGACCAGATAGGGACCAGAGTAAAGTTCTGCTGAACTGCATTTGTATACTCCTGCCTCATTTACCCTGTCCCCCCTTGACCTTACATCAACAGGAAGGTCTATCCTGATCACAGAAATGCTCTTTTAAAATTTCTATTGAGCGATTTACAGTGCCTTATAGGTGATCAGGATGAGTTCCAACAGCCCAAACATAGAGAAAACCCTGCTAATAGATGGTGCCGGTTGCGCTAGTTGTGTAGGAAAGATAGAAGGTGCGTTGTTAGAAGTAACTGGCGTACAGAAAGCATCGATGAACTTTGCTCAACGAACAGTACTTGTGACGGGTGATGTGGTTGATCATGATTTGATCCGCGCTATTGAAAGTGTGGGTTATCGAGCCAGTTTCGTTGATGAAAACGATCAAGACTTACTGGATGAGAAAGAAAAGTCTGAAGCAGTTTACTATCACCGTTTGATGAGAGAGATGACGATTGCCCTCTCTTTAGGCGTGCCCTTAATGATCTACGGGTTGTTTATCGGTGAGATGACTGTATCCACCAATATGGAACGTATTGCCTGGGCCATAGTTGGCCTTCTAACATTAGGAATTATGTATTTTTCAGGACGCCATTTTTATATAGGTGCCTGGAAGTCTTTTCAAAATCACAGTGCCAATATGGATACCCTCATCGCATTAGGTACTGGTACCGCTTGGATCTATTCCATGGTGGTTGTATTTGCCCCGGATGCAGTCCCTCTGATGGCAAGACATGTCTACTTTGAAGCCACTGCAATGATTATTGGTTTAATCGATCTAGGTTTAGCCCTTGAGATAAAGGCGCGTGGCAGGACTTCAGAAGCGATTAAGCGCTTGATAGGCCTGCAGCCAAAGAATGCACGAGTCATTAGAGATGGTGAAGAGATTGATATTCCCATTGAGGATGTTGTCCTGGATGACCAATTAAGAATCCGCCCTGGAGAAAAAATCCCTGTTGACGGTATTGTTATTGAGGGTAGTACCTCTGTTGATGAATCCATGTTGACGGGTGAACCAATGCCTGTTGAGAAAGCAACTGGAGATGAAGTTGTTGCAGGTACCATCAATAAATCTGGAACAGTGATATTCAAAGCAACACGTGTTGGTAAAGATACTGCACTGGCACAAATTATTGAGATGGTTAAACGGGCGCAAAACTCTAAACCATCTATAGGACGTTTAGCGGATGTGATATCGGGCTATTTCGTTCCGGTTGTGATGATCATAGCTATTCTCAGTGCATTGGCCTGGTTAAATTTTGGTCCTGCACCTGCCGTGGCCTTCGCTATTGTGTCAGCAACAACCGTTTTGATTATTGCATGCCCTTGTGCCTTGGGATTGGCTACACCCATGTCGGTGATGGTGGGTGTGGGTAAAGCGGCTGAAGCGGGTGTATTGATCCGCAATGGTGAAGCCTTACAGACGGCCTCTCAAATCAGCGCCATGATTCTGGATAAAACCGGCACCATAACTGAAGGTAGCCCTCAGGTTACTGAGATCCAGTTGACCGGCGATCATAAAGAGGAAGACATTCTTCGTTTAGCGGCAAGTTTGGAATCCGGTTCGGAACATCCCTTAGCGCTTTCTATAGTGGAGTCAGCCAAAGCCCAAGGATTTACCCTTTCTAAAGTGACGAACTTTAACGCGATTGCTGGACATGGCGTGGAAGGTGAAGTGGATGGAAGCACCCTGTTATTTGGTAATGAAAAGTTGATGGAAAAACGGTCAATTTCTATCAACCATCACATCGCTGGTGCGCAGCGTATGGCATCAGAAGCACAGACCCCTATGTACTTGGCTATCAATGGACAGCTTGCCGCAATTATTGCAGTTTCTGATCCGATCAAAAAAGACTCAGTAGAGGCAGTCAAACGGCTACAAGCAAATGGCATACGTGTCGTAATGCTTACCGGTGATAACCGAGCAACAGCTAAGGCAGTTGCAGAAAAAGTAGGTATTACAGAGTTTGTTGCAGAAGTCTTGCCTGAGGATAAATCCAACAAGGTTGAAGAGCTTCAGGCCCAAGGTGAGATCGTAGGTATGACTGGAGACGGTATCAATGATGCGCCTGCCTTGGCCCAGGCCAATGTCGGGTTTGCCATTGGTACAGGCACTGATGTGGCGATTGAAAGTGCTGACATAACCCTGATGCGTGGCTCATTACATGGGTTGGCTGATGCCATAGCTATTAGTAAAGCGACATTACGCAATATTAAGCAAAATCTGTTTGGTGCGTTTATTTACAACGTTGCAGGTATCCCGTTTGCCGCAGGTGTTTTGTATCCGTTCTTTGGGCTACTGCTGAGCCCGGTTATTGCCGGGGCTGCAATGGCGTTCTCTTCGCTCACGGTGGTCAGTAATGCCAACCGTTTACGTTTGTTTAAAGCATCAGAGCATTAATCAGGGAGGCTAGCATCATGTTGATAATTAATTTATTAGGTTTCGTATTAATCGGCTTAATCATCTGGTGGTTTTGGCTTTATAAACCAAGTACTACAGCAGTAACCAAAGGCACGGTCCCTATAACGGTTGAGAACGGGGTTTACAGCCCAGCACAGGTTCGTGTGCAGGCAGGCGAACCTATTATCCTCAGCTTTGTTCGTAAAGACGGCTCGCCTTGCTCGGCCATTGTACAGTTTGATGACTTAGGGCTGAGCGAAGAGCTGCCCTTAAACAAGGCGCGAGAGATAAAGTTTGACTCTTTAACACCCGGTAAATATCCATTTTCATGTCAGATGCAGATGTACCGGGGCGAATTGATTGTGGAGGGACCGAGCGATGAGTAAGAAATCTTCATTCTGGTGTTCTAAAAGCGGATTCGCGGCATTACTGATGATTGCCGTTGCAGGCTATTTTCTGCTAGTTGAACATGCAGAGCATGTTTTTCCTTTTCTACCCTATCTGTTCTTACTGATGTGTCCGTTGATGCACCTGTTTATGCATGGTAATCATAATCACGGGGAGCATAAGCACGACGCTAAGCAGGAGGAAGAGGCTAGCCCTTCTCCAGAACATAGGCATGAGAACTTTGTCGAACAGACTGAGCAAAACGATGCTTACCGGGAAGGTTACATTGAGGGTTTAAAAGCAGCCAGAGAAGAAGCCAATCAAAAGGAGCACAAACATGAGCAATGATTATGGATTGTGGTCTTTGGTTATTATCAACTCTGCTGTTTTTATCTTTTTTGCGTTTAGTTTTATTAAACCTAAAAGCAAAATGGATTGGCGTAGTCTGGGAGCATTTTCAGCTTTCATCATTGCGCTCTTTACTGAGATGTATGGTTTCCCCTTAACGATCTATTTCCTTTCGGGGTGGTTGAGTGAAATCTATCCACAAATCGATTTCTATGCCCATGAAAATGGTCATCTTCTGCATACGTTACTGGGGTTCGAAGGTGATCCCCATTTCGACCCACTTCATTTGGCGAGCAATGCACTGATTGTCATTGGCTTCTTTATTTTAGCTTCGGCTTGGAATGTATTGTATCAAGCACAGAAGCAGCATCGTTTAGCGAAAGACGGATGGTATGCGCGGTGTAGACATCCACAATATTTGGCATTTGTACTGATCATGTTTGGCTTCTTACTGCAATGGCCAACGATTCCAACCCTAGTGATGTTCCCTATCTTGGTCTTTGTCTATGTGCGGTTAGCAAAGTATGAGGAAGGCATCGCTTTAGCGGAATTTGGTGGCGAATATGAAGTATACAAAGAGACTACACCGAGGTTTATTCCGCAAATTGGGAGAGTTGTATCGTGAAAAAAGAGCATCGTTTAGGGGTATCGGAAACTAATCTTGTAGAGAGACATCTGAAGGTTGAAAAAGCTTCGGATGAGCAGGTTTGTGCAGCAGTTGAGGAGATCGATCAGCTCTACGGCATTGATGAGGTGAGTTTTGATCCGGAGCAAAAGGTATTCATTCTGGAGTATGACGCAACACGCCTTTGCATCGATAGTTTGGAAGAGGTGATCACGAAGCATGGAATAGAAATCTGTCATGATTGGTGGTCAAGGTTTAAAGAAGGTTATTACAGGTTTGTGGATCAAAATGTGCATGACAACCTTACGCATAAGCCTTGGAGCTGCCATAAAAAGTAATAGTGGAGAATTCAATGCGAATTAGTACTAAGAAGCTTCAGGATTATCCGTTCTATCTTCGGCCATTCTTTTGGAATCAAAACCGTAAATACGGCATGGTTCTCAAACCAGCATTGCTTTGGGCTCGTATCCCCCGGCTTTTTACTTCAGTTGCTTTGTTGTTTGGTGCGCTAGATTCAAGAAAGTCAGCAATCACCCCTTCATTGCGATCGATGATTACGGTGAGAGTCTCTCAGATTAATTGGTGTGAATTTTGTGTTGATGTGAATTCTTATATGTATGCTAAACGTGCAGGGGATGAATTAAAGCTAGAAGCTTTATTCGGATGGGCTGAAAGTGATTTATTCGATGAACATGAACGTCTAGTTTTAGACTATGTAGATTCAATCACGTTTAGCGACAGGCAAGTTACAGATACGCTAATGACAAGGCTGCGTTTGTATTACGATGAGGATGGCATTGTTGAATTAACAGGGCTGATCGCTTTTCAGAATATGTCGAGTAAATTTAACAGTGCGTTAGATGTGCCTTCTCAAGGATTTTGTCGTATTCCTTCCAAAAAATGATCTTTATCAATAAACGGGTTTAAAGCGACCCTTTTTATACCTCGTTATTGACCTTCCAGTTACTGGAAGGTCTAAATTTGATTACTAGGTTCTAGGCACGATTCTGATGGAATTTATGCAGGATTGTGGAAGGTCGTTTTAAAATTGCAATCAAGGAGCGTGTAATGAAACGTTTAATGGTAGGAATGCTTAGTGTTGTTTTGATGAGCGTAGGTTTTTCTGTTAGTGCACATCAGCAGGGTGAAGGGATGCAGAAGGGCATGGATGGTGAGCGCTCCCAGATGATGAAAATGCATGATCATATGGGGAAAACTGAAGATTTAATGAAAGAGATCCAGAGCAACAAGCATCCCGAAAAGCGCCGGGAAATGATGCATGAGCATATGAAGAATATGCGAATGGGTATGGATATGATGCATGGTTCTGGAATGATGGGGGATTACAAGGGGGATAAAGAGCCTTGCCCTCATATGGATTCACGTATGGGTATGATGCAAAAGCAAATGGGTATGATGCAAAGAATGATGAAACAAATGATGGAGCATCAGTCTCAAATAGATATGCCAATGCATTGATCGTATTTGATTTGAAATGAGGGCTTGCCCTCATTTCTTTTTCTCTGGAGGTTGTGTCATGAGTTTGAAAAAAGTCAGCGCTATCTTTAATGAGATGGAGAAAAGTAAGCTAGAGGCTGCTTTTTTGAAGGCCGGTGTGTGTGGCTATACAATCCACAATGTTCGTGGACATGGAGTATACAATCAGGTCTATGGTCAGACCGATCTAGTTGAGCACCTTCAAGTGGATATATACACCTCATCAGAATATGCTCAAAGCATTGCAGAACTTATCGTCAATACTGTTTCCGTTAATGCCGATAGCGAAGGTTTGGTTGCAATTATTCCTGTTGAAGGTCTGTATTGGATCCATACAAAAGAAAAGGTTTCGGATACTGAGTTTAAGTTTTATCCTCCAAAAAATTGAGCTCAATATGTTTCCATTCCGTGGTTTGAAAAGACTCAAGCTCCTGTTACCCCTAGCTCTTATTGTAGTTGTAACAGTACAGCCTGTTCAGGCAAAGCATTTAGAAAATCAAGGGTTAGCGATCAGTCACAGTGGAAGTGGTTCGCTGCATTTACATGATCATGGGCATGTGTTTGATTGCCACTCAGGGCATGTTTTGGCCATCATAAGGATTTTTTCTTTCACTCGAAGTAACTACATTCAAATCGCTTATGAATGGGTATCAATGAGCGATCATTCAATCATAATGACAGAAGATCCACCCCCTCCTAAATCGTCGCATTTGATATGAAATGGGTATCGAATTTTAATTTTTTATAGAGAAAACAAAATGTTTAAAAAATCAGCTAAGTATTTAATTGCGTTAAGTCTGACCGTTTCATCTTCTGTGGTTATGGCGCACGGTGGAGCGACAGGTATCGTAAAAGAACGTATGGATGCGATGGGAGATATGAAAGATTCCATGAAAGAAGTCTCTGATATGTTCAAAGGAAAAGCTCCTTATGATGTCGATAAAGTTAGAGAAGCGGCTGAGATTATTAAGGGGCATTCGGGTAATGCTTTGACGAAGTTATTTCCTGAGGGGAGTATGCAGCATCCTACGGAAGCTAAGCCAAATATCTGGGATGAATGGGATCGCTTTACTAAGCTAGCAGATCACTTAGGGGTTTTAGGTGAAGGCTTAATAAAGGCAGCGGGGAATACGGAAGCACCTAATGAAGATAAAGGAATGATGGGTGATTCCGGGATGATGGGTAATGGCCACATGATGGGCAATGACCACATGATGGGAGGATCATCTATGATGGGCGGGCATATGGTTCATACCGCAGAGGAGTATGGGAAAATGCCCGTTGAGATGGTTTTCAATATGGTGTCCGATAACTGTTCTTCCTGCCATACTCGATTTAGAAAAGAGAAAGAGTAATGAAGCGTACGTTAATTATCCTTTTGGGAAGTAGTGTGGCCTTTGCCATTGGGTGGAAAAGCCTGACTAGCGAAGCCACTATTGCATCTTCGCTCAAAGGCTTAGAAGGTGATGTCGGTCGTGGAGCGTACCTAGCCAGAGCCTCTGGCTGTATTGCTTGTCACACGGATGTGGTCAATGGTGGTGCTGCATTAGCCGGAGGGCCGCCATTGAAAACGCCTTTCGGGACTTTTTATGCTCCTAACCTTACAACTGATAAAGTACATGGTATCGGCGGCTGGAATATCGATGATTTCTCATTGGCTTTACGTTCCGGTAAAAGTCCTCAGGGTGATAGTTACTACCCAGCGTTTCCCTATACGTTTTACACAAAACTTAGTGATCAGGATATTGCTGATCTTTGGGCGGCATTTAAGACTGTTCCAGCTATTGGGGTGTCAGCAAAAGATCATGAGTTAGGGTTCCCTTTCAATCAGAGAGCAGGGTTAACTTTATGGCAGGCATTGTTTTTCAATGAGGAGAGGTTTCAGCCCGATACTTCTAGGGGTGAAAAATTCACCAGAGGAGCTTATCTGGTTGAGGCTGCTACCCATTGCGCCGCTTGTCATAGTGAGCGCAATTTATTGGGCGCATTAGATCAAGATAATCCATTCACTGGCTCAGAATCGATGTTAGAAGGTGAAGGCCGAGTTCCTGCTATCACTAAACAGGCATTGCTTGGGAAAGGCTGGACTGAGCTAGATTTGGCTTATGCTCTGAAATCGGGCTTGAAACATGATGGTGATGCTTTCGGGGGGAGTATGGGAGAGGTTGTTAGAGATGGTACCTCGTTTATGCGGAAAGCAGATCGTGAAGCAATAGCTTATTATTTGATGAATAAATAATTTTAGGCCCTCAGCAATGAGGGCTTTTTATTTTATCAAGGCGTTGCAGACAAGGTGTGGATATTCTCCAGATGTTAGTACTAACCAAATGTAATTTGTAAGTTGCAGGGAGAATAGTCGTAGGGGGAGTATTTGCTAAGGAGAATCATCCCTCAAGCAGATGAGCTCTACTTGAGGGAAGGTTTAGCTTATTTCGGGTGCTTATCGCCTTTCATCATATTCCCCTGAGGACCGTCTCCAGGTTTTTGCATGTAATGTTTGCCTTTTGGGGATTTATGCTCATGTTTATTCCAGTCAGGGTGATGCTCTGTTTTTGCTCCTGCAACATGTTCTTTCCCTTCCATCATATGACCTTGATGGCCATCACCACCGTGTTGCATGTAATGGGTGTTGGATGTATTTGGTTCCACTTTCTTATACTCTTCGTGCAACTCATGATCTTCCATTTTTCCTTCTGGATGATCAGGCCCTTTCATCATATGTCCTTGGTGACCATCTCCTGGATGTTGCATGTAATGTTTTTCGTCAGCCATAACACCGGCGCTTAAACTCATAGTGCCGACTACTAAAGCGATTGATAGTAAATGTTTCATAATGATTTCCTTCCCGTGTTATCTCGTTTATTTACATTCATGTTAGGAGTTACAGTTGCTGGAAGGTCAAGGCATTTAATTAAAAAATATTTATCTTTTTTGTGGGGGGTAAAAGCTTTGTTACTTCGCTTTTAATATCTGGAATGAGTGCATTGGTGAAGTTGAATAATGACTTAGGTATGAATAATAAAACTCTGTGATTTGTTTTTTATCGAGCCACTGATAGGTGTATGCAAAAGTGACATTAGTCATCTTAAAAATAGTAGCTGAACAATAAGGTTAGTATTGCTCAGGTAGGGATTGATATAGATAGTTGATATAGCTTCCCTCGCTGTAAAGAGGGGTGATTTCCCCTTTGCAGGGGATATTGACGGTATGACCCCTATTCGATGAATACGCCTTCTAGGGTAAATTGAGAGATTTCTTGACTCATACCGGCTTTACGCACCCTTAAAAGGAAACGCCTGATGAAAGGCATCAGGCGTTGTGGTACAGCAGAATCTATTACTGAGCTTTAAGGCAAGTGAACCTTAAAGGTTAAAACCATATTCGAATTCCCATGACAAATTGAGTGTCATTTGTATCTTCGCCTTCCTCTCGGGCAAAATCGGCAGTATCACCAAATTTTTTCTCCCAATGTATGCCAATATAGGGAGCTATTTCCCGTCTTACTTCGTAGCGAAGGCGAAGGCCAGCTTCAATGTTTGATAGGCCGGAACCAACTTCTCGTACTTCATCATTTTTACCATGAAAATTTACTTCAATCTCAGGCGAGAGAACCCATTGCTGAGTGAGCATCATTTCATACTCAGATTCTAATCGCAGTGCAGTTTGTCCATCTTCACCTATAAACAGGCTTGCATCAGTTTCAAAATAGTAGGGAGCTACACCTTGCAGGGCAATGACGGCCCAGTCCTGGGTCGGCTTGGGGTAGAAATCATGCCTTATGCCAAATTGAATGTCCCAATAGGGATCTATAGCTTTGCTATACAGCAATTGTAACTCGGCTTTTTCTGTTTCCCCGTCTGCTCGCTCACCTTCGGTTTTAAAAACAAATTTATCAAGATCGTACCCGGCCCAGCCCTGTACTTCCCAAGCAAATGGCTTGCTGGAGTTGGCATCCCTTTTTTCTAACTGATCAATAGTGATCATGGTTAAAAGTGGGTCATCTTTGCCTCCGGCCTCTGCCTGGAACGGAAGGGCAAACATGGCTAAAACTAGTGTTTTCTTAATAGTATTATTCATCTCACTCTCCCTCTTAACTAACGTGTACTTCGCGGAACATGCCAAGCATGTGATAGATCAAGTGGCAGTGGTATGCCCATTTACCTTTAGCATCTGCAGTTACTCGGTAACTGATTTTAGCTCCTGGTTGTACTACTACAGTGTGTTTACGAGGGATGTACCGGTCATCACCTGTTTCGAGGTCACTCCACATGCCATGTAGGTGCATAGGATGGTTCATCATGGTGTCGTTAACAAAATTGATGCGTACTCGTTCTCCGTATTTCAGCTGAATTGGATCTGCATCACTATACTTAACTCCATTGATTGACCACATATAACGACTCATGTTGCCTGTAAGGTGCAGATCAATTTCACGAGTTGGGTCACGCGGATCAGGTGTTGGGTTGAGGTTTTTCAGGTCTGCGTAAGTCAAAACGCGTCGTCCGTTGTTTCTTAAACCTACCCCAGGGTCATCTAATCGGTATTGCGGATTATCGGCCCGCATATCCACATGAGGACCATACTCGGTGTCTGCATGCTTAATTCCCTGGCTACTATTGGAATGTATGGAGTGGTCCATGTTCCCAGAATTTGCCATGTTATGCTGCGAGTGATCCATTTGCCCCGAGCTATTCATGTTGTGCTGGGAGTGGTCCATTTTTCCGGAACTATGCATATTGTGCTGCGAATGATCCATTTTTCCAGAGTTATGCATATTGTGCTGCGAGTGATCCATTTGCCCTGAGCTATTCATGTTGTGTTGGGAGTGGTCCATCTGGGAAGAGTTACCCATGTTGTGCATGCTGTGGTCCATGCCCATACCCATATCGGTGTGGGTTAATAGTGGTACCGGGTCAAGAGCAGGAACTTCACCCGTTAAAGCGTAATCCGGGGTGAGCGTGCCTCTGGCATAGCCTGATCGATCAATGGCTTGTGCAAATACCGTGTAAGCCATGTCATGCTCAGGTTCTACAATCACATCATAGGTTTCCGCGACACCAATTCTGAATTCGTCAACAGAAACGGGTTGAACATATTGACCATCCGCTGCAACAACTGTCATCTTCAGACCGGGGATGCGAACGTCAAAGAATGTCATTGCTGCACTGTTAATGAAGCGCAGTAATACTTTTTCACCTTTTTTAAATAATCCCTTCCAACCCTCTGCAGGTGTAATACCGTTCATCAGAAAGCTATAGGTATAGCCGGTCACATCCGAGATATCTGTTTGGCTCATGCGCATGACATTCCACATCTCACGCTCCTGAAATGTCGCTTCAACACCTTTTTCCTTAATATCGCGCCAAGTATCATTGAGTGTTCGCTCGTTGAAGTTGTAATAGTGACTCATCTTCTTGAGCTTGGCATAGACGTCATTTGGATCTTCATCAGTCCAATCCGATAGCATAACGACATAATCACGATCATAGGTATACGGTGGTGGTTCTTTGGGTTCAATTACGATGGCTCCGTAAAGCCCCGTTTGTTCCTGAAACCCTGAATGGCTGTGATACCAGTAGGTGCCAGACTGTGTGACTTTAAACTGGTAGTTATAGGATTCGCCGGGTTTGATTCCAGCAAAGGATAGGCCGGGTACACCATCCATTTCCGGAGGGAGAATCAATCCATGCCAATGGATAGAACTGTCTTCAGCTAAAGTATTGGTAACACGTAGCGTTACAGTTTCACCCTCTTTGAAGCGCAGAACAGGGGCGGGTAAGGAGCCGTTAACAGTTGTAGCAAAACGAGGAGCACCTGTGAAATTAACCGCTTGCTTACCTATTGTGAGGTCAAAGTTATTGCCCCTCAGTTCAGGAGTGCCGGTTTGTGATGCAGCGGCAAATAAAGATTGGGATTTAAAGCCGAACCCCGCCAAAACTCCACCCATTGCTAAGCCGGTAACAAAGCGGCGTCTGCTGGAGTTTATATGTTTTGGTAGTGATTGTTTTTTCATAGGGTTCCCCTTATTGACTCTTACCGACGTTTATTTTTGTAAGCATTCCTGCATCGTAATGCCCGGGTAAGGTGCATGCGGCTAAGAAGTCACCAACGGAAGTAAATTTCCATATCAGAGTTTTTGTCTCGCCTGGTTTTAAAGATAGTGTGTTGTTGTCGGAATGCTTCATATCTGGCATATCCCTCATCTCTTGGCGATGCATCTCGATCTGTTCACGTGTGCCAAGAACAAATTCATGGGGAAGTTGCCCGGTATTTGTTACGACAAACTCAATGGTTTGCCCTGCCTTAAGCTCGATGCTACTCAGGCTGAAATTCATTTGGTCGCTGGCGTTAATCGATAGGGTTTTGGTGATTTCAGAGTATTTGCCAGGTTGCCCAATACTCGTGTGATGCTTATTCATCATCTCGTTGTGGTGTTGCATTCCATGGGCATTGTGCTCTTTTACCCCTGCGATAACTTCCGGGGTAATAAAAACTATTGATAGTAGTGTTGTGGTAATTAACTTTTTCATGTGAACCTCTACTTAAAAAGGAACTGGTCGGCCGCCTATAAAAATTGTGACAGTAGCGGAGGGTAAAACCCGACCAGTTCAGTACTCCATTTCAGCTTATGCTGAGTTAACTTGTTGATTTGGAGTGAAGGGAAAGCGAGGGGGTTTCTTTTCACGTAGATATAGATGGAACTGATAGAGGTCATCAATATCATCGTGGGGTGAAGCAGCGATAAATTCCGCTGAAACACTCTGTGGTAGAAAGATTGCTGAAATTGAAGGCGAACAGTGGCCAAAATCGAAATTGGGTAGATTGCTTTCAGATATCCTGAGGCACTCAGCAGCTGTGGCATGGTGAGAGGGTGCCGTATCTGGATGATTATTAGCGAAAGATAGACTATTCCAGGAAACTAGAGCAGCTATCAAAATATAATGCCAGTTTTTAGGAATGAGATATTTCATCTTTCTCGCCGTTACTTCCGTTTCAGTGTTATTTCGGTGGTTTGTTACAGCAATGGGGGTTGTGGTTGAAACTGTCCCTGATATTTACATCAGAATATTGGTACCAACTACGTTTCCATTTGCTCAGTAGGCCGGATCTCAATTCAAACTGGTTGTTAGTTATTACCTGTTCTATCACTTTCCACTGAATTTGTGCTGCATCGTATGAAACCTCTAACCAATCTTCAGCCATCAGCAACCCGAGTACTCCATCAAGGTTGGATAACTCTTCTGTCAGTTTCTCTCTGTCTCCTATACGAGAGAATTTAACGTTTCGAGTCTCTTCTGTAGCTTCGGACATAGTTGTATTTCCCTTACGATTTAATTCAGCTTAAGCCTTCCAGTTAGAGTAAGGTCAAGAAAAGCGTAAAAAAATAGAAAACTATTTTTAGACTCTATTGTCACAGTGGGTAGTGTGGAGCTATATTAAAAGGCATGAACATGAAACGGTTTTTCACCATCTTTGCACTTTTAATGACGTTGTTTGGAACAACTCAGATGAGTGTGGCTGCAGCTTTGCCAATGGAGCATATGTCTTCTGATATGCACTCTATGGTAGAGATGGGAGGTGATATGCATTCAGCCGTTGATTGTGCTGATCAGCCAGGGTGCGAGTTACAGAGTTCATGTGGAGGACATCTTTGTTCTGCCATTTCCAGTGTTACATCATTGGACATAGCTTATCCACCCTTTACCAAGCCTATTTATAAGGCGACTTTGATGTCGCTGTATCTCACCCAGAAAGATAGACCCCCTCAAGTCCTGATGAGCTAATCATCAGGAGCGTAATGCTTCCTGCTTATCCAAAGTAATACCCATCAGCTCTAGGCGTGGGTGCATTTAACTTATGCAGGGAATATCAGAATGAATATCTCACAAGCAGCAAAGTTTACTGGCCTGACCAGTAAGACAATCCGTTTTTACGAAGAAAAGGGGATCATCCCTAAGGCTCGCCGGTCCGATAACGGTTATCGCTTTTACACAGAGGACCAGTTAGAAACACTGGGATTTATAAAGCGGGCCAGAGGGCTTGGATTCTCGCTTGATGAGTGCAAGCAGCTTCTTGATCTTCAGCATGACCCTGACCGTTCTTCTGCCGCTGTAAAAGAGAAAGTGCAGCAGAATTTGGATCGTGTTAAGAGCCAGATTAAACATCTAGAAGATATCAAGTCAGCTTTAATGAAAATGTCAAAATCATGTCCAGGTAATGCGGACCATGATTGCCCGATTTTAGAAGAGTTATGTCATGAAGGACGTGGAGAGGTTTTACAGTAATGGTTGATGCAATTGTGAAAATAAAAAGAGTTGTTGCTCTATGTTTAGTGACAGTCGCTTTACCGGCATATTCAGGGGATCCGTATTGGTTGGAAGGGCGAATCAATACTCAACACGAAATTGATGTATATCGCAGTGAAAGTTGTGGTTGTTGTAAAACCTGGATAACTCACTTGAAGGAACATAACTTTGTAGTTAGAGACCATGTGGCTGCTGATGTGACTCCTTTGAAAGAGCAGTTGGGAGTACCCAAACAGGGGTATTCATGCCATACAGCTAAAATCAACGGTAAGGTGATTGAAGGGCATGTGCCTGCACAGGCTATTAAAAAAGCATTATCAAATGAAGATATAAAGCTTCTAACGGTCCCTGGGATGGTTTCAGGTAGCCCAGGCATGGATATGCCGGGAGCACCAAAACATGCTTTCAAAGTTTACTCCGTCGATTCTAAGGGCGAGGTAGGAGTGTTCTCAGAATACGCTAACTATTAAGTGGGAGGCTAATCATGTGGCATGCAGATGGAATGTTTTCATCAGGATGGCATGGGTTCGGGATGATAATTTGGTTATTAATTATCGCTGTAGTTATTGTGTTAATCGTAAAAGCCTTGTCCGGAAGGGGTGAGGCTTCATCAACAGCCATTGATATTCTTGATGAGCGTTATGCCAAAGGTGAAATTTCTGAAGAAGAGTATTTGAAGATGAAGGCAGAATTAGATAGATGATTATAAGAACAGGAATTGTTCTGGCTCTGGTAATCGGGCTTTCAGGCTGTTTTGAATCTGAGCCTAAGGTTGAAGGCCGCTGGTATACCCAATCTCAAGTAGATCTTGGTGCGACTGTATTTCAGAATAATTGTGCAACCTGTCATGGTGCAGGAGCACAGGGAACTAAAGAATGGAGAAAGCCTCTGCCTAATGGGAAATACCCACCACCTCCCCTGAATGGTTCTGCTCATGCATGGCACCACCCGCTGAAAGGTCTGAAAACTACTGTGCAAGAAGGTGGAGCTAAATTTGGTGGAACAATGCCTGGGTTTGGTGATGTACTCAGCGACAAAGAGCAGGACGCTGCTATTGCCTTTTTCCAGAGTAAATGGACCCCAAAGATTTATCAGATGTGGTTGGATAGGGGAGGGCTATAGTAATAGGTTTTGCCAGTTGGATTGTGTACAGTGATGAGAGTGACAACAGAGTGGAACCGGACTTCCTACTATGAATATGAATGCATATAATTAATAGAGAGCCTGCCGAGGCTCTCTATTATGTTTACGGTTTAGATCGCTTGTAGGTGTTCTGGGTTATTTTCATCGAACATCACTTCAAGCTCCTCATCACTCGGCTGATCAAGGGAGTCAGTAATGATCTCTTCTATATCATCACCGATATCACTGCCCAGAAAGCCAAGCTTAAGGGCGTATACCCTGAGTGCTGAAAGGCCTGGAATCTCCTTCTTCACTTTCAAACGGCTCTGTTCGTTCGTGTGCAGAGCTTTCTTCTCATTGAGCGCCTTGGCAATCTGAGTGACTGATACGTGGCTACTGATGGCCCGGATGTGTTCATCTGTCATGTAAATGTATTGCTCATCACGGTAGGCTATGGGCCTCAGATTGTTATCCTCATTTTGTTCAACATGGATGATACGATGGGCATTGGTAATTAGCTCAGTACGCAGTTCCATTACTGCACGTTCAACATCAGATGGTGCTTCAAAGGCCTCCTGCCAAGCTTCAATTGCGATGTTCACTGCTTCCGTTACTTCATCTGGTGTATATGGAAAAATACCCGCTTCTACGGCCAGAAGTCCTGTCATTAGGATTAGTGCAAAGCGAGGCAGTACCCGTTGCACAGCTGGATTATCTGAAAAACGCTCAATTAATTCTTCTTTGGCATCTTCGTGCCAGCCCATCATTTCGGATTGAAACTCATTCCATGATTCAAACTCATTTAACAGACGGCGTACAAATTCAGGTCCTGCTAGGCCAAAGTTATCCCCCAGCTGAGTGCGGAATATATCGGCTTGTTCAGCCGTCAGACTTTTTTCTGCTCGTGATGCAAAGCCTTCTATAGGTAGATCTAACAAGCGAATCTGAGCACCTGTGAAGATGTCTCCACCTGTTTTACGTGTAATATCTGCCGTAGATAGTTCTCCGGTACTGATCAATATTACTCGCCACTTCCATTGCTCAGCCTGTTGTAGATTGCCCTTCATGCGGTTTTTACCCACACCATCCAGAATAAGGTAAGCCACTGCTTCAAAGTTACCTTTAAATTGGCGTATCTCATCAAGCGGAAGTGTTAAACCCGTACGTGCAGCACAGAGTAGTTCTAAGGCATTAACAGTAGAGCCCCATTTACTCACAAATGTTTTTCCATAAGCAGCACTGCTACCCCAGAGGCTAGCAGCTGCGCGGAGTGCCATTGTCTTACCCGAAGATGATGCTCCGTACAGATGTATCCCAAAAGGCTCCACGTCGAGTACGTTATAGAAGGTATTACTTAACCCTGTGCACAGCGTAAAGATATTCAGTGGCGTATTCATCTTAGCCATCAAGTTATTCCAAGGAGCAAGGTTACCCTGACTAAAAATGACATCACCATGTTTAGATAGGTCTGCATTAAGTCGCGGTGTTGGCCCTTCATGCCAAGGAGGTGTGATTAGGTTGTTAGGTAGTGCATAACAACCGGTTTCCTTATCAAAACCATAGCTACTCAGCACTGGAATAGGTGTTTCATCCATCTGAGTCATCAGTAGATTGATAACTTGGTCTCGACTTGCTTTTCCTGTGCAGAAACATAGGCCCTTATTGGCAAGGTCCGCAAAAACAGCATTCACATCTGAGTAGAGCGAAGCGTATGAAATAGTGGCTTCACGTTGTTCACCCAGCCCATCAATGAAATTGAGCGATAACGACCACATACCACCGTTAGCCACGTCCACGAGCCTACCTTCAACCCAAAACAGCTGATGAGAGAGCTGAAGGGTAGAACCACAGTTCAACCCCCCGTTATCACGAACATAGTGGATACCTTCCTGATCGGCGATATAGCCCTGAGGCAGTTTGTTCTGTACTGCCTCAATTCGATTAACTGCAGCCATCTTACACACCTTCCTTCATGTTATTGATGATCCATTGCTCAACGGTCTCTGGGTCGTAGCGAACAGCACGGCCTACACGTACTGCTTTAGGAAGTTTCTCTGGCGTATAAGCACGCAATTTCTGGATACTAGAAAGACTTACCCCTAGGCGATCTGCTAGCCACTTACTGTCCATCAAACGTTTCATGCTGCTACCTCTGCTTGATCTAAGGTGTAGAAGGTCATAGCACGTGCCCAGCAATCTTCCTTGTCCCAGTTTGCGTAGAAGGTGCGAGCGCCATACAGGGCGATTAGCACCTGCAGTACAGTTTCTTTCTGTTCTGGGTATGTAGCTTCCAGATCAGCTAAGGCATCGTAGAAAGTTATTGGTAGTAGGAACTCTGGTTCAGCTTCCAGAGAGTTATATTCTTTCCAATACTCACGATCGGAGTTGATATGAAATCCGATCTCTAATGACCAGCTACCGAAAACATCACCAGCACCGAAACACACATCTAAGACCTGGTTCGTTAAGGTGTTGTCCTGTACTGCATATACCCCACTATCTGTCAGGGCAATAAATTGATCTTTCATGTAGATCAATTCACGACATGTTGCTTGGCTCTCTGAGTCCAAAGCTCTAAGGTCGCTGTAATCTTCCGCCATTGGTACATTGCTCCCATAAATCATGATGTTTTCTCCAATCGTTCTGGCATGAATTTGCTGGCCTTATTAAGGTTAAAATTCAGCGCTTCAACACCGCGTTGATTCGCTCTGAGACCAGTAGGCCAGCGATGGAAATTAAGCTCGAGACAATCGATGGGACAGTGGCCTGATATTCCTCAGATGCCCTTGTTTGCTAGATTTTTACGTGTATGAAGGGGATGTTTAGGGAAACTATAGATAGCTGAAAGCCCCGTTAGAGGCTTTCGGATTTATGGATAATTATCAGACTAAATTGGCGAGTGATTGCAGTTCATCATCTGCAATATGAGCGTATCGTTTTGTCGAGTTAAGAGAGCGGTGACCAGCTAATTGACCCACGTGGTACAGAGTCACCTTACCTTTACCTTTCCGTAGAACTCGGGTGCAAAAATCATGGCGTAAGTCATGTGTTCGGAAATCAGAATCACCCATCCCTATTGTTTTAAGAATACGTTTCAGCGTGGTTCTAGGGTGACCTATAGCACTCTTTCTATTCTTCTGGCGGAACACGTAACCTGAGCCAGAGTATTTCTGTTCCTGCCACCTTAGAATTTCTATAACTTCATCCGAGAGAAAGATCTGGCGAGCATGACCCGATTTTGATTTGAGTATCCTGATAACTTTCTGATCCCAGTCGATACGATCAAATATAAGGCCCTGTAGCTCTGACAGGCGTGCCCCTGTCTTTTTTAGAGAGAGAAGCAGATGAGAGGCATCTTCATTGATGTCCTGAGCTGCAGCCTGGTCAAAGGCTTTGCTCTGTAGATCAGTGAAGAAAGAGACACGTTCATTGTTCTCAATCTGCTTCTTGATACCCTTTGCAGGATTGTTGCAGATTAGCTTCATGTTGATGGCCAATCTAAACACGCTACTGAGTAATGAGAGATGTTTATTGATCGTGGCCGGTTTCAACTCTAAGTCTGCCAGATAGTCTTCAATCTGTTCCTGTGAAAACTCATCTATTCTCAGTTCACCAAGCTCATTTTCGAGATAGGTATTAAACTTGGAAAGGTCACTCTTCCAACTGGATTTGTTTTCCTTTGCTTTAGGCAGGTAGCTCTCCATGAAGAACTGAGCAAAGGTCGGCATGTTAATCGGTTTATCGGGATCATAGGTGCCATTAACAATGGTAACGTATAGTGCCTGTGCCGTGGCCAGAGCATCCTGATAACTCAGTAGATCAAAGGGAGCAATTTTGATCTGGTAGTCTTTCTTTTTGTGCCAGCATTTCAGGTACCACGTTTTACTTTCAGTACCGACGAAAAGGTAGAGTGCTCTGAAGTCAGGGCTACGGTATTCGATGCGAACCTTTTCACAAGTTAGTTCAGTTTGAGCGCGTTTAGTTTTAGGTAATGTTGGCATGAGAAACCTCCTAATGTTGAAGAAGGTTCCTCATGTTATGCACATTGAATTTGATTACAAAAGGTCTGGTGGGACAGTGGCTATGTATTCCTGGGATACCAGTATTTAAGCTGTTTCAGGTACTAGATGTTCTCTTAATTCATCTGGTATTGATTTGGTTAGATAACCCGGTTCCAACATATCTCTTAGACGCCTTTGGATGTTGTCTCTTCCAATATTAATAAAGTATTCGAGCTCGCTCAGATCTAAGGCAAGGTGTGTTGGAGGCTTTGGGCTATCCTTGGTTTGAGTGTATACCCAAGCTTTAATTGCTAGAGCTCGATAAAAGTTTTTTTCATTTTTTATAGATGTTCCATTTTCAGGGATAAGTTGCCTGATAACAAAGTCATCAATGGTGTCAGGTAAATGCTGCCGATCACCTTTTGTTGATGGTTTGAATTCTTTATCCTTTATAAAAGCGCGCGCATCTCTGGCCAATTTAATCAACCAGTATGCCTGCATCACTTTATGAATATCTTGCGCAGTTACTTGTTGAGAGTTGCCCTTTCTGACCTGTTCAAGAAGGTGGTAAATGTAAGACGCTGCTAGATGGTATGACCGTATTTCTGTTGTCGCCTTCTCATGAGAAAACTTGGCTAAGGTGCGATACTTCTCTAGTTGATTGGCCATGTAATACCATTCAGCTGCAAAAATTGAGCTTTCGGCCAGGAATACATCGACGTTGAATTTTTCGAAATCAGCACTGTTCTTATTGAGCTGAGAAATGAAAAGTTTGTAGCCTTCGAGGTATTCTTTCTCATCGAATTCCCGAATCTGAGGGTAATCATCAGGCGATCGAGATAGTGCGATATTTTCAATCAGCTTTTCACCAAAAAGCTTCCTGCCTTCTTCGGTCGCAATAACGCCTGAGTAGCAGTCGACAATAGCGGATAGGTTCTGTTTCGGTTTGCCAATTATCTTTTTAAAGTCAGCCCAAAGGTGTTCAAAGTATTCTAGAAAAATTTTTCTGTCATGAAGGTAATGGAAAGCATTCCAATTGGAGCCTTCGATATCAATCAAAGGAATTAGGCTCATCAGATTTTCGAAACTGGAGAGATCTTGATCACCTGTTATGTTTTTGATCAAACGGATATCAGGGTCATTATCTGTGATCTGTACGCCTGTTTTCTTCTTTTCTACCATGATTATTATGCTCTTTTATTATTAGGGCTTGGTCTGGCTCCATTACTTCAGAGGCCAGACCAAATAATTTCATTAAGAAAGATGGGGTGGCTCACCACCTAATAAAGGGTACGCAAGCTTAATTGCAGCTTCAGAGCCCTTTTCCAGATTCTCAGATTGCCATATGTCACAAAGCAAAGATCCAATACATCCAGCTACCATTTTTGTGAATAACTCACCTTGATCAGGTGAAATGCGTTTTAGCTGTTCTATGGCCAATTTAGCCGCAAGTGGAAACGTACAGGGTAGTGTATTGAGAGTCTTAAACTCAATTTCTGTGATACTCCCGTCATGTTGAGGAATACTTGCTTGGATGCAAATGAATTCGTCTTCTCCATACATGGGAATATTTTTTTCGATGGATGCTCGGCATGAAATATTGGAGATTAAGCTTTTCTTAATTCCATCATCATTTAGGCTGAAAGTTCCGTTCTCTGTGGAGCAGAGAGTCATGTCCTTGATCTGGTATGGCTTCTGAATCGCTTTAGCGGATTCCGTAGCATACGTGATGTTATATGGTTTGCGCTTTTTAGCTGTTTTTATATTCAGCTCATGAGCTTTTTCATCTAGCTCATGCATATAGACGTATTCCTTGTTACACAGCATACCTGCTACGTACAGTCCTTCTAGAAAGACTTCAATTTGTTCTGAGTAGGATGGGTAACGACTCACTAAGTAAGTCTTTGCTTGATAGAAGCACTCAAGCATGTTGGATGGGTAGCCTTCATCGTCAATATCCGCAGTATCCACTTCTGAAGTGTAACGAATAGAACATCTCAGAGCAGGTGTAGAGGGGTGCTCTGTTATCTCGAAAAATCGCTGTCCTTCATATTTGCCGAAAATAACGTTTAGAGGTAAACGAATGGGTAGAACAGAGCCCTCAAGATCAAACAAAAAGCCTTCCTGGTCTTGATCATAAAGGGGGCTGAAATTATTCGTATAGATTATTTCTGCGGGACCGAAAGAGTTAGGCTGAGTATAGAAGTACTGGGCTGGATATATGATCATAAATCTTCTCCAATTGCGTCGATTTGCATAAGTTTTAAGGGGAATTCCCTTTGGCAAACCCATTACAGCTCAGCATAGGAAGAGGCACCATCTAAGCCATGGGACAGTGGTCTACTATTCCTTTATCTCTTCATATTCCTTGAAAATTGCTCTGGTATTTCTGCTTTTAGTATTTGTTTTTAAAGGTTCAGATTGGAAATGAGGTCAGACCCCGGTTACCCCGGTCGAGTGATCGGAGAGGGGGGATAATTCATATCAAACAGGCGGGCAAAAAATATATCTCTTTAGAAAATCTGAAGGGGAAAACGGGGTAGAGTAATAACGGATTTCAAAATTTCTAGTCGTTATCAGTAACATCTTGGCTGGTCTTGTATTTGCTCTCGCTGCAGTGAGCTTCCGCGATCGCTCATCCCATCCAATCTGTCATTGCTAACTCAAAAAAAAGAACCTCCCTCATGAGAAGGTTCTGTTTGGTAATACTCGTTCTCCCTTCAATGAATTCTCGACACTATCAGCAACTAGGTGCCCTGTGTGGGAGATTCTTTGTGGGCTTAGATGAGTGTAACGGGCAGCCATTGCTGGGGATGAGTGGTTAAGTGCCATCATTATTTCAGCTGTATTCCCTCCAATGTTAGCAATAATTGAGGCGTGCTGATGGCGAAGTTGATGGATGCAATATTCACCTTCAATCCCTGCCTTTTCCAAGATCCTTTTGAATGCTTTATTGGGGGCTGCAATAGGCCCCCAATGTCGTTCGAAGTTAGGAAAGCCTCCCGGAAACACGAAAGGGTGTCCCGGTATGCGCGTTAAGTTGCTAAGCAGTTCTACTGCCAGCCGGTTGAGGTAGGAGAGGTAATTACCTGCCTTGGATGTTGGCACTGTCCAAGTGGGTCGATCTAGTTCCAGATTGATATGTTCCCATCTGGCGTTAGCCGCTTCTGATCGCCTTGCTCCGGTCAGTAAAAGGAATTTGAAGTACTGACCTGCATAGTAGTTTTCATCCCTGTCACAGGCGTTGAACAAGGCTCTTAGCTGATCATCGGAAAGTAGGCGGGTACGACGATTATCTTCACGAAACAGTTTGATTTTGTTGTCCTTAGCAGGACTTCGCTCAATCAGTCCCCAGCGTTCAGCTGTATTGAATATATGACGGAGTAAGGCCATCACTCGGTTGTTGGTAGCATCTGATAGCTTCTTGGTTAGGTCGTTCTGAAGGGAGAGGAGTTGCTGAGTGGTTATCTCATCAATGAGAAATTTACCCAGTGGATTATGGATATGATGTTTGTATCGGCTTAGGTCATTACGCCCACTGCGTTTCTTGGCAGCGATCAGCTTTGCATACTGTTCGTAGAAGAACTCGTTTAGAGTCAGAGCTTGTTGTCGCTTCTGTTTCTCCTGCTTCGGATCAAGACCTTGTGCGACAAGGCCTTTCTGCTGGTTAGCGAGTTCCCTTGCTTCAGCGATGCCTAACGGGCCGAATTGTCCCAGAGCTACTGCACGTTTGCGGCCCCGATAGGTGTAACGCAGAAGGAACTTCTTAGAACCGTTTTTTCCGACTAGCAGCTTGAGTCCAGGTATTTCTGAATCGCTGTATTCTTTCTCTGTTGATTTGGAATCCGCATCGTGGGGAGGGAGCTTTTCTATTGCGCGGTTGGTAAGTTTGAGGCGGTTACTCATAGATACCTCCAAGGTGTCACAAGGATTAGTAATCCCCGGTTACCCCACTCGAAAATCAGGAGACAGGCACAGTTATCCCTCAGCTATGTTGCTGATACGGAATTGATTCATTGGATTGCTGACTAACTGCTGATCTTTCCGGTCTATCTCTGGTTCATCAGGTAAGAAAACCGAAAAGATATCTCTATTGATTTTGAGGTGGGGTTAATGGGGTTAGTGGATTTGATGGAGTCAGTCTTCTAATGTCACAGTGACATTGAAAACACCCATCCGGTAGTAGGTCAGAAAGTTCTCTTCCCAGGTGGCGTAGATCTCATCAGCTTCAGTGATCGGAACATAGGGAAACCCTAACGAACCGAATTCACCACCGCTGAAATCAAAGTCCAATGCCTTAGCTAACTCAGTACAGAAGCCCTGACCTACGTAACAGAAGTCAGTGATGTAACTGATGCGGCCTTCGCTGTCTTTGATCTCTACGCGGATTTCAACCGGGTGATAGCCTCCTCGCTCCGCCGTGTAATCAGGATCACGGAAGTTAAGTGTGACTGCTCCGGGTAGATTGATGATATTGAGTTTTTCGAGTTCAGGGGTAATCAGGTTTATCAGTAGCTGTCTCAGGCTGTCAGAGACAGGCACAGGGTAGTCTCCAGAAAACTGGATCATAGGTCTTTCCTCTCTGTGTAAACGGGGTAGAAGGGGAGTGGAGAAGGGGTAGATTTTAAATTTAATCAAAGACCCCTTTGCTTTTAGTTGGCTTAGCTTCGGGTTTTGTTGAGGAGCTTGTGGATGCTGTCTTATCAACTGCAACAGCTTTGGGCTTAGTCAGGTCTTCGGCCTTACCAATAGGCTTAAGCTTCTCGATACTTTTCAGCCACTCGGAGAAAGGCTTATCCAGCATGTGTAGAAATGCACTGTCAGGAGCCGGCTTGAGTAGCTTCTCTGCTCTACATACAGCCGCACAAAATCCTGAATTGTTGCTTGAGCCTCCGGTGAAGAGAGGTTTAAAGATCCCGCTCTTTAACGGTTTGTCTTTGTCCTGTTCGATAAGGACCTTCTGCATCGCTTCAACATTAATCCATTCCTTGCTGAAATAGCCGCCTGTGTCGTTACTGAGGATACGGATAAAGAGCTTCTTGCTATCTGGGTGCTGAGCAATCTGATAGGTCAACTCACCTCGATTCTTGGGGGAGAGTTTAGTGGCTTTCGCTTCCTTGAGTAGGGTGTATTCAATAGGTGCTGTAACCCCTTCAGTGGAGGTTACAGCGTTATCGTTTTTAGTTGTGTCAGTCATTGTGAGTTGTCCTTGTTGATCAGATGGGAAGGGCAGATCAGATAGCATCCGCTGCCTTCATCGTTGTAGATGGAGAGGCTCAGTTGATAGCCTTGTGGTAGGTCGATTGACCATTCGGGATACTCCAGAGCAAAGGCAAGACCTGAGTCCGATTGAGCTAAGGCATCAAGGTCATCATCGTTTTCCAGGAGGAGTAAGTTAGTACCTACATCTCTCCAGAAGTCTGTTGCATCAGTAATTGAACCAAAGGGTTCTATGATCTCGTTCCGCACTAACGTCAGGATCTCACCATCGAGTGGTAGCTGATTCAGCTCCTCTGGTGAGTTCAGGGTCATCATAAGCATCACCCCTTAATCATCAGAAACAGGGCCAAGAATCAGGCCTAAGAAGCCTCCTGCAATAGCGCAGGTTGTAGTGCCTACTCCGGGAACTAAGCTGCCTACTCGGGCTCCGGCTAATGCGCCTGTTACAGCACCCGATAGACTTGGGGTGACAGAGTACGAACCTGAGCCGCACTCTGTCTGGGTATGTTTAAACATTGGGAATCTCCGTGAATTGAGAGGGTGGACGAACGTCCTTCACGGTTTTTATATATGTTTGAGTATTACTTTAATTCATCAGTACTGAGGACTAGAGTTCCTTGAATTAGAACTCTAGGTTTTTGATTATTTTATCTTCATATGCATGGTAATTATCCAAGTACTGAGGATCCACATGTTGTGTCTCCTCAATGTAGGAGTCTATTGCCTTACCGTCACGACCTTTTCTAGGGCGAATCATTGTGAAAAATGCCATATATCTTTGAGGACTAACCCCTTCGTATGGCTCAAAGACTACTTTGTTTTTTTCATCAGAATCTGTAATGGAATCATTATGAAGTTTGAGGGCTAAACTCTTTTCATATGGTTCGATATAGACAACCTTTTGGATACCTGCAGCAACAATATGTCTAGCGCAATTATGGCAAGGGTAGGTTGTGCAGTACAGAATTTTCCCTTTCGTTGATGAGTTGTCTTTCCTTGCTAACGTTGTAATTGCATCCATTTCAGCGTGAATCGCTCGAGAATACTCTATTAATGCTCCAGCTTTTGTATCAGCAAGGATCGCTTTAGAAATATTCGATGCATCTTTAACTTTCTGTTGTTCTAAAACTTGCTGAATTTCTTTCCGTAGGCTTTCTTTGTAGAAATCGTTATAGCACTTCTTGCCTTTGTGTACACAACGGTAATCAGCAGTCCCTGATTCGAAAGAATATAAGCCGCCTCCAAATTCAGGAACATCGTTTCTGCCAGTAGAAAAAATTATTCCATCCTCATCTGCAATAGCAGCGCCCACTTGTCGAGATAAACAAGCCGATTGGAGGGATGCGGAGTAAGCTGCATACATCCCACGTTCTTCCCTTCTTGGAGATAGTCCTTGGACTCCATGCACTAGCTTTAAAAATCGGCGTATCTCAGCATTGAGGTTTTCAGCATGGCTATGCATGTTTCGTATAAAATAGTCAGCAAGATGTACGGTTTTTTCTACTTGTTGTCCGTACTTTTCATTTTGCTTACGATCATTTCTGATTATTTCATCTATGTCAGACGTTGAGTATCCATCTTCCTCGAGGTTTAACCTTCTTTCCTTTTCTGTACGAATCAGACTTATTAAATAGAAGTTTTTAGGGTAAACCGTTTTGAAAAGTTTAACTTCATCGGGATGCTTTAACTGGTCTACTAGATAGGCAACTTTGGTAAGAGTTTTATTCTCTTCAGTATCGCTTTCTGAGTGTTCATCTGGGTTCTGGAGTATTTTGGTATTTCGACGAGATGAAATCTCCTTAATGGCCAGTTCGGCAAGAACTTCATTTCGATGTTGTTCGCGAAAACTGTTTCCTTTGTTCTGTAAATCCTTTATTCGTTGCGAGCCCTCGAGAGGAGCTATTGATTCTACAGTAGCAGAGTCTGTTATGAACTGCTTATAGTTCGCACTGATTAGCTCACTAAGTCGAACATCTATGACGATATACTTATTATTCTCCAGCTCTTTTCTCAGTTGATCTTTGAGTGGTTTTATTCCGCTACCAATAGCACCACATAGACCAATGACAAGTTCATTGGATATTCGTTTTTGTATGTCGCTGATTGAGCTGGTTTTATCTGATTGATTACTGTTTTGAGTTGCATCTTGCGAAGTAGCTGGGTCTGCCATGCGAAATCCTTATCATTTTTTACAGTAAGCTATCCTACCAAGAGCGTCGATTTGCTCTCTCAATAGATTTTTTGACTGCTCTTTCCTTCGCTGTAACAAATTCTACTGTATTACTGCGACGGGAAGTGGAAGTTGAGGAGCTTTTAGAAGTTGCAGCCTTGGACTTTTTATATTGTTGTATGTCGATGACCATAATGCTTCCTTAGCACTTTAGAATGGGCGCGAATTGTATAGATGAACGCTTAATATTAATAGTATGTATCGGCGGCGATTCTAACAATATTAATTTGATAGATAATTGGTATACATCATAAGGATGTATGATGTGGTTTTTGATGCTGGAATATGTGAAGTATTGTCTAAGGTATGTTGGTGATATGGGTAGGTTGCCCTAGAAAGAGCCAGAGACCTGACCGGAGGGTACAGGACATAACTTTTCTAGAGACTCGAAAGTACATTTCCGGTCCTAGTCCAAACTGTAATTTGATGAAGTGATTTCAAAAAGTGTATCAGCAAAATCTCATTGCTGAATTGCAAACTGATAGACAGAAATTCCTGTCGTTATACGCTAATCCGACCAGATAGGGACCAGAGGTAAGAACTTCAAGGAGAGTCAAAATCGCGGGAAGCGAGTAAGGAAGTGGTGCCCAGAGGCGGAATCGAACCACCGACACGGGGATTTTCAATCCCCTGCTCTACCGACTGAGCTATCTGGGCAATCAGGTGCAGCGATAACTTGCTGACTAAAAAGCCCCGCTAGGTTAACGAGGCTTGAAATAAGTGGTGCCCAGAGGCGGAATCGAACCACCGACACGGGGATTTTCAATCCCCTGCTCTACCGACTGAGCTATCTGGGCAACTCAAGTGGCGCGTATTAAACCGTCTTCACGGAAAACTGTCAACCACTTGTTACAAAAAAACTATTTTGAAGGTGGAACGTAGCCTTCAGCCTTCTCGTAGTCTTCTCCATCCATGAATTTTTGCATCTCTGTTTGCAGGAATTCACGGGTGGATGGGTCCATCATGCTCAGGTGTTTTTCGTTGATGATCATGGTTTGATGATCAGTCCACTCTTTCCAAGCCTTTTTGGATATTGTTTCGTAAATTTCCTGGCCTTTAGCGCCTGGATAAGGAGGACGATCCAATCCTTCAAGTTCCTCTTTATATTTACGGCATAGGACGGTGCGACTCATGTTTTGCTCCAATCAATTTACGCGTTGGTTAGTTGTTGCAAGAGTTTCTTAACCGGTGCTGCTAAACCAACATTTTCTGGTTGCTCTATGTTATACCAGAGCAGAGGCTTCCCTTCCATGACACAGTCTGTAGGGGTATTCACTCTCGCCTTCACTGGGGTGATGTCTAGATGGAAATGACTAAAGGTGTGACGCAGAGGTTCCATGAGCTGAATGCTTTCTTCATCTAGCTCCAAACCTGTTTCGTTGAAGGTGTCACGCAGGTCTGCAACTTGGGGTAGGCTCCACAATCCACCCCATAAACCACTCGGTGGACGTTGATAGAGTAAAACCTCAGATTGATTATCCTGCTGCAAAATCAGCATGTAGGTCTGTTTTACCGGAATCGTCTTTTTCGGCTTAGGTACTGGAAGTTGATCAGTTTTGCCTAATTCGAATGCTTGGCAGCCTTGTTGCAGTGGACAGAGTAAACAAGAAGGCTTACTGCGAGTGCAGAGGGTAGCACCCAGATCCATCATCGCTTGCGTGTAATCACCCGTGCGTTCTTGCGGTGTATTCTGTTCGGCATATTGCCACAGCAGCTTTTGATTAGCTGTTGTGCCTGGCCAACCCTCTAGCGCATAAAAACGTGCTAATACTCGTTTAACATTGCCATCTAGAATCGGAGCCCACTTACCGGTGCTGATCGATAAGACGGCACCTGCAGTGGAGCGACCAATGCCGGGTAGCTCTTCCAACCCTTCAACTGTTTCAGGAAACTGACCTTGATGTTCCCTGCTAACTATCTGCGCAGTTTTATGCAGGTTACGGGCTCGGGCGTAATAACCCAAACCTGTCCATAGATGGAGCACTTCATCCTGCTCTGCGGCTGCTAGCGCTTCTACTGTTGGGAAACGTCCGATAAAGCGTTGATAGTAAGGAATAACGGTGGTGACCTGAGTCTGCTGCAGCATAATCTCAGAGATCCAAGTGTTATATGCGGTCTTTTTCTCTTGCCAAGGTAGGTCGTGACGACCGTGCTGGTCAAACCATTCCAGCACGGCGTTAGCGAATAGATCAGGTGTCATTAGGGGTTAAAATAAACCTTTTAGTTTGTCGCCTAGCTTATCTTTGATTTTCTCTTCAGCTTTGGCTTTTAGTTTTTCTTTTTTCTCTTCAACTTTCTTCTTAACGTCTTGTTTTAGTGCGTCAGTGATAAAGCTGAAATCAGGCTTACATAGCTTAGTTGGTTCTGTGTTAAAACTGCCTTTACAATCGATTGGCACTTCTACACCTTCCAGTTTATTGGGGAAAGAGCAGGTTTCTTTAAACAGATTCTTCTCAACCATAAAGCCAAGACGGTAGTCCAAAAGCTGTTTTGGTAGGTTCACGGTGCCTTTACCACTTAGGGTCATTGCATCCAGTGCCGCTTTTAGATCTTGGTTGTTTACTACGCCGTTTTTAATACGGGTAGAAGCGCCCATACTGGTAAATGGTGTTGAACGGTCCACTTGCTCAGCTTCACCGCCCAGTGCGCTAACATTGTTTAGACCTTGGCAAACGGATTGTGCCATGTCTAAACCTTTTAGCTCGCCATCTTTCATGTTTACTTTCGCAGTACCTGTAACGCTGTTTACAAAATCGTGAACAGAGTTACCGCGAAGCGTTAGATTAGATGTAGAGTTAAGTTTGCCGGTTAGCTGATCGGCGTTGGCCATATCTTTTAGCAGATCACCCACTTGAATACCTGTGATGGTTTTCTTTGAGGTGATAACCGGTGTGTTCTTACGCACATCAACAGTGACGTTATTACGCACGCTGCCTTTGTATAGATCAGCATCAAGTTTAGTTGCCTTGATTAAGCCACCATGAGCGCTTACTTGTAGTGCAACATTGCTGATATCCATATTGGAAACATGCAGTGATTTCAGGCCTAGCGTAGTATCTAGCTCTAAGCCACGCAGTGTTTCAACTGGCAGAATTGGATCTTTCGAGTAAGGGCCGCTCTGGCCCTTTTTAGCAGTGCTTGCAGTTGCAGTGTTGGAAGAACTCTCTGCTTTTTTACTTTGCGTTGCAGGTGGCATGTAGCGATCTGCATTGATCTTGTCGCCTTGCAGGTTCAGCGTGATGTTGCTGTTCGCTAGGTTAAATGCTGCAGAACCGTTGAAGGTCGTATCATCCAGCATAACGGTTAGCGCTTTTGCGGTGATTGTATTGGCAGGACCTTCTAGTTCTGTAGATAAGCTGATCGCTTTTAGAACGTTCGGATCGTTAGTTTTAACTTCAGCCTGACCCACAGCACTCAGCAGTTTATTTAGATCGAAGGCAGCCACATTCAGCTTGCCACTGATCGCTGGTGCTGCGAAGTTATTAACGGCCAGCGCACCCTCTGCATTTAGATTGGCAATCGATAGTTTTAGGTTGTTAAGGCTTAGCTGTTGTTTTGGTAGGTCTGCTTCAATATCGGCAGCAGTCTTCAGCGCCAGTGATTTACCGCCTAGTGGTTTACCACTCAGGTTTAGCTCGCTAGTTAAGCCTTTAAGCTTGTACTGTTGCTGTTTCAGATCCAGATAAAACTCAGCAGCTAGTTTCGCTGCGGCTTTGATCTGCTCTTCGCCCTTAACGGTTTGTGACGCATTAAAGCTTAACTCTGCAGGGAAGAAAGCGTTAGTCACCACTTGACCTGAGGACATGTTGAACTCAGTTAGCTTAGCGATCATATCAACGGCTTTATCTTGATAGATGATGTTACCGTTGCTGATTTGGATGCTGTCGATGTTGATCGCGATAGGCGCAGATGAGCTTGTTGCCGCCTCTTCTTTTGGGGCTCCATCTGTTGTTGTCGCATCTTTTTTAGTATCGGCAGGTGCCGCTGCTACCGCCCAGTTGTTGCTGCCATCTTTTTCTTGGACAAGGTTTAGCTCTAAACCATCTATAACGACGCTTTGCATCTCAACATTGCCAGATAACAGCGCCGGTAGACGTACAGAAATCTGAGCTTGGTTTAGTTTGGCTAAGTCCTGTTTGCCAGGGAATTTGGCATCAATCTTATTTACCTCAAGTCCTAACCAAGGGAAAACTGACCAGCCGATATCACCGTTAATTTTTAGTTCGATACCAGCATTATCAAGTGCTGCTTGCTCTATTTCGGGTTTGTATTCGTTGGGATCAAAGAATGCACCCAGAATGGCACCGCCAGCGACGATCACCACAACAATCAGTGCGGCTAGACCAGCGAGTAATTTCAGCAGACCTTTCATTGTTCTCTCCTTGGCAAGGGTTCTGAAGGGATGAGGATAAACGGAAATAATGAAGTTTCAATGGTGGAGGCTGAAGGAGGGATGAATAATTTAGCCACAGACTTGGTTTTTCCCGCTGGCTTTAGCACGATAGAGGGCTAAATCTGCCTGTTTGAGCATCAGTTCTCTATCGGTAAACTCTTTATCCAACTCTCCTACACCAATACTTGCGGTGAGGTGTATTGCCTCGCTAGTGGTTATCTGTACTTCCAAGCTGCGTAGGGCCTCTAGATAACGCTCACCAATTTTTAAGGCGGAAGGTGTGTCTGTTTCGGGTAGGATGATCATGAACTCTTCACCCCCATAACGGCAAACAAAATCGTGAGCTCTGGAATATCGATCTAGACACTGTGCTGCCTGTTTAAGGGCGATATCACCGGTGTCATGACCGTATGTGTCATTAATGTCTTTGAAATCGTCGATATCTAAAAGAATGACTGAGATAGGGCGTTCTTTTCGAATTGCTTCTTTGCACAGCAGTTTGAGCTGTTTTCGACCTTCACGGCGGTTATAGATACCGGTGAGATCGTCATAAGTCGCTAAACGCTTAAATTTTTTCTCTAGGGTTTTCTGATCTGTTATATCTATGATGGCGCCGATAAGCCCTGCAACGGAACCGTCGCTGTCATGAAAGGTGGCTTTATGGAACTTCACATAGTTGAGCTCATGGCCTTCTCGATGCACAGGGGTTTCGTAGATCTGAATACCGGGATTGTTCAGCAACTCCATATCGGCTGCCGCAAAAATAGAGGCGGGAGTTTTATCAAAGACGTCAAAAACGTTCCTACCAATTAGATCTTCTCTGGAAACTTGAACGTAATCAGCATAGGCCTTGTTACAGCCGAGATACTTACCTTCGTGATCTTTGTAGTAGATCGGGAAAGGCAGGGCGTCGATCACTAACAGCAATGCACGATGATTGCCGCGCAGGAGTTGATGTAGATCGGGATCATTCATCAGCTGATTCCGTCCTTAATAAAAGGCGATACCTACAAGATAGCCCAAGGTCTCTGTATTTGCGTGTAATTAACCGCTTTGAAAAGTGCATGGATGGGGGGATGGTTGTATAATCGCGGCTCAGATCAAATATAGTGGGAGATCACCATGGCGGACCGTACAGCCAAGGTAAGTCGAGATACATTGGAGACACAGATCACTGTGTCGGTAAATATTGATGGAACTGGCCAATTTAAGGCCGATACAGGTGTGCCGTTCTTAGAGCACATGATGGAGCAGATCTCCCGCCACGGTCTTATTGATCTAGATATTCATGCTAATGGCGATACACATATCGATGACCACCACACGGTTGAAGATATCGGCATCACGCTAGGGCAAGCATTTAAAGAAGCGGTAGGTGATCGTAAAGGGATCATGCGCTACGGCCACGCTTACTGCCCGCTGGATGAAGCTTTGTCCCGTGTTGTTATCGATTTCTCTGGTCGCCCAGGACTAGATTTTAAGTGTGACTTTACCCGCGGCAATATCGGCCGTTTTGATACGCAGCTGTTTTGGGAATTTTTCCAAGGCTTCGTAAATCACGCGGGCGTTACTTTGCATATCGATAACATCAAGGGCTTCAATGCCCACCACCAAGCGGAAACCATCTTTAAAGCGTTTGGTCGTGCTCTGCGTTACTCACTAGAGATTGATGCGCGTGCTGCGGATGTTATGCCTTCTACAAAAGGGTGTTTGTAAGTTATGTCGAGTGTAGCGGTAATCGATTATGGCATGGGCAACTTGCACTCTGTTGCCAAAGCACTGGAATTTGTACAGCCGGGTGTTGAAGTACGTGTGACTTCTGATCCTGCGCTAGTTGCCAGTGCTGACCGCGTTATCTTGCCGGGCGTTGGTGCAATGCGTGATTGCATGGCAGAGATGCTACGTGCCGGTGTGGATAAAGAGGTCACAGATGCAATCAATTCGGGTAAACCATTCCTAGGTATCTGCGTTGGTATGCAAGCTCTGCTTGAGCGTTCTGAAGAGAACGAAGGCGTAGATTGCTTGTCTCATTTTAAGGGTAGTGTGAATTACTTTGGCGATGACCTAGCAGAAGAGGGCGAGCGCCTGAAAGTTCCACATATGGGTTGGAACGAAGTTGCTCAGATGGATGATCACCCTCTATGGAATGAGATCGAAGACGGTAGTCGTTTCTACTTTGTTCACAGCTACTTTGTAACAGCTGAAGAACGTGATCTGGTTTCTGGTGTTTGTCGTTACGGTCAGCAGTTTGATGTCGCGCTTGCTCGTGACAATGTTTTCGCTGTGCAGTTCCACCCTGAGAAAAGCTCTAAGGCGGGTCTGCAGTTGCTTAAGAATTTCCTTAACTGGGATGGTAAGCCAGCACCTGCACCGATGACTGAAAATACGATTAAACCTTAATCCATTAGATCAAATTTTAGAGGTAGCTACTCATGGCTTTGGCAAAACGAATTATTCCTTGCCTCGATGTAGAAAACGGTCGCGTGGTGAAAGGCGTTAAATTTGTCGATATTCGCGACGCTGGTGATCCTGTTGAAGTAGCAAAACGCTACGACGAGCAGGGCGCAGACGAAATTACATTTCTAGATATTACAGCAACCCATGAAGGCCGTGACACTATGGTGCATACGGTTGAGCGTATGGCTTCGCAGGTATTTATCCCGCTGACGGTTGGTGGTGGTATTCGTACTTGCGAGGATATCCGTACCATGTTGAATGCGGGTGCAGATAAAGTATCCATCAACTCTGCTGCGGTATTTAACCCTGAGTTTGTTAAAGAAGCGGCAGAGCGCTTTGGTTCACAATGTATCGTTGTAGCCATTGATGCGAAGAAAGTATCCCAAGAGGGTGAAGAGAATCGTTGGGAGATCTTTACTCACGGTGGCCGTAAACCGACCGGTATCGATGCGGTTGAATGGGCGCAGAAGATGGTCGAGTTAGGTGCAGGTGAAATCCTTCTGACATCTATGGACCAAGATGGCGTTAAAAACGGTTACGACCTAGAGGTCACGCGTGCCATTAGTGATGCGGTCAACGTACCTGTTATCGCTTCCGGTGGTGTAGGTAATCTAGATCACTTAGTGGAAGGCTGTATCGAAGGGAAGGCAGATGCTGTGCTTGCGGCTTCTATCTTCCACTTTAATGAGTACACAGTTCCGCAAGCGAAGGAATATATGCGAGACAAGGGTATTGAAGTCCGTCTATAACGGAAGTGATAGCCTGATAATGAAGCCTCGCAAATGCGGGGCTTTTTATTGCGCGTAATTTAGACACATTGTGAACTTTAGTATGGCTATTAGGGTCAAGGTCATGCATCATTTTGTGGCACAAAAAAAGATTGAGAATCATTTCTAAAAAATGGCTCACAGGGATTTAGTTAGGACTTAGTTATGCGACAGCTCTTCACTCTTACTCTTTTGGTGTTAAGTACTCAGCTTCAGGCTGCAGAAAGTGTGGTAGTTAAACCTCTGTCCGAGCTGTTAACCCCATCCAGTCAAAGCGCACCAGCGCAGGTGATCAACGATCATCATGTGATTATCAGTAGTCGGTTAAATGCACCGGTTGAAGACGTGCTTGTTAATGTTGGTGATCAGCTAGATAAGGGCACGCCACTGCTAAAGCTCGAATGTCGTGATTTTGATCTGCGCTTAGTCCAAGTCAAAAGTGAGTTAAACGTGCTACAAGCGCAAACTCGTTTGGCCCGTCAGCAATTGAGCCGAGCTGAGCGATTGTTAAAGCAGCGTAATGCTTCAAAAGAACTGCGTGATCAGCGTCGCGCTGAGCTGGATAGCTTATTAGCGCAAGCTGCCGGTGCTAAAGCCCGTTTAGATGAAGCAGAGCTAGCGGTATCTCGTTGTACCCCAGTAGCGCCGTTTAAAGGTGTTGTGACTGAACGTTTGGTCGGTGAAGGTAGCCTAGTTGCATCTGGCTCGCCTCTATTCAAACTTCTGGCTGAAGATCGTCAGGAAGTATCAGCGTTGCTAAGTAGTAAGCAGCTTGTTTCCCTGCCTAATTCCACAAAGATCGAATACCAGATTCAACAGCAGCGCTATCCGCTTGAGCTACGGGTAATTGTGCCTTTTGTTGAAAATCGTGCCCGTACTCAAGAAGTTCGTCTGCAATTTAGCGCAGATAAAGCGTTATCAGGTAGCAGCGGTCGATTGGTATGGCAGGAGCCCCAAGGGCGCTTGCCGGTTCAGTACATTGTGTCCCGTGATGGTCAGTTGGGAGTGATGGGGCTGAATGATTCCAAGGCGGAATTTATTGCACTGCCTAAAGCGGTTGAAGGTCAGGCTGCCGTTGTTGATCTGCCATTAGATATGCTGGTGATTGTTGAAGGTCAGCACGGGGTTGAGTCGGGTAGTGATGTGACTGTGATGGCGCAGGAGTAAAAAATCAGATGTTGATGCGCCTTTTTAACAACCATGTTTTAGCTAACCTCACCTTTCTCTTGGTATTGGTAATAGGTTTCCTCTGCTACAACCTATTGCCACGTCAGCAAGATCCCACAATCAACTTTAACTGGGTTGTCGTGACCACTGTGCTTCCCGGCGCGAGCGCGGACGATATTGAGAAGCGTGTAACTGACCCGCTAGAAGACGCAATACGCAATGTCTCGGACATTAAGTTTGCTTCTTCTAATAGCCGCGAAGCAGTGTCGAGTTTGCTGATACGTTTTTCTGATATTGATGAGCGTACCTTTGATAAACGTATCAATGATCTGCGTCGAGAGATTCAAAATGTAGAAGACGAGTTACCGGAAAATGCGATTGATCCGGTGATATTAGAGATCACCAGCGCCAACGCTTTCCCAAGTGTCACAGTGGCAGTAACCGCACTAGATGACGACGAAAACCTTAGGGTGCAAGCGCGCAATATTGAAAAAGATCTGGAGCGTATCATTGGAGTAGATCGGGTCGATCCGATTGGTCTGGATGATCCTGAATTGCAGGTGAATTTTGATCCTGAAGCGCTGCAGGCGCTATCGCTTTCACCTACTCAGTTGTCGAATACCGTATCTGTTTGGTTTCAGGATATCTCTGCCGGTAGCGTGAATGTTGGCGAGCAGGCATGGCTTGTACGTTTGGTGGGACGCAGTGCCGACCCTGATCAGGTTAAGCATATCCCGTTGATCAATCTACAGGGGGAGGAGATCACCCTTGGCCGAGTTGCCGAGGTTGTGCAAACCCGGGCAAAAGCGCAACAAGATGCAGTGATCGATGGCAAACCAGCGGTTGTATTGGCGGTGATGAAAAAAGCCAATGCCAATACCTTAGAGTTGGTCGAGCGGGTGAAAACTTATATGGATCAGCGCAATGAGCTGGCCCAAGCAACTGGTGTGAAGCTGGTACTGGTAGATGATCAGACCGTGCCAACCCGTGAAGCGATCAGCCTTATGCAGAACAATGCTTTGATCGGGTTGATCTTGGTATTGGTAGTGGCGTGGTTGTTCTTGGGTGCGCATATCGCCTTTTTAACTGCGATTGGTATCCCCTTTATTCTGGCGGGTACTTTCTGGGTGCTCTGGGGCATGGGGGAAACCTTAAATGTTACCGTGCTCCTCGGTGTGGTTATTGTGCTCGGTATGCTGGTGGATGATGCAGTGGTCGTAGTGGAGGCGATCTATCATCGTTTACAGCTAGGGCAACCGATCTATCAAGCGACCATGGCCTCGCTCGAAGAGGTGGGCCGCCCAGTGGTGAGTGCTGTTTTAACCACAATGGCGGCTTTCCTACCTTTGATGTTGTTACCCGGGATTTTAGGCGATTTTATGCGGGTGATCCCCATGGTGGTCACCATCGCATTGGCGATCTCTCTAGTCGAAGCATTCTGGATGCTACCAGTACACGTGAGTGTGGCACGGGTGTCATTTGCTAACCCTGGGCGTATGCAGCGATTCCGTACCCGCATGACCCATAAGATTCAGATCACCTATGTACGCTCGTTGATTAAAGCGATGCGTCGCCCTGTACTGACCTTTAGCTTGATCGGTGCACTGTTTATTGGTTCGATGGGCGCACTCGGAGCCGGTTTGATCAAGATGGACTTCTTTGCCTCGGATCCGTTGCGCTTGTTTTACGTCAATATGGAGATGGCTCCCGAGACCTCTCTTGATGCCACCTTGGACAAAGTAAAACAGATGGAGAAGGTGGTACGTAAACATCTTAAAGATGAGGATCTACGAGCTGTTGTTGGGTACGCCGGACAGCAATTTACTGAAACGGCTCCAATGTTTGGTGAGCATTACGGTCAGGTCTTAGTTGGTTTGAAGCCTAAGACAGAAGATAACCGCTCGGTCGATGAGCTGTTAGCTGCGGTGCGTGAGGATGCTTTGGCACTGCCGGGGCCTTTGAATATCTCCTTCTTACGTTTGGCGGGTGGTCCTCCCGTGTCTAAGCCGATCAGTATTAAAGTCCGGGGTGATGAATACACAGAGATTCGTGCAGCCGCGGATGCATTGCAGACCTATATGCGCTCGGTGGAAGCGATAACCGATATTACCGACGATGCTGGCGGTGGTCGTATGACACTGACGCTAAAAGCCGACTATGATGCGATTACTCAGGCGGGACTCAATCCGCAAGAGGTTATCCGTACAGCGCAGTTATTGGTAGATGGTGAAATCGTCGCTGATATGCAGCACGAAGGTGAAAAACTGGAAGTGCGGGTACGTGCGAAGCCGCAGCAATACAGTGATATCGAACAGTTACTCATGTTTGAGTTGCCATTAGCAGATGGCGGTCGTGTACCACTGATTAATCTGGTGCATTTTGAAAAAGAGAAGGCGCTTGGCAATATTCGACACTATAACTTCCGCCGAGCGATCACGGTTGAAGCTGATCTCCTGCCTAATAGCATGGACACTGTAACTGCCAACGCTATGGTCTTGGAGCATTGGAATAACGAGCTACAAGTACAGTTTCCAAATCTGGATTTAGACTTCTCTGGTGAATTGGATGATATCCAAGAGAGTTTGGATGCGATCGGTATTCTCTTTCTGTTTGGTATAGGTCTGATGTACCTGATTTTGGGTACACAGTTCTCCAGTTATATGCAGCCTCTGATGATCTTGATGACCATCCCTATGGCGTTTACCGGTGTAGTACTAGGGTTGTTGCTGACACAAAACCCACTAAGTCTGTTCACTATGTACGGTGTTGTTGCTTTGGCAGGGATAGCGGTAAATGCAGCGATAGTGCTGATTTCAGCGGGTAACCAACGATTAGATAAAGGGATGTCGGTAAAACATGCCACTCTGTACGCGGCTAGACGACGAGTAATTCCAATTTTGATTACTTCGCTAACGACGATTGCAGGCTTGTTTTCTTTAGCAACGGGCTTAGGTGGTCACTCCCTAATTTGGGGGCCAGTGGCAACGGCGATTGTGAGTGGTTTGGCGTTCTCGACCGTACTGACTCTGTTCCTGATTCCTATGCTGTACCGAATCTTTATGCAGTGGTCGCATCGTCGTCAGGGTACTTAATTGGATAGGATAGATTATAGGTTTAGGGGCAGAATTTAAGCTTTAAGGATGCCAAGAAAGAAGCATAAAAAGCGGCGAATAAACATCGCCGCTTTTTTCTGTCAGTGATTCTTACTTAAGCTAGTTCGAGCACTTCATCTACTAACTTGCGGATACCTGATGCTGCTTCGGTAATTGAACCCGCTAGCATGTAAGCTGGAGTTGTCACCACTTTACGCTCTGAATCGATTACGATTTCGCTAACACCACAATCTTGATGTTTACCACCCATCGCTTCAATTGCGGATGCAGTGTCGGCATCATTACCGATCGTGCATATCGCACCTTCGCCGAATAGAATGGGTGTCATTGCTGGGGCAATACAGATTAGACCAACTGGCTTACCTGCTTTATGCATCGCCTGAGTAAAGTTGATGACATCAGGGTTTACTGAGCACTCAGGGCCTTTTACTGCAAAGTCCGACAGGTTTTTTGCTGCACCAAAACCACCTGGAATAATCAAAGCGTCGTAATCTTCGGCATTGGCTGTTGCAAGATCGATAATTTCACCACGTGCTAAACGCGCTGCTTCAACTAAAACGTTACGTGTTTCATCGGCTTCTTCGCCAGTGAGGTGATTAATAACGTGCATCTGCTCGATATTCGGTGCCATACACTGTGAACTAGCACCGCGTTCCGCGATCTGTAGCAAAGTCAGAACCGACTCGTAAATTTCTGCGCCATCGTATACGCCGCAACCAGATAGAATTACTGCAATTTTCTTCATGCTTTCAGGCTCCTTTATCTACAGTGATATGAGTTTGATCATACCCTTTTGTATGCAGAGTACGATAAGATCAGTTTTATTACTATGGTGACAAAAAGTTACTTAATTTTTAGCCTAACCTCTAGGCTGTCATGAGCTTGTCATCGTTTTCTGTCATATTCATCTTGTAACCTAAGGAAGATGCCGTGTCCTTTAATAACAGCCAGCGCTTTTACCCAGAAACACGTATGCGTCGTATGCGTGCCAGTGATTTTTCCCGTCGTCTAATGCGAGAGAGCGTTTTAACGCCAGATGATCTGATCTATCCAGTCTTTGTGATTGAAGGTCAAAATCAAACTGAACAAGTTGCGTCTATGCCAGGCGTCGAGCGTATGAGTATCGATCTGCTGGTAAAAGAAGCTAAAGAGCTTGCTTCTTTAGGTGTACCTGCGATGGCGTTGTTCCCTGTAACACCGATGGATGCGAAATCTGAGTTGGCAGAAGAAGCCTACAACCCAGATGGTCTGGCTCAGCGTGCAGTGAAAGCAATCAAAGATGCGTGCCCAGAGATGGGGATCATGACCGATGTTGCATTGGACCCGTTCACGACTCACGGGCAGGACGGCATTATCGATGAAAATGGTTATGTGCTGAATGATCGCACGGTTGATACCTTGATCCAGCAGGCGGTATCTCACGCCGAAGCGGGTGCTGATATTGTTGCACCAAGTGACATGATGGATGGCCGTATCGGTGGTATCCGTGACGAGCTGGAAAGTAATGGTTTTGTAAATACATTGATCATGGCGTACTCCGCTAAGTATGCAAGTGCTTACTATGGTCCTTTCCGTGATGCAGTGGGTTCTGCGGCGAACATTGGTAAAGGTAACAAGTTTAGTTACCAGATGGACCCTGCTAACAGTGATGAAGCGCTACACGAAGTGTCACTGGATCTAGCGGAAGGTGCAGATATGGTGATGGTAAAACCGGGTATGCCTTATCTGGATATCGTTCGCCGAGTTAAAGATGAATTAAAAGCACCAACCTATGTTTATCAGGTGAGTGGTGAATATGCGATGCATGTGGCTGCTTTCCAAAATGGTTGGTTAGACGAGCGTAGCGTAATGCTTGAATCCCTATTGGCGTTTAAACGTGCAGGGGCTGATGGCGTACTGACGTATTTTGCGAAACGCGTCGCTCAGATATTAAACGACTAAACTTTATTCTGTAGTCGTTAAAGAATTAGGGAGATAAAACAGCGTGATGGTTGAATCAGCGGAACAGAGCGAAGCAGCAGCGGCGTTATTAGAGAGCCGTGAAAATGTTGCAACAACAGAGCAAGAGGTAGAGGAAACACCGGTTGATCTGAAGGTGCCCGAGCTCTATATCAACCGTGAACTCAGCCATCTGCAGTTTAATATCCGAGTTCTCGAGCAAGCCTTAGAGGAGCAGCACCCGTTGTTAGAACGGTTGATGTTCCTGTTGATCTTCTCCAGTAACTTGGACGAATTTTTCGAGATCCGTGTTGCTGAGCAGATGACTCAGTTGAAATATGGTCGTGAGGCAGTTGGTCCCGATGCGATGCATCCGCGCACGGTACTGCAGCGTATCAGCGAAATTTGTCACCTGACTGTCGATCGTCAATATAAGATCCTGAATGAAACGATCTTCCCTGAATTAGAGAAGGAGGAGATTCACTTTATTCGTCGTCACCTATGGACGCCGGAGCAGAGAGAGTGGGTGCAGTCTTACTTCTATGATCGTGTTGTACCGGTCATCAGTCCTGTTGGTTTGGATCCGTCACACCCATTCCCTCGTTTGGTGAATAAGAGTCTTAACTTTATCGTTGAACTGGATGGTAAAGATGCCTTTGGTCGTGAAACCGGCATGGCGATTATTCCGGCGCCGCGCTCATTACCACGTTTGATCCGTCTTCCAGATAATCTCTGTGATGGCGGCGATAACCTGATCTTCTTGTCCTCGATTATCCACGAATTTGCGGATGAGCTATTCCCAGGAATGACGGTTAAAGGTTGTTACCAGTTCCGTATCACCCGTAATGCCGATATGACCTTCGATGTTGAAGAGGTTGAAGACTTAGCGAATACCCTGCGTGGTGAGCTGCACTCCCGTAAATACGGTGATGCGGTAAGGCTAGAGGTGGACCAGCGTACCCCTGAAGAGTTGATCGCCTTCTTGCAGAAAGAATACAAACTGGATGAGTCTCAGACGTATCGTGTAAATGGCCCAGTAAACCTGACTCGTCTAATGGCAGTTCGAGATCTGGTCGAACGTAGCGATCTACGTTGGAAGCCTTTTTCACCGGGTATTCCCGGTAAACTAAAAGGTGACAATATTTTTGATGCGCTCAAAGCTAATGACCAGTTGCTGTTGCATCCATTCCAGTCATTTACGCCAGTTGTGGATCTGTTGCGTCAGGCGGCGAAAGATCCGGATGTTGTAGCGATTAAACAGACCCTTTATCGAACTGGGGTTAAATCCGATATCGTAAATGCGCTGGTGGAAGCGGCGCGTAGCGGTAAAGAGGTGACTGTTGTTATCGAGCTTCGAGCTCGTTTTGATGAAGAAAGTAACCTACACCTTGCGGCACGTTTGCAGGAGGCAGGTTGTTTGGTTGTTTATGGGGTGGTTGGTTATAAGTGCCACGCTAAAGCGATGCTAATCGTACGAGAAGAGGAGAATCACTTAGTGCGTTATTCTCACTTAGGTACGGGTAACTATCACTCGGGTACAGCGCGCCTGTATTCTGATTACAGCTATCTGACTGCGGATCAAGAGGTGGGCGAAGATGTCCACAAGGTTTTCCAGCAACTAACGGGTATGGGTAAGATCCAGAAGCTGAAAAAGTTATACACAGCACCGTTTACGTTGCACTCTAAAATGATCGAACTGATCCGTCGTGAAACCCGTTTAGCTAAGTCGGGTAAGCCGGGTCATATCATGGTGAAAGTGAATGGTCTGACTGAGCCGAAGATGATCCGTGCCCTATATGAAGCAGCTGCAGCGGGTGTTCAGATCGATCTGATTATTCGTGGTATGTGTCGTTTACGTCCGGGCATTGAAGGGCTGTCTGAAAATATCAAAGTTCGCTCAATTATCGGTCGATTCCTAGAGCATACGCGCGTTTACTATTTTGGTAATGACGGTAAACCGGAAGTGTTCTGCGCCAGCGCCGACTGGATGGAGCGTAACATGCTTAATCGTGTAGAAACGGGCTTCCAAGTTTTTGGTAAGCATAGTGAGAGATTAAAGCGTGAGCTGGATTACTATATGAAAGACAACTGCCAGAGCTGGGAATTGCAAGCGGACGGCAGTTATATTCAGAATCAACCAGCAGAAGGAGAAGAGATCTTCTCTGCTCAGCAAACACTGTTAGAAGAGTTTGCTAAGTAGTCTCCTTTAGCTCAACAGCCTTATTCTTGGAGTAAGGCTGTTAAGCTGTCTTTAAATAGCTTTGATGGTTATGAACGACCAGTTCGTTACGGTTGTTCTTAGCTAGATAGAGCGCTTTATCCGCTTCTGTGTAGAGTTCATTCTTATCAGAAATCTGATTGCCAGCACTCCAATAGGCACCTATAGATATAGTGACATATTCGCTGACAGTGCTCTTCTCGTGACGAATATGCAGCGCTTCCACTTCTTCTCGAATACGATCTAAGAAAGCTTGGGCTTTAGCTGCATCTTGCTCTGTGATGATGATTGCAAACTCTTCACCGCCGATGCGGAATGCAAAATCGGAAGGTCTGCGTAGGCAGCCAATGATGCAGTTGGCAACATCACGCAGGGCTTTATCACCTTGCGGGTGACCATAGGTATCGTTGTAAAGCTTGAAGAAATCTACATCCAAAATCGCCAAAGCTATCGCAGTACCATGACGGTAGCTGAGCTTTATTTCACGCTCTAACACATCTTCAAAACTACGACGGTTTGGTAGTGTGGTGAGCTTATCGGTGATTGATAGCTTTTTGCTGGTGGAATCCTGCAGCAGATTGGTAAAGCCAGTTATCTCATAGCGTTCGTTAATGTTCGGTAGAATCCGCGAGTTGGCCCAATGCATTAGACCGTCTTCGTTGATATGACGGATCTCGCCCTGCCATGTTTTTCCGGTCTTGATGGTCTTCCAGATCTGCTCCGACAGCATGCTATGGCTATCCGAGTTATCAAAGAAACTACTCTGCTTGCCAACCAGCTCTTCTTTAGTTGTGTCTAAAAAGCGGCAAAGGGCATTACTGGCGTCAATAATGACACCTTGCTGATCGAGGTTAGCGAGCATGATGTTCTGATCAATTAGGTGTTCTCGTTGCGATAGTGCTTTATTTGAATTAAGAATGAGGCGTGTAACTTTAATTGCAATTAAAAGCGAGATCACAATAGTTAAGAAGCCGATGGTCGCAACCACGGATAGGGAGTGATCTCTGTTTTTTGATGATTGCTTATGAAACTGATTAGCTTTGTTCTGGGCAAAGAGAACGAATTCATGCACTTCTGAAAGTAGTTGATCTACGTGCTGGGCACCTTTGGCGCGAGTAATCTCAGCCGCTTTCTCGGTATCACCAGCTAAAGCTAACTGGGCTACTTCGTCACGAATAGGTTTCCACTCAATAAAGGTCTGGTAGGCCTGCTTAATAGTGACTTTGTTACCCAAAAAACGCTCAAAGATGATGTCGAACTGTTTGAGTACTTGCTGCTCCTGGCGGTGAACTTGCTCGAGGGTGGCTTTGAGTTGATCTGGATCTTTTACCAACACCACATCTTTCATATCGCGGTGCATTGCGAACACGAGGGTCTGTATCGACTGCCCAGCATTGCTCACAGCAAATGGGTGGTTGTAGATGTTGTCTACATCTTTAGAGATGTTGTTGAGATGGTATAGGCTAAATCCGCCTAAACCTGTCATTAAGGTAATGATCAGGACAAAACCAAGAATAAGATTGCGATACTGCTGCATACTATAGAATACTGCTGAATTGAGCGCGCAATTGTATCAAAAACTACAGTATGCAGGAGCTTAAGTTTTATTTATCGCCTGATTCTTGATCAAGATCTATTAATTCACTGTAACCATCTACATATGACGGATATTTGAAGCGATAACCCGCTTCAATGATGCGTTTATTTGAACAGCGCTTACTGCCTGCGCGACGCGAAACAGTTTCAGATGTTATCTGACTCTTGGTTTCTTTTGCGATCCAAGTGGTGATCTCATGCATAGTTACCGGATTGCTATCACTGGCTAGATAGCAAGGGTCTATAGCTTCTCCGTTAAGCACTTTGGCAATCAAAAAATTTAAGACGCCTGCGCAATCATCGCGGTGAATACGGTTACTAAAATGCAGAGGCTCTGCGGGGGCAATATCACCTCCTCTTACACGACTAATTAGATAGCCTCTATCAGGGCCATAAATGCCGCTAAATCTAACCACAGTACCTGGTATCTCAGAGCTTAAAACCTGCTGTTCACCTTTGAGCATGATCTTGCCGCTGAAAGACTTTGGTTCGCAGGGGCTGTTTTCATCCACCCAATCACTATTATTTTGATGGTACACCCCAGTGCTTGAAGTGAAGAAAAGATGTTGTGGTTTTGGGGATAGTGCTTTTAGGGTGTTTTGTACACCGGTAACATAGGCCGCTTCGTAGCCCGCTTCGTCGTGACTACTTGCTGCTGCCGAATAGACAAGGATGTGACACTCGTCTAAATCCGCCAGAGCCGCTTTTAAACTCTCTAAATTTGTGAGATCAGCGCTTATTCCTTGGATGCCTTGCGGTAGCTGGTTTATATTACGACGTAGGCCAAATACCTTATGCCCTTGATTTAATAACATTTGTCCAAGAGTTGAGCCAACATCGCCGCAGCCGACGATTAAAATAGTTGCTTGTTGCATACAGGTTAAGCCTCCAAAAATCACAGACCTATCATAGCAAAGGATAAGGCCGGATGACCCTTACAGAATTGCGTTACATTGTTACCTTGGCGAGAGAACAGCATTTTGGTCATGCGGCTGAAAAGTGTTTTGTCAGTCAGCCTACCTTGTCTATTGCGGTCAAAAAGCTCGAAGATGAGTTGGGTGTGCCGCTGTTTGAACGCAGTAAGAACTCGGTTCGTGTCACACCTGTAGGCGATAAAGTGGTGCAGCAAGCGCAGCGTGTGCTTGAGCAAGCCGATACCATCAAAGATCTAGCGCTGGAAGGTAAAGACCAACTTAAAAGCCCACTTCGCGTAGGTGCGATCTACACCATTGGACCTTATCTTTTTCCTCATCTGGTTTCTCAGGTACAAAAGCTTGCGCCTGATATGCCGCTGTATATCGAGGAGAACTTCACCGAGAATCTGCGAGTTAAGATTCGTAATGGTGAGCTGGATGCAATTATCTTGGCGCTGCCATTCCAAGAGCCAGATATTCTGACGCGCCCTCTCTACGACGAACATTTCGAAATGCTGATGCCTGTGGGCCACCCTTGGGCTCAGCAGAAAACGATTAATAGTGAAGATCTGCCTAATACCCCACTGTTGCTATTGGGAGAAGGGCATTGCTTTAGGGATCAGGTCTTAGAATCCTGCCCAACGTTGAATCAAGCGATTAATACTCAACATACGATTACCGAGGGTAGCTCTTTAGAGACTATCCGTATGATGGTCGGTTCTGGCCTAGGTTGTTCTGTGTTACCGCAATCCGCTGTATATGGAACGGGTCAATCAGAGCTGGTGGTAACGCGCCCGTTCCAAGAGCCTGTGCCTGAGCGTACGGTTGGGGTTGCTTGGCGTGCTAGCTTCCCGCGTCCGCAAGCGATCGATGTGTTGGTTGAAGCTATTGCCTCTTTTGATCCTGCAGGCGGTAAATAAGTTTGTTGCTTGCTGCGATTCCTGTCACAGAGTTAAAGGGTGTTGGTGCTGCGTTAGAGCAGAAGCTGCATAACCTTGGTATTCAAAATCTACAGGATCTGTTGTTTCATCTGCCTCTGCGTTACCAAGATCGTACGCGTATTGTGCCTATGGGGGCGCTACGTCCTGGTGATGAGTGCGTGGTTGAGGGCGAGGTGAAACTGGCGGATATCAGCAAAGGTCGTCGCCGTAGTTTGTTGTGCCGCATTCAAGATGGCACCGGGTCGCTGACGCTACGTTTCTTTCATTTTACTGCTGCCCAGAAAAATAACTTAAAACCTGGTACTCGTATTCGTTGTTTTGGTGAAGCGCGTACCGGTGCAAACGGTTTGGAGATTGTCCATCCAGAATATAAGCGGGTGGATAACGATGATTTGGTCCCGGTTGAAGAAAACCTGACACCAATCTATCCAACCACCGAAGGCCTTCATCAGGGGCGCTTGCGTGCTCTGACGGATCAGGCGCTTAACTATTTGAAAGAGGGAGGCTTGCAAGAACTCGTGCCTGAGCAGTTGCGTCAGGGTTGGCAGTTCCCAAGTTTGAATGATGCCGTCGCTTACCTCCATCGCCCTCCGGTTGATGTAGACCAACACCTTTTGTTGGACGGTATGCACCCTGCTCAGCGTCGTTTGGCGTTTGAAGAGCTACTTGCTCATCACCTCTCTTTGTTGAAACTACGCCAAAAAGCACGTCAAAAAGGCGCGCCCGAACTGCCGGGCACAGGGCAACTTAAACAGGCCTTTTTAGATCAGCTACCGTTCCCGTTAACAGGCGCGCAACAGCGTGTAGGCGACGAAATTGCCAACGATCTGGCGCAAGCTTATCCGATGCTGCGTTTAGTGCAGGGAGACGTAGGCTCAGGTAAAACCGTTGTGGCGGCTTTGGCTGCTCTACAAACGGTAGAAAGTGGTCTGCAAGCTGCGATTATGGCACCGACCGAGATTTTGGCCGAACAGCACTTTATCAACTTCAGTAACTGGCTGGAGTCGCTGGATATCAAAGTTGCGTGGTTGGCAGGTAAGCTCAAAGGAAAGCAACGACAGGCGCAACTAGAAGCGATTAGAACCGGCGAAGCACGGGTTGTTGTCGGTACGCACGCGCTCTTCCAAGAGGAGGTAGTCTTCTCTGATCTAGGTTTAGTGGTGATTGATGAGCAGCACCGCTTTGGTGTGCATCAACGGCTGTCACTGCGTGAAAAAGGGCGCAATGGTGAGTTGGCGCCGCATCAGTTGATTATGACCGCTACGCCGATTCCTCGAACTTTGACCATGAGTGCTTACGCTGACCTGGACTGCTCTATTATTGATGAGCTGCCACCGGGTAGAACACCTGTGAGTACTGTAGTGATCGCCGATAGCCGCCGCGACGAAGTTATTCAGCGGGTACAAAAAGCCTGCGCTGAAAAGCGTCAGGTTTACTGGGTATGTACGCTGATTGAAGAGTCAGAAGCGTTGCAGTGCCAAGCGGCAGAAGTTACTGCAGAGGATCTGAAAGTAGCGCTACCGGAACTAAGCATAGGATTAGTGCATGGCCGTATGAAGCCAGCTGAAAAAGCTGAAATTATGCAGCAGTTTAAAGCTGCTGAATTGGACCTTTTGGTCGCGACAACGGTCATTGAAGTAGGCGTGGACGTTCCTAATGCCAGTGTGATGATTATAGAGAACCCGGAGCGCTTAGGTTTAGCGCAGTTGCATCAGTTGCGTGGTCGAGTGGGCCGTGGCTCTGTCGAAAGCTTTTGTGTGTTGATGTATCACGCGCCTTTATCCAACCAGGGGCGTGAGCGTTTAACTGTCATGCGCGAAACCACCGATGGTTTTAAAATTGCAGAGAAGGATCTACAACTGCGTGGTCCGGGTGAAGTACTCGGGACAAGGCAGACCGGAACGATGCAGTTTAAGATGGCCGATCTGCAGCGTGATTCAGATTTGTTAACCCGGGTTAAGATGGTGGCGGGTCAGATGCAAGAGTGGCCTGATTTTGCAGATTCCTTAGTTGAACGTTGGCTAGGCCGTGGTGAAGACTACGGTAATGTATAATAAACAGATTAATCTATTCATTCGCTTGTCACAGATAGAGAGTAGTAGTGTTGATTTCACCCAGTGAAAAGCAGTTAGAAATTATTCGACAGCAGTTGGGCCGTGAGCCTCGTGGTTTAGCGGGTATTGCTGTGCAAAACGATCAAGAGATTCCATTGGTTTTGCAGATGGATCTTTTGGTTGATGATAAACCTTTCCCAACGCTTTATTGGATGGCCAGTAAGGATATCTATCAAGCTATCGCTGAGATAGAAACAGCAGGTGCGGTTAAAGAGCTGGAACAAGAGCTGATCGATAACGAAACGCTTCGTGCTGAGCACTTAGCGGATCAGCAGCGTTATGTCGATCTTCGTTGGGCTTCTGCTTCTGAAGAGCAGAAACAGCGTATCGAGGAATTAGGTTTCACACCGCTGTATAGTAAGTATGGGATTGGTGGTATCTCTCAATGGGACAAAATCCGCTGCTTACATATGCAGTATGCTTATCACTTAGCGCAGGGTAGTGCGATTGGGCGGATTTTGGATGAGCGGTATGAATTACATTCAAAAATTGATTCTGCATTAATTTAGGTAAATATCCTAATGACGTTCGTTTATAGAATATCCCTGCTAATAGTTGCTCTGCTACAGCCTGTTCTTCTTCATGCCGCAGTATGCCATAGCGATCCGTCAGGACGAATAAACGAACTTGTGCCCCAAGGCACTGCTGGGCCAATAAAATATGTCGAAACAATTTTGATAGGCTCTGAACCTGTTGACGTTGCTGGTTGGCGCTTATGTACTAATGAGGGAGGGAAAACACCTTCCTGTGTATCATATGGCGTTGGAAATTTTTTGATTGGTTCCTTTGATAAGTTTTCTTCTCCTGCTGATAATGGCATCACTGTTTATAATCCGGTTGAATATCTTAGTTCGGCACAGACCTTGAACTCCAATGAATGGGAAGTTGCACTCGTCGATGCAGATGGCCTTATTTTGGATTATGTTCATTTCTGTAAGGATAGCTGTAAGAAAGCTCAATATTGGGATGTGCCGGATTCCTGTTCTAATGAATTGTCAGGTGGTGGAAGTAATAAGGTTATTTTTGCACGTAAGCCTAATGGGAGTGGGGACTTCGAAGAAGTAGGAGATCCTACCCCAGGATCCAGTAATGATGGTGATGAATCGGATATAGACCATTATTCAATCTCGCACTCTGGAACAGGTATTGGTTGTGTGGCCGAGGATGTGGCGATAACAGCTCATGATTCTAGTCATGCAACTATATCCGCCGATGGTGCCTCAATAACTGTCAGTGCTACAAATGTTGCTGGTAACTGGGCTCTTAAATCGGGCTCAGGCAGTTTTAGTAATGGAAGCTCGGATGATGGTGAGGCGACTTATACCTTCGGTTCTAATGAAGCTTCTGTGGTATTAAGTTACAGCTTTACGGGTACTGGTACGTTCGGATTTGATGTTACAGATGGCAGTATTACGGAAAAGAGCGGCAGTGCAGATGCTGCGGATGATCCAAGTATTACTTTTGATACAACCGAATTTCGTTTTATTGACAGTGATGGTAATGAAATTATACCAACACAAATAGCAGGTAAGGGATCTAATACAGCTCCCAATAATGAAACTCTATATCTTCAGGCGATTACTGTAGACGATGAAAATCCTACAGCGTGCGGGACATTATTTAGCCCTTCAGAGGCGGTGGACATAAATTTTGCTGCGCAATGTGAAAATCCTTCGACGTGTGCGGGGCAAACTTTTAGTTTCACGGGCAATGAAACCAACAATATTGTGACCCATTCGGCCTCACCAACTACTCCTGCTAGCTATACCTCAGTTGAAATGCTCTTTGGTTCAGACGCGAAAGCTCCCTTCTCATTTACCTATAACGATGCAGGTCAGATGCAATTGCATGCTAGTTATACGGCGGATACCGGTGCGGTATTAACAGGCTCGTCTCCCCTTTTCGTTGTTAGGCCTTTTGCTTTTGGATTTCCGTCTATAGTAGCAGGACTCAGCAATCCGGGGGGAGATGAAACCGGTGGTGATGCATTTACCTCGGCGGGTAGCGATTTTACTGTCGATATCAATGCTTACCTATACCAAGCCGAGGATGATGCGGATACAAATGGTATCCCTGACGGTGATGCTGATGTTACTGATAACGGCATTACACCAAACTTCACTGGTACAGTAAGCCTCAGTGTCGAATCATTTACCCCAGCTGATGGAAGTCCAGGGATATTATCAGGAACAGTTACTCCTTTGTTGGATACTTTTAGTAATCGCAATGGGGCAGATGTTACCGCAACGCTTAACTATGATGAGGTGGGTAGCATGAACCTGATGGCAAATTTATCCTCTTATCTTGAGGCTGATGATATTCAGAGTGTAGCGACAAAAATAGGTCGATTTTATCCAGATCACTTTGTGATGAGTGATGATGGTGTAACGGCGGCTTGTTCTGCTGTTGGCAGTTTTACTTACATGCAGGAACCTTTCAACGCATTTGAATATAGGGTGGAAGCTCGAGCGCTCAATGAAGAAATAACTGAAAATTACGATTTGGTTCTTTACACCATAGGCACCGGTTCCTTAGTGGTTAAAGCTGAGAATAATGATGATGGTATTGATTTGAGTGATCGGATAGTAGTGTCGGAGTCGCTTTCCGGTTGGGAGTCAGGCGTTATTGATCGAACCAGTGCTTCAGATAATGAATTAAAAAATGTGATCTTTACACGCAATGGCGGAAATGCAGGTCTGCCTGATGGTCCCTTTTATGGTTTGCAGCTGGGGCTTAGTCTTGAATCAGAACCAGATAGTCGTGACTTTTTGGATAGTTTAAAAAACATGTCGGTTGATAGTTCAGGGGATTGTTCAGGCAGTTGTCAGTCCATTGAGGTGGGTGATCCATTAACGATTTTGTATGGGCGGGTTAGCATTAGCTCAGTACATGGCCCGGAAACACAAGACCTTCCCGTGCCATTTGAAGTTCAGTATTGGGACGGCACGACATTTGTACGTAACACTGATGATAGTTGTGCAACTATTCCATTAGCGAACATAAGCTATGACGGAAATCCAATTAGCAGTGTCACTGCAGATCGAACTGTGACTGTGGGTGATGGTAGCACTGTAGGCAATTTAAGCATCAATGGCACAAATAGTGATGCGGCCTCGGGGGATTTCAGCCTGATATTTACGGCTCCAGGTGCAGGCACTGGCGGGAATGACAATACCGGTTACTTCCCTATAGGTCTGACCTCGATCGATGATTGGCTACGATACGATTGGGATCAGGATGGTAATGCTAACGACATTAGTGTGCCTGATGCGATTATCACTTTTGGCCGTGCCCGTGGTAATGATCGAATGATCTTTTGGCAGGAACGTTTTCAATAATGCTGGGAAGCTGGAAATGATCCAATAAAAAAGCAGGCTAATGCCTGCTTTTTTTAATTCTGAATACCGGTCTTATGAACCAGTCAGAGCCTTATATTTTTCCATAAGTTCTGCTTCAGTTTCTTCGTGATCTGGATCTTTAGGGATACAGTCAACTGGGCAAACTTCAACACACTGAGGAGTATCGTAGTGGCCTACGCACTCAGTACATTTAGATGGTTCAATCTCATAAATTTCGTCACCCGGAGAGATGGCCTCGTTCGGACATTCCGGCTCACATACGTCACAGTTGATACATTCGTCAGTAATGATCAATGCCATGATGACTACCTCACTGTCATAAAAGTAAATTTACAGGCGCTGGTGCTCAATCAGGGCCTTGGACACCGACGGATGAACAAATTTGCTTACATCCCCGCCCAGGCTGGAGATCTCTCTGATCAGCGTGGAGGAAACGAAAGATAAATGTTCCGCTGGTGTTAAAAATATACTTTCTACGTTCGGTGCTAGATGTCGGTTCATCGCTGCGAGTTGAAACTCGTACTCAAAATCCGAAACAGCACGTAATCCACGTAGAATAATATTTGCGTTCTGTTGCTCTAGTAACTCTGCTAGTAGACAATCAAAGCCGACAATTTCTACATTGTCGAGGTGTGCAGTTACCTCGGCTACCAAAGCTACTCGAGTTTCTAATTCCAGCAGTGGTCGCTTCTTAGGGCTTTCGGCGATAGCAACAACAACTTTATCGAAAAGTTTAGATGCACGCTCAATTAGATCCGAATGACCATTGGTGATTGGATCGAATGTTCCTGGGTATACGGCTGTATTCATATCTGGTTCACAGCAGTTGATGTCTAATTAGTGCCTATATTGTTCAGGCCTAATAAAATAGCAGTTTAGCAAGTGCGGCATATTATCTGAATTGCACGGGCGGTACAAATACTATAATGGAATGGTTTGATTTGTATCGGTTATAAGAAATTTATTTTTTATTACTAATAACTATATAGGTTTTAAGGGTATTACAAAGATGTCTTGGTTGCGTATTTGTGCTGTATTCGCGTTTGTTCTTGGGCTAGCAGGCTGTCAGACCTTACAAAAGGTGGATAGAGGGCTTTATCAAGTTGCTGAATCTGTCAGTGAAAAGGATAGAGTCACAGGACAGCGCAGTTTGAGTATGGCGAATCGCTCTGCTCAAATTCAGCAGGGTAACGCCTATGTTGAAAAAATCATTGCCAATGAGAAGAAGCATAAGAGACCCGTAAATGCTGCAGTGAGTCGTAGCCAATACCTACGCTTGGTGCGAATATTTGACCGTATTCATCAGATCTCTCATCTCAAAAATGAGCGCTGGGAACCTATCCTGATCAAGCGCGATTCTTTTAACGCATTCACCACTGGGGGCACTTATATTGTCGTGCACTCTATGTTGATGACTGATCTTAAAGACGACGCAGAATTGGCTGCAGTTGTTGCCCATGAGATCGCACATACAGTGGCGAACCACGTCTATGAACGCCAGACACATGCTCAGATCAGTGCATTAGCCGGTTCGAATTCCGCGCGTCGTAGTGGTTACAAAGCTGCTTTTACCCATGAAAGTGAACGTGAGGCTGATCGCATTGGTATCTTGTACGCTGCATTGGCTGGTTATGATCCTCTAGCGGCTAGCCGTATTTGGCAAAGGAAGTATGCTGCGGAAGGTAATGCCCGAGCCCTTTTCCATCATGATCACCCTGTAAATGCTGAACGTTATAAAGAGGCTTATAAAGTCGGTAAGGCTGTAATGCCTTATTACCGCAAAGGCCATATTAACCCTCGCTCAGCTCAGTTGTTGGATAATAATGTGCTGTGGCGCAAAAATAGCAATGAGGTAGCCGCAGGTGACGGCGGTGGCGTTGCTGCTTTGCTCTCTACAGCACTCGGGGCTTATGTTCAGCATCAGGAAGCTAAAGTAGAGGAGCGTCGCCAGCAGAATCAAGCGCGTTTTGTAAAAGCAGTGCAGAATGGTTTGAAGTTAGAGTCTTCACGTAAAGCCGGTAACCATGTGCTAGAAACTCGTTGGCGTTATGCAGTGCAAGGGCCGGTTCTAAAAGATATGGTGATGGGGATGTACCTAAAACGTAATGGCAAGATTGAACGTTATGTTGATCACGTTAAAGGTTATATCAAACCGGGGCAGGTATTTGCTGCCCGCTTTGAATTCCCGAAAGATCTACATGTGAATGATCTGAAAAAATATGAAGCTAGCTTCTACCTAGACGACGTACAGCCAGCTTATTAGTTCACTGGCTAACTATTACGCATATACAAACGGTAGGTCACTTGGCCTGCCGTTTTTTGTCTATGCTCATGCCAGTGACTAGGTATCTGTGGGTGATGTAGTTCTGACTCGCTTTCAACGTAAATAAGAGCGTTTTCTGATAACAGGTTGTGCGCTTCCAGTAATTCGCAGCACGGCGCGATAAGATCCTGGCGGAAAGGCGGATCTAGGAACACCAAGTCATAACGCTGCTCGCAATCAGTTTTTCTGCTTTGTAGCCACTCAAGTACATTGGCCTGAACGACTTCGGCATTCTGACACTTTAAAAACTGGATATTGTCTTTCAACTTTCTGGACGTGGTCGGGTTTAGATCGATAAAGGTCATACTGCCAGCGCCACGAGATAAAGCTTCCAGACCAAGTGCACCACTACCGCTGAATAAGTCTAAGCATTGCGCACCCGGCACCGAGGATTGAATCCAGTTAAATAAGGTTTCTCTTACTCTGTCCGGTGTAGGGCGTAAACCATCGACGGTAAAAAACTCTATCTTTCGGCCACGCCATTCGCCACCGATAATACGTAGTTGCGAACGGGGGGGATCTGTCTTATTCGCCTGTTTGCGAGGAGGGTTGCGACGGCCCATGGTCTTTCCTTTAAAGCGAGGGAGATTGAAGGATACTGATTTGTTTATCTGCCTGTAAGGCTTTGCGCGCGAGTTCGATTACTTGATCGGTATCTTGATCTAAAACCTGCTCCGCATAGGTCTCCAATGTGTCTTCCGGCAAACGGTAGAACGCAATCAGATTAAGTGCTTGAACTTGGTTAGCGATATCGCGCATATTGTCATGCCATTGAGACGCTAAGTTCTGTTGGCTTTTTTCTACCAGATCTTCGGTAATCATCTGACTAAGCTGGGGCAATACTGGACCTGGATTTTGCACACCATCAATAATCAGCGCACGGTAACCGGTATCACTCAGAGCGGCCCAAAGCATTCGGAAATTAAGATTGTACTGTGTTTGTTGTTGACTAAGCAGGTCTTGAAGAACTTGAGCGCTTAACCTCTCTTGGACGAAATCTTTCGAGTCGCGAGCGGGAATGAGCGTACCAACCAATAAGCGGAAGCGTTGATCCGTACTTTCACCGTGCTGGATAAACTGAGGGCTGGCTGAAATCAGCGCTGCGTTTTGATCACTTTGCTGTTGCGGAAGGCTATCTTCAATTGCTGAAACGAGATCTTCAGCCCCTTCACCACTCAATGCAAAGCGTGGGTTTTGGAACATGATGTTAAAGCTGCGACTGAGGTTGCCCAACACTGTCATGCGATTGCTTGGCTGCAAGCGCTCATAAAAGTGATTAATGATCTGCTGTTCGCTGTTTTGGCCATCTAGATATTGGCGCGCCTGAATGGTTTTAAGTTGATCCTGCCAACGAGCACTTTCGACCGGTTGACTTAGCGCGCTCCAGATCGATTTCAGGTCAGGTAATTCTTGCGTTGAAGACCAGCGAAGCGTAACTTCGATGCGATCTTGTCGAGGTAACACATGATAGCTATAAGTCGGGTTAGCCAGTGCATTTAAGCGCTGTTGTAAAATCTGACTTTGAAGCTGCTGCAGTTGTCGCTGAGTCGAGTTAAAAGCAGGGCGCGTAGGCAGCAGTAAAACCAACGTAATTGGCTGGTCATCTAACTCCATCCAGCTAAGTGTTCGTGCCTCATTTGACTCGATATCATGGTATTTGACTGCTCCTGGTCCCATAGATGAAAGGATCATAATGGCGATCAAACTGAACCATACGAGGCCGATCAAATATTTACGATTAAACAGGGGACGGTATTCATTTGTCATAAGGGTAGTCTCTGTACCAAATCACTGTGATAAGATACCAGACTTTGTGGGTGGACTGCTGGATTTTATTGGCCATTATCACCCAAATAATATGCCGTATGAGAACGGAAAATCATGCTGAGTTTACAAAAATGGTTTGTTACCGAAGGCTGGAATACTGATTACATCGCTTACGCAGGTGTTGTGATCACCGCATTAGTGCTTGCGGGAATCTATCGCTATTTGAGTAGCGACGACTCAGCTGAATAAATAAGTGCAGAATTATATCAACCAGTGGCCGAATCATTTGGCGGCTGTATGAGGAAGTTAAATGTTTAAGAAATTGAAATCCATGTTCGGTGGTAAGCCTGCGGAAGAAGAAAAGAATCTGCAGACTCAAGAACAGGATGTTGAGAAGGTTGAAGTTGAGGCCGCAGCGCCTGCGCCTGAGCAGCCTGTTGCTGAACCTGCCGCGGCCGCTCAAGAATCAGCGCCTGTAGCTGTTAAAGAAGAAGTTCAGGAAGAGGCTCCAGTTGAGCAGCCAGTTGGAGAAGCAGCCGTTGAAACTGTGGTTGAATCTTCAGAAGCCGTTGAGCCTGCACAAGAATTACAACCTGCGGAAGAAGCGCCAGCAGCAGAGCCTGTAGCTGAAGTGGCTGACGAACCTCAGGTCGAGCCAGAAGTGGAAGCACCAGTTCCAGCGCCTGTAGAAAAGCCTGTTGAAGAGAAACAAGAGAAAAAAGGTTTCTTCTCACGTATTAAATCTGGTTTGAGCAAGACCAAGGCGAACCTAACGGAGCAGTTGGGTAACCTTTTCCTTGGTGCGAAAGAGATCGATGATGATCTGTTAGAAGAGATCGAAACCCTTCTATTGATGGCTGATGTTGGTGTTGAAGCGACATCTGACATTATCCAGCGTCTAACCGATAAGGTAGAACGTAAACAGCTAGGCGATGCGCAAGCATTACAAGAGGCGCTTAAAGAGGAACTTGCGAGCCTGCTACACCGCTCTGAAGAGCCGTTAAAAGTAGAATGTAATAACAAGCCTTACGTTATCCTGATGGTAGGGGTAAACGGCGTAGGTAAAACAACTACGATTGGTAAGTTGGCGAAACGCTTCCAGAGCGAAGGTAAGTCAGTGATGTTAGCTGCAGGTGATACGTTCCGTGCGGCGGCTGTTGAGCAGTTGCAGGTATGGGGTGAGCGCAACGATGTTCCTGTTGTGGCACAGCACACCGGTGCTGATTCTGCATCTGTTATTTACGATGCGGTGCAATCAGCTCAGGCTAAAGGCGTTGATGTATTGATCGCTGATACAGCAGGTCGTCTGCAGAATAAAGACAACCTAATGCAAGAGCTGGAAAAAGTTGTCCGTGTAACGCAGAAACTCTCTCCAGAAGCGCCGCATGAAGTGATGTTGGTTCTTGATGCCGGTACTGGTCAAAATGCTTTGAGCCAAGCGAAGATCTTTAAAGACAGTGTTGGCGTGACAGGCATCTCCCTAACTAAGCTGGATGGTACTGCCAAAGGTGGCGTGATATTCGCTATCGCTAAACAGATGGACCTACCGATCCGCTTTATTGGTGTTGGCGAGCAGATTGATGATCTTCGTCCATTCAAATCTCAGGAATTTGTAGACGCGCTATTTGATTAAGTCGTGAAAGGAATTCCGCATGATTCAGTTTGAGAATGTAAGCAAACGTTACCCCGAAGGGCACGATGCGCTTAGAGACGTAAACTTTACGCTGCAACGAGGCGAGATGGCGTTTCTAACCGGTCATTCGGGCGCGGGTAAAAGTACGTTACTCAAACTGATCATGTTGATGGAGCGCCCTACGCGAGGCAGCGTTTCTATTGCTCAACAGGACTTGGCACAGTTTAGCCGCGAAGATATTCCCTACCACCGCCGCCGTATTGGTGTGGTATTCCAGAACCATCAGCTTCTCTTTGATCGCACTGTATTTGAAAATGTCGCGTTGCCACTACATATCTCCGGTTACGATGAGGAAGATACGGGGCGGCGTGTAAGAGCTGCCTTGGATAAGGTTGGCTTGCTACATAAAGAGAAGTTTAATCCGATTGCCTTATCTACCGGTGAACAGCAGCGCATAGGTATCGCCCGTGCGATCGTTCACAAACCGCAATTGCTGCTGGCCGATGAGCCGACCGGTAACCTTGACCCGACGTTATCTGCCGAGATTATGAGTCTGTTTATGGAGTTTAACCGCCATGGCACGACTGTTTTGATCGCCAGTCATGATTTGGCTTTGATCTCGCGCATGGGTCACCGCACCTTGATTTTGGATCAGGGGAGGTTGCTGCGCGATGGCTAATCGAGAACCAAAAAGACGTGGTGCAGTTCGACAAGAACGGCCTGTAGAAGCTGCAGCTCCGGCGCCTGCTCAAGCCAAAGGTGCTGCTCGTCATAAGATCGACTTTGTTGCTCAGGCAAAAAGCTGGCTACGTCATAATAAAAAGACGGCGCAAGATTCGCTGAAGCGCTTAAAAGCGACACCTCTACCGAGCTTAATGACGTTAGCGGTATTGGCGATCGCCTTAGCGTTGCCCGGCGTTATGTTCGTTGGTTTGAAGAATATTAATCATCTGAGCGGCCAGTGGCAGGGTGATCCGCGCATCTCTATCTATCTGAAAACTTCGGTTGCTGATGAGGCTGCCGAACGCTTTAGCCAAAACATGCTGCTGCGATCAGATCTAGCTGCTGTCGAGTTGGTGACTAAAGAGCAGGGTTTGCTGGAGTTTCAGCGGATGTCGGAGTTTGCTGACATCTTAAGCTTTCTAGATAGCAATCCGCTGCCTGCGGTTGTTGTGGTACAGCCCATAGACAATCAGAAACAAGCGCTAATAAAGCTGCAACAGACTTTATCGGAAATGCCTGAAGTCGATGATGTGGTGTTAGATATGGTTTGGGTTGAGCGTTTAGCCTCGTTTGTTGAACTCGCCAACCGCGTTGTTCTGGTTCTGGGTGCTTTGTTGGCCTTGTCTGTCTTGCTGGTGGTGGGTAACACGATCCGCCTGTCGATAGAAAACCGCAAAGATGAAATTCAGGTCGCAAAATTAGTCGGTGCGACCGACTCTTGGGTTAAGCGTCCCTTTATTTATACTGGTTTCTGGTTTGGTCTATTAGGGGCTGCCTTAGCATGGTTGTTTGTAATGATCAGTCTACTACTTCTGAATGAGCCTGTTGGGCAGCTAGCAGCACTTTACCAAAGTGATTTTGAGCTTCAGGGCTTAGGTTTTTCAGATAGCCTAATTCTGTTGTCGTCTGGAATCTTGCTTGGTTTAGTCGGTGCTAAACTCGCGGTAAGCCGTCACCTTCGCGACATTGAACCGCAATAATCTGTCATTTAAACGTCATATTTGCGTTTTATCTTATTCCTCGTTATATTTTTCGGTCCCGCTTTTTAGGAAGCGGAATTTTGTTGGAACTTTTGTACTATAAACAAGTCATATCTGCGGTGTGTAAAGCAGAATGATATGAGGTCATTAATGGGCACAAGCTTACAAGTTGTTGAAAACCTTTCTCCTGGTCAGAACCTGGATGCGTACGTACAGACTGTTACGGCGATTCCTGTGCTGAGCGTTGAAGAGGAACGTTCTCTGGCTGAGCGCCTACACTTTGATGGTGACGTAGAAGCTGCACGTCAGATGGTTATGTCTCACCTTCGTTTTGTTGTACATGTTGCTAAAACGTATTCTGGTTATGGTCTGCCTCTAGGCGATCTAATTCAGGAAGGTAACGTTGGCCTGATGAAGGCTGTTAAACGCTTTGACCCAACGATGGGTGTACGTCTGGTTTCTTTCGCCGTGCACTGGGTAAAAGCTGAGATGCATGAATTTATTCTGCGTAACTGGCGTATTGTGAAAGTTGCAACGACCAAAGCGCAGCGCAAGTTGTTCTTCAATCTGCGTTCGAAGAAGAAAGGCCTTGGTTGGATGACCAACGATGAGGTTGATCTAATCGCAGAAGATCTAGGTGTAGAAGCTAAGACAGTACGTCAGATGGAAGGTCGTATGGCCTCTGTTGATACTGCGTTTGATGCGCCGGAAGGTGCAGATGACGAGCAAGCTGCTTGGGCGCCTGCTCACTACCTAGAAGATAAAAGTGCAGATCCATCTTTACAGGTGGAAGATGCGAACTGGGAACAGGATGCACAGCGTCGTTTAATGTCGGCGATGTCTGAGTTGGACGAGCGTAGTAAAGATATCTTGGCGCGCCGTTGGTTAACCGATGATAAAGCTACCTTGCACGAGCTAGCAGCAGAGTACGAAGTATCCGCTGAGCGTATTCGTCAGTTAGAAAAGAATGCGATGAAGAAGATTCGAGTCTCCATGGAAGCGTAATTCGTTTTCTGGAGTAAAAAAAGCCGCTTTTAAGCGGTTTTTTTATGCCTGCAGTATTCGGCAAGGCCGTAGCAAATTCGGTATAATCCGAACTCGTTTTAACAGAGTTCATCATGAATACACATCCACTGCTTTTTATTGCGTCCATTTTCGGCTTTTTAGCCGTGGCTATAGGCGCATTTGGTGCGCATGCAGTTAAAGGTTCGATCGAGCCTTCCCTCTATGTTGTGTACCAGACCGGTGTGGAATATCACTTTTATCACGCGCTGGCGTTGCTGGTTTTGGCATTCGCTTCAGAGCGTTTAGATATGAAAGTGATTAAGCGTGCGGCGATTGGATTTGTGATTGGAATTCTGTTGTTTTCAGGCAGCTTGTACTTAATGGCGTTAACTGGGATGCGGTCATTAGGTATGGTTACACCGCTAGGTGGAGTTGCGTTCCTTTGCGGGTGGGCGTTGCTGGGGTATGCAGCGCTGACTTCAGGTAGGAGATAGATCAATGCAGGTTCAGGTAAATGGTGAGATGCTGCAGTTGCAGGATGGTATCACCCTGACAGGTTTGGTTGAGCAGTTAGAGTTAGGCGAAAAGCGTATCGCGATTGAGCTTAATCTTGAAATTATTCCGCGCAGCCAGCATGCTGAGACGGTTTTAAAAGAATCAGATCGTGTTGAAATTGTTCATGCCATTGGTGGCGGTTAATTTCAGCATTTGATGCAGTACAGCCAGAGTAAATAATAACGAGCATTTGGAATTACACCATGTCCCTAGAAAATGATCCGCTAGTAATCGCAGGCCAATCTTTTAACTCTCGTCTGCTAATCGGAACAGGTAAATATAAAGATCTGGAAGAAACCCGTTTGGCGATTGAAGCAAGTGGTGCTGAAATCGTAACCGTGGCTGTACGTCGTACTAATATTGGTCAGAATCCAGATGAGCCAAATCTGTTGGATGTGATCTCTCCAGATAAATACACAATTCTTCCGAACACGGCAGGCTGTTTTAATGCTGATGATGCGATCCGTACCTGTAAGCTAGCACGTGAGCTGATGGATGGTCATGATCTGGTTAAGCTAGAAGTACTGGGCGACCAGAAAACTTTATATCCAAATGTTGTTGAAACAATCAAAGCCGCAGATGTGCTGGTACGTGATGGTTTCAAAGTAATGGTTTACACCAGTGATGACCCAATCGTAGCGAAAGAGTTAGAAGACCTAGGCTGTGTATCTATAATGCCACTAGGTTCTATGATCGGTTCTGGTTTGGGCATTCTTAACCCACATAACATCAATGTTATTATGGAAGACTGCAAAGTACCGGTATTGGTTGATGCTGGTGTAGGTACTGCGTCAGAAGCCGCGGTAGCGATGGAAATGGGTTGTGAAGCGGTATTGATGAACTCGGCTATTGCCGGTGCTCAAAACCCTATTTTAATGGCTTCAGCTATGCGTAAAGCGGTTGAAGCTGGACGTGAAGCATTCTTGGCGGGCCGTATGCCACGTAAGAAATACGCGAGTGCTTCTTCGCCAATGGAAGGAACCATTGTTGGTAAATAATCGCCGCTAATTAACGGTGGTTTGGCTACACTTTCCGATACAGCCTGGCGTCCCAATGTCAGGCTGTTTTGTTTTACTTAGTTAGGTCAGATGATGACAGAAGAAAATAACATCGAGCAGCAAAACCCTGAGCAGGCTTCTGAAGAGAAGCATATGCGTACTGTAAAAAGCTTTGTCTTACGTGCTGGGCGTATGACCGAAGGTCAGCAGAAAGCGATGGAAGATGTATGGCCGCAAATGGGTCTGGAGCTGAAACAGGGGATGTTAGATCTAACTGAGGTGTTTAATCGCGATGCCCCGGTTGTACTTGAGATCGGCTTTGGTATGGGCGACTCACTGGTTGAGATGGCAAAAGATCAGCCAGAGAAAAACTACATTGGTATTGAAGTACATCGCCCAGGTGTAGGCCGTATCTTAAGCAATGCAGAGCGTGAAGGCTTAAGCAATATTCGCGTATTCTGTGATGATGCAATCGAAGTATTGGCGCAGTGTATTCCAGATGGCAGCCTTGATTGCATTCAGTTGTTCTTCCCTGATCCATGGCACAAAAAGCGTCACCACAAGCGCCGTATCGTTCAGCCTGAATTTGCGCAGACGTTACGCAAGAAATTGAAAGTTGGTGGTGTATTCCACATGGCGACCGATTGGGAAAATTATGCTGAGCACATGATGGAAGTTATGAGCGCCGCTGAGGGCTATCAAAACGTTGCTGGTGAAGGTGAATATTCGCCGCAGCCGAAGTGGCGTCCAGTCACTAAATTTCAAAAGCGTGGCGAACGTTTAGGTCATGGTGTTTGGGATCTTATGTTTGAAAAGCTTAGCTGATTAGACTGAATTTGTTAGCTTCCCGGGGAGGATGCTCTTTCCTCCCTGTTTAACTCCCTCTGCTTTAGCCTCTCTAAATGCTCATTTATGCTGGGGCCAACCTTAGGCTCTACTTCGAGTTTTTTCTGTTTATTTGACTCGGGTCAATATCATAGAGCCTTATCAATTGTGTGGTTTTATTGTTCGAATTTTATTCAGTAATATTGCTCATCTGAAATGAAGTAGAGTTAGTAAGTTCGTAATGACCAGCATGCCATATCCCCAGAAACACCTTTTGGTGCGTCAAGTTGCGCAGCAACAGTTAGTCGTGTGTTCTGAAGATACTAAGGTATCTACTGCCGTAGGTTTAATGGCTAAACATTGCATCGGCTGTGTTGTTATTTGCGAAGGAAACCGGCCGGTTGGCATTGTTACTCGCAGGGATATTATGCGGATCACAGTGTCAGGGCAGGATTTAGAACAGATTGCTGTCTCTACCTGCATGTCTTCCCCTGTGAGTACGGTATCTACGACCGCTACTATCGATGAAGCGGGTTTACGTTTTATTGCAGAAGGTTTTCGGCATTTAGTGGTTGTAGATGAAAGCCACGATATCTTCGGCATGCTTTCCGAGACGGATGTGGTTAATAGTCAGGGAGTGGAGCATGATCTATTTTTAAGATCAGTTTCTGAGATTATCAGTAAAGATGCGTTGATCATTCCTGAACATGAGACGGTTCGTTTAGCAGTAGAGCGTTTGGAAACTACAGGTCATAGCGCTGCTTTAATCTGTAATGGTCAGGATATAGTTGGCATTCTTACCGAAAATGATTTGATGGTGAGTATGGCCGAGGGTGACTTGGATCTGCCGCTTAAAGATTTTGCTTCCGCCAATTTGGTATCAGTTGAAGCTGACCTCAGTCTCTACAATGCCCGCAAAGTATTTCGTCAGCATAGTTTTCATCACCTCGGTGTTAAGCGTCATGATGGTGAGATTATTGGTTTAATCTCTTATAGCGACATTCTGCGCAATGTTGAGATGGATTATGTCTATCGCTTAAAAGAGTTATTGAATGAGCGCGATCAGGCATTAGCTTTATCCCAACACAATCTCAAGTTGGCAGATAAGGTCATGAACGCTTCTATGGAAGCGATTGTAGTGACCGATCTGGAAGCAAAAATCCAGCGGGTAAACCCAGCCTTCACGGAAATTACAGGGTATGAAGAGTGGGAGGTTCTGGGCAAAAATACCAATATTTTAAGCTCGGGTCGCCATGATAAAACCTTCTATCAAGATATGTGGGCTTCGTTACAGAGTGACGGACAGTGGCAGGGTGAAATCTGGAATAAACGTAAAAACGGTACAGTTTATCCAGAGTGGCTTACTATCACTGCGGTGGAAAATGATGCGGGAGAAATTTGCCAATATGCGTCTATTTTTTCCGATCTGACAGAAATTAAGAAATCAGAAGCCCGTATTAAGCGCTTGGCTTATTTTGATGAGCTTACTCGCCTTCCTAATCGTAAGTTGTTTAATGATCGTCTGAACTTATCGCTTGGCTATGCTCAAGAGCACAACCATCAAGTTGCTTTAGCCTTTTTAGATTTAGATTTCTTTCAGAGGGTAAACGATCGCTTCGGCCTTGAGGCAGGCGATCAGGTATTGCGTGAAGTAGGCCGTAGAGTCGAGTCTATTCTGGAGGAGGGCGATACGGTTGCCCGCTTTGGTGGTGACTCCTTTAATATGATCCTCACTGATGTTGATGATAATACAGCGGTCAGCGAGTTTTTAAATCGTCTTCTATCTACGATCAATCAGCCCATATTAGTATCTGGTACGGAGATCAATCTGACTGTCAGCGTCGGGGTGAGTTTCTTCCCTACGGATGCAACGGAACCAGAAGATCTGTTTCAGTGTGCCGAAGTGGCCGTTAAACAGGCGAAAGATTTTGGTCGCAATAGCTATCGATTCTTCTCCTCTGAACAGCACCAGTTGGTGAAATCACGTTATCGCATGGCAAATGATCTGCACCGAGCTATCGAAGCAGAACAGTTTGAACTGTATTACCAGCCCAAAGTAACAGCATCAGATCGCCAACTCGTTGGTGTCGAAGCGTTAATTCGCTGGAATCACCCTGAACAAGGCTTTATTCCCCCTGATGAATTTATTCCACTTGCTGAGGATTTAGGCGTTATCGATCAAATCGGCTATTTCGTTTTGAGAGAGGCGGTTCGTCAGTGCTCTAGCTGGTGGAAGCTGGGGTACGAGGTTCCTGTCGCAATCAATGTGTCTGCTAAGCAGATGCAGCGCCGAGATATAGCCGAAGAGATTTTAGAGGTTCTAGAAGAGTTCCAGTTGCCATCTAGATTGTTATCGGTAGAGCTGACGGAAACCAGTTTCTTGCATTGCTTAGAAGAGACTCGCGTAGCTATCAATATATTGAGAACTGCAGGCGTACGTATTGCTATTGATGACTTTGGTACGGGTTATTCCAGTCTCAGCTATATCCGTAATATGTCTTTGGATGTGTTGAAAATAGATCGTAGTTTCTTGGTTAATATTGAGGACTCAGAGGTCGATTTAAGCATAGTGGCATCTATTATCGATATGAGTCAGGCCATTGGACTTGAAGTGGTTGCAGAAGGGATCGAGACGGAGACCCAGTTTGGTTTGCTGCGAGAGCTCAATTGTAACCAGATCCAGGGTTACCTCATCTCAAGGCCGATGCCCGCTGATACATTTGTCGATTGGTATCGAAGCCAAGCTTAGGAATTTATTCATTTAGAATGAAAAGGCCCCGGGGCTGAATGGCGGTAGCCCCGGGGTAAAGGTCTTCGAGTTTTGCCCATGAATCAAAAATCGAAGTAAGTGGAAAGGTACTTGCTCAAGCCGGTCTTAGCCGGCTGTAGCGATTAGGCTGGCATTACCGCCAGCAGCTGTAGTATCAATGCACAGATGACGTTCCATGACGAAACGTTCTGGTTGATCCAGTTCTGTAATCAGTGGCAGCAACGCGCCTTCGCGAGCGGCGAGCGCCTGACGAATCTCTTTTAGGGCTTCAGTGCTGGCATTGCAGCAGATCGCAGCGAATCCATCAGTGTCAGTCATGGCATCCGCCGATAACTGCCCCACCATACCTTGCACAGGCAGTTCAGCCTCAGTGCACTGTTTCAGCAGATCAGCGATACCTTGAGCAATAATGACTACCGCATTGCCCTGCATGAGCGCCGTTGCAGCCTGATTCTTAGCGCTTTCTGCATCGGGACCTAGACAAAGGACAATACCGCGCCCAGTTTCGGACAGAAGGTTTAACTCCCCTGTTGGCCCTGGCATCTCTGTAGTTTCAGAACAATGACCTTGCAGTTTAAAGGCCTGTTCAGCAAAGACGTTAGCAAGTTGTTCCTCAGAAACCTTCGCTTCACTAGCGGCTGCTTGACCCAGTTGTTGAATCATCTTGTGCAGTGTTTCAGAGTTAATTGCCTGGCCTGCTGGTGCTTCTGTGCTATTGCTAATATTTGAGCGAGTGAAACGTTTAACGTAGTGTGGACCACCCGCTTTAGGGCCAGTACCTGATAGGCCTTCACCGCCGAATGGTTGAGAGCCGACAATGGCACCAATCTGGTTACGGTTTACGTAAATGTTGCCTACTTTAACTTGGTTGATAATGCGCTCTACACGGTTATCCACACGGGTGTGTAGGCCAAAGGTTAGACCGTAGCCTTTGCTGTTGATCGATTCGACTACCTGATCTAGATCTTTTGCTGCAAACGTTGCGACATGTAGAACAGGACCGAAGATCTCTTCATCAATCTCTTCAATACCATTAACTTTCAGCACTGCTGGCGCGACAAAAGTACCGTCTGTTGGAGCATGGAGTTTCTTAAGCATCTGGCCTTTTGCGGCAAATTTTGCGCAGTGCTCATCAATCTTAGCTTTAGCGTTACCATCGATAACTGGACCCACATCGGTACTTAGAAGCCAAGGGTTGCCAAGGCGTAGTTCATCCATGGCGCCAAACAGCATCTCTAGTAGGTTATCAGCAATATCTTCCTGTACATAAAGCACTCGTAAAGCAGAGCAGCGCTGACCTGCGCTCTGGAATGAGGACATCAGAACATCGCGTACAACCTGTTCTGGAAGAGCTGTGGAATCAACGATCATCGCGTTCATACCACCGGTTTCAGCCACTAGAGGTGCATCCGGAGCCATGCTTTCCGCCATCACTTTGTTGATGCGCTGGGCAGTTAAGGTCGAACCTGTAAAGCACACTGCAGCGATGCGTGGATCAGAGGTCAGCGGTGCGCCGACATTGATGCCCGAGCCCGGTAATAGTTGGATAACGTCTTCTGGGATACCGGCTTCATGCATCAAGGCAACAGCGCGGGCAGCCATTAGAGGTGTTTGGTCGGCAGGCTTAGCGATGACGCTATTGCCTGATGCAATGCCTGCTAAAACCTGACCGGCAAAAATAGCTAAAGGGAAGTTCCACGGGGAGATACAGGTGATCACGCCGCGTGCTTCACTGTTTGCGTGTTTCTCCGCTTCATTTGCATAGTAACGGGCAAAGTCGACCGCTTCTCGAATCTCACCTACCGCATCAAGTAGTGTTTTACCCGCTTCACGGCTCGCCAGAGCAAACAGCTCAGGCGCATTGGCTTCAAATAGATCAGCTACACGGCGAAGGCAAGCGGCGCGCTCGCTAGCGTCAGTTTTTGACCAACGCTGGAAGCCTAGCTCTGCAGATACGATCGCACTTTCAATATCTTCAGCGTTCGCTTCAGTAACTAGACCTACAAGATCTTCTGGGTTGGCAGGGTTACGAATTTCAGTCGTTTCAGAGCTGCTTGCATCGCCTGCAATCATTGGCTTCGCGTGCCATTGCGTGTTCTGGAAGGCCTCACGAGCCGGTTCTAGGTGCTCTAAGGTCACTTGGTCAGTGATATCCCAGCCTTTGGCGTTTAGACGCTTGTCACCAAAAATCATGGTAGGTTTAGCAATCATGTTGTTGCTGATTGCGTTATGGCTTTCCAATACTTGGGTAAATGGATCGGTTGCGATCTCTTCAGGCGTAATACGCTTATCGACAATCTGGTTTACAAAGGAGCTGTTTGCGCCGTTCTCTAGCAAACGACGAACAAGGTAAGCCAGCAGATCGCGGTGTGCACCTACAGGTGCATAGATACGGCAGCGAGTATTGTTTGCTTTCAACACTGTATCGTGCAGTGATTCACCCATGCCGTGTAGACGCTGAAATTCAAAGTTATCCACATCATGTTTTTTTGCCATGAACAGAATCGCAGCAGCGGAATGGGCGTTATGCGTAGCGAACTGTGGATAGATGCGATCTGTCATCTGCATCAACTTTTCTGCACAGCACATGTAAGACAGGTCGGAATTTACTTTACGGGTAAATACAGGGAAGCCATCTAGGCCTAGCACTTGCGCGCGTTTGATCTCTGCATCCCAGTAAGCACCTTTAACTAAGCGCACCATGATACGACGATCAAGACGCTCAGCGGTTGCATACAGCCAGTCCAGAACAAGCGCGGCACGAGGGCCAAAAGCTTGTACCACAATACCGAATCCATCCCAGCCTGCTAGGCGCTCATCTGCCAGAACTGCTTCGATCACATCAAGTGAAAGGTCGAGACGATCAGCTTCTTCGGCATCAATATTGAAGCCCATATTGGCATCTTTCGCCTGCAAAGCTAGCGTCAGGGTACGCTCTACTAATTCCTGCATAACACGGGCTTTTTGGCCAACTTCATAGCGGGCATGAAGAGCAGATAGTTTTACAGAAATACCTGGGTTAAGACGGATATCTTTGCTTTCACAAGCAGATGTCAGTTCACTGATCGCTTGTGAGTAGGCTTGGTGGTAACGGATTGCATCGGCATCAGTTCGGGCAGCCTCACCAAGCATATCGTAGGAGTAGCTATAGCCTTGTTTCTCAAGTTTTGTTGCACGTTTGGTGGCTTCGTTGATGTCGCGACCAAGTACAAACTGGCGGCCTAGCTCTTTCATCGCTTGGGCAACGGCGGTACGCACAACCGGTTCCCCAAGGCGTTTGATCATGCCTTTGACTGTGGAGCCGATGCTCTTCTTTTCATCTTCTTTAAGTAGCTTACCCGTGATGAGTAGCGCCCACGTTGAGCTGTTTACTAATGACGATGCGGATTGGCCTAAATGGCCTTTCCAGTTACCGGACACCACTTTATCTTCGATCAGAGCGTCGATAGTCAGACTGTCTGGCACACGAAGCAGTGCTTCTGCCAAACACATTAGCGCGACACCCTCTTTGGTGGTCAGGCCGTATTCGGCAAGGAATTTTTCCATCATGGAAGGGGAGCTTTCAGATCGAACTTTGCGTACCAGATCTGCAGCATTGGCTGAAATAGCGCTGCGCTCTGTTTCGCTTAAACCTGAGTTATTAATCAAACCGTTGATAACGGCTGCTTCGTCTGCCAGATAGTTATTACGAATAGCTGTACGGCATTGTTCGATTGTGATGCTCATAATCTTCCACCTCTTAAATCTATCGGGTTATTTTACAAGCGCTCAAATAGTCGATTTATCTATAAAAGTGGTTGTGGAGGTTTATTTCTCTTTATTTTGTGCTTTAAGTGGGTGTCTTGGTGGGATTTTGTTTGTTTTGTGAGCTTTTGTTCTTTTTTGTGATGGGTGTAAGAAAGCCCCAACTGCAAAGCAGTTAGGGCTTTTAAAAATCTATTTTCTATTCGTTAGCTTTTGATTTCTGCTTCTACATCGTCAAAGCGTTGCTGGATAGCTTTTGATGGCGCTGGAGTCACTTTGGATACCGCGATAATGGCGATGAAGGCAAAGATAATACCTGGGATGATCTCGTATAGATCAAACCAACCGCCAGATAGCTGCTTCCACACAACCACAGTCACACCACCAGTGATGATGCCCGCAAGCGCACCGCCTTTGGTCATCTGCTTCCAGTACAGAGACATGATTAGCGCTGGGCCAAAGGCTGCACCGAAACCAGCCCATGCATAAGATACAAGCTCTAGAACTTTAGAGTCTTTATCCATCGCTAGGAACGTTGCGATCAGCGCGATAACGATTACCGCAATACGACCAACGCGAACCAACTGTTCTTGGGTCGCATCTTTGTTAAATAGCGCTTTGTAGAAATCTTCAGCCAGAGCAGAAGAAGACACAAGTAGCTGAGAATCGGCTGTACTCATTACAGCGGCAAGGATAGCGGCCAGTAGAACACCTGCGATTACAGGGTGGAATAGTGCATCTACCATCACCATAAATACAGTTTCATTATCACCCAAACCGTCTGGTAGGTAGCCGATAGCGGCCAAACCAATTAGGCAGGCACCCGCCATAGAGATCGCACTCCAGATAACTGCGATACGACGTGCAGCTGGAACCGCTTCTTTAGATTTGATGCCTTTGAAACGCGCAAGAATATGCGGCTGACCGAAGTAACCTAGACCCCAGCCCAATAGGGACAGCGTACCGATTAGCGTGATGCTCTTACCATCCGCATCGGTAAACATATTCAAGAGCTCAGGGTTTTTCGCTTCGACTGCTGCCAGCGTGCCGCTCAAACCACCGATTTCACCCATCGCGATCAACGGTACTAAGATCAAAGCGCCAACCATTAGTAGGCCCTGAACTACGTCTGTCCAAGATACCGCTAGGAAACCGCCAAATAGGGTGTAAGAGATAACAGCTGCAGCACCAACAAGAACAGCAATGGTGTAATCAAAACCGAATACAGTTTCAAATAGCTTACCACCGGCTACTAGACCAGAACTGGTGTAGAACAGGAAGAAAACTAATACAAATACGGCAGAAATAACGCGTAAGCTGTGGCTGTGATCTTCAAAACGTTTTTCGAAAAACGCAGGTAGTGTTAGTGCATCATCAGCACGTTGTGAGTAAACACGTAGGCGCTGAGCTACTAACAGCCAGTTTAGCCAAGTGCCTACTAGTAGACCGCCTGCCAACCAGAAAGAGCCATAACCAGCCGCCATTGCGTAACCAGGAAGGCCCATCAACAGCCAGCCACTCATATCTGATGCGCCTGCACTCAACGCACTTGGGATCGGCCCTAGATTACGTCCACCAAGCACGTAATCAGACAGATCCTGAGTGCGACGATAGGCAACAATACCAATTGCCAGCATCAGCATCAGATATAGGATAAATGTCAGGGTTACCATCTAAGAAACCTCTTTGTCATAGTTTATGCTTATTATCGTTCCATCCTCTGTTACACCTTCCTGCGCTAGCTATGCTGCAGACTTTTCTACCTTCATTGGTTGCGAAAAAGACAGTAGTTAAGCTTGGGTATAACGACCGGAAAGCTTACCGGTATTCCATTGGTTAAATGCTCTAAAGTTGGCTGTTTTCTAGGCAATTGGTCTTTATTTGTTCGCTTATTCGGATGATTGTTCTAATTTGATGGTTTTTTGCCTAGATAAACGCGCTGTATAGCTCTTTTTAATCTATAAGAAAGAGTAGTCAACTTGTTATGGAGAGTCGAATTCACTATATTTTCGCCACAATTTTGGACGTTTTGACTTTAAGCTTCTGGAGCGCCGTCATGGAAAATTTAGATAAACTCGATATGGCGATTTTGCGCGAACTGCAAAAGAATGCACGTATTACGGTTACGGAATTAGCCTCGCGTGTTGGCCTTTCGAAAACACCTTGCCAAGTGCGCATGAAACGCTTGGAAGAGCTTGGTTATATCATGGGTTATACCACCCTGATCGATCAGAAGAAGCTTGGTTCTAAACATATCGCTTTTGTTCAAGTGACGATGCTAGATACCAAAACCAAAGCGCTGCAAGCCTTTAATGAAGCGGTACGCGCCATCCCTGAAATTGAACAGTGCCATATGATTGCAGCTAATTTCGATTACCTGTTAAAAGTGCGTACGTCCGATATCGAAAGCTATAGAGAAGTGCTCGGTGAAAAGATTTCCAATCTGCCATTTGTTAAGCAAACCAGCACCTTTGTTGTGATGGAAGATGTGAAGGATGTGGCTTCTAAGCTGATTTGATTACCCCCCTTTTCTATTCAAAAAACTCTGCTAGATTTAGTAGTAATGTATTGAATTGAAATGGATATTCACTATGGTCGAACAAGTTTCCGTTAACGAACAAGCGAAGATTCTTCTGGTCGATGATATTGGTAGTATGCGGGCACTACTGGTAGCTATATTGCGGGAGCTTGGTTATCGAGATATTACCCAAGCGGCCAGTGGTGAAGAGGCTTGCCAATTGACTCAAACTCACGCCTACGACGTGATTTTGTGTGACTGGGAGATGCCAGGGATGGGGGGACTTGAAGTACTCAACAAAGTGCGAGAATCGTTTGATGCCGACGAGTTACCTTTCATAATGGTAACGGCTGAGGATGAAACATCGATGGTGAAACAAGCGATCTCTCAAGGCGTTTCTGACTATATCATTAAGCCTTTCAGCGCTGGCTCTTTACGTGAAAAAATTGACAGAGTTACTGCAGTGAAGGCTGACGGGTAACACTGTCAATTACAGCTTAACTTTTGCTCCACTCTTAGTGGCACTGCTTACCTTTTCTATGTTCCGATTTATGTTTCATCCATTTTTTGGGTGCTTCACTCTTTAACTGTGCGAATTTGGCTTCCTGTTCTGGGGTCAGAATCTCATACAGTTCTTCCTGATGTTTGGCTTTGGCCATAATCATCGCTTTAGTTTGCTCCTGCGCTTTTAACACTAAGCTGTTGAGCTGCAACTGATAGTCTTTGGATGTTGGATCTAGTTGCATCAGTTGTTGGCGAATATCTCGTTTCGCTTGGTGTTGATCCTTCATGCCCGCTCTTTTCTGCTGCATATTTTCTTTCAGTGCCGCCTGTTGGCTGGTGGTTAACCCTAGTTCTTCAGAAAGATACTGCAGGCGTTTCTCCATCTTAGCGCCGTCATCTTTAGTGTAAGCATGTGCAACGCCTAAACTAGAAACAGTTAACACAGCGGCTGCGATTCCAGTCATGATTTTACGGTTCATGTTCTTTGCTCCTAGGCTGTTTAGTTGATGGAACAAAGTGTGGCTTTTGTAAGCGCAAAGATGGGTTTCTGCTGTGTAAAGTTGGGTAAATCTAACAATTGGGCGATCTATTTTGACGCTAAAAGGATTATTATTTTTAGTAGATAAGTAGCGAAATTAGGCGATCAAGGCCGAGTGCGGGATTAAAGTATGAGAGATAAACAGCGATTATTACTGGTGGATGACGATGTGGAACTGTGCGAGTTGTTATCCGATTATCTCGAGCACGAAGGCTTTGAGGTTGAGTTTGCTCACAATGCAGATGAAGCTTGCGCGCAATTAAAACGTGCGGATCGTTACGCCTTGATGGTGTTAGATATCATGATGCCGGGTAAATCGGGTTTGGAGCTGCTACAGCAAATTCGACCTGTAGTGACCTTACCCGTGATTATGCTGACGGGGCGTGGTGAAGAGATTGATCGTATTCTGGGACTAGAGATGGGGGCGGATGACTACCTAAGCAAACCCTGTAACCCACGCGAATTGCTTGCACGAATTCGTGCGGTCTTACGTCGTTCGGAACCGAAAACACAAACAACTCTTTTTCCGGATACGAATGTTGAGATGGGCGGTGTCCAGCTTGATCCTGGTTTGCGTGAGGTTAGGATCAAGGGTGAGTTATTGGAGCTTACGGGGACGGAGTTTAACGTGCTTGCTTATCTGATCGCGAATGCTGGAAATGTATTGGATAAAGAACAATTAACTGAGCTGGTTTTGCATCGAAAATTGGCGGCATTTGATCGTGCAATAGACGTTCATGTTAGCCGTGTACGTCAGAAATTAGCGAAAGCACTGCCAGAGAAAGAGTTAATTAAAACTGTACGTGGTGTTGGCTATCAGTTTATTAAGGATCTGGTATGAAGTGGTATAAACGACTTTTTTGGAAAGTTTTTGCCGCGATCTGGTGTGTAAGCTTTTCGGTACTGTTAGCGACTATCTGTGTTGTCAGTACTATTACAGAAGAAGATCGTTTCAAAGAGGTGATCACAGCAAAAGCTGAGGGTTATGCAGAGCTGATGATCGAGCGTTATGAACGCATGGGGCATACCACGATTCCACCGCTTCGGCTTAAGCACCTGAAGAGTTCGCACCGGGATAAAGAGATAGGTCTCCCGCCGCCGCAACATCACAAAGAACGTACACCACATTGGAAACGTTTTATCTGGCGTAGTGTAACTAAGCGTGTCCACATTACCGACCTGACTACGCAGAAGCAAGTGGTTGATCTTCCGAGTTTCAAGCAGGCCCCTGAAGATAGCTACCGCTTTAATCTAGAGTCAGAGCAGGGGCGACAGTATGAAGTATTAGTCGACCTGAGCTGGGAACGTTCTCCCTACGCAGATCTAGTGAATCGCATCTTATCGGTACAAATGGTACTGATTTTATTAGTGTCTTCTTTAGGTGCTTTGATTGTATCCGCGATTATTGCGCGGCCATTAATTTTGCTGCGCGAGCACACTCAGGCGATCTACCGTGGGGAGTTGGATACTCGTACGGATGAGAAACTACGCAAACGCGGTGATGAGCTGGGTGAGCTTGCCCGTGACTTTGACCGCATGGCAGATTATGTGCAACAAACCCTGACCTCTCATCAACATCTGATGTGCGATGTCTCTCATGAGTTAAGAGCGCCGCTAGCGCGATTGCAGGCCGCAGCAGGGATTGCTGAACAACGCTTGGGAGAAAGGGACAAAACAGTACAACGGATCATTCATGAGTGTCAGCGATTAGATCAATTAATCGGCGAGATCTTATCCTTATCCCGTTTGGAGCAGATGGAAGTTAAAGGCGAAAAAACTAAGCTGAGTGATGTGCTGCAAGAGTTGCTCGATGATGCCCGTTTTAGTCAGCAATCACGTGAGTTTGAACTCCGTATGGAATCCGATTGTGAAGTGGAATTGAATGCACCTTTGTTGCTACGAGCGCTGAATAATATTTTGGGGAATGCCTGTAAACATACCCCACAATCAGCGCCGATCGAGTTGAGTGTTCATAAAGGTGAGCATTGTGAAATTCGTATTCGTGACCATGGTGAAGGTGTGCCTGCAGAGCAGTTAGAAAAGCTTTGCGAGCCGTTCTTCCGGGGTGATAGTAAGTCCGAGGGTTATGGCTTAGGGTTAAGTATCGCGCAACGGGCTGTACAACGTTTAGGTGGTGAACTCAGTCTATCAAACCATCCAGAGGGCGGATTGGAAGCGCGCATTCTGTTGCCTTGCGCCTAAAATTTAGTTGTAAAAACTGGGAAGCTTTAACAGATCTCCCAAGTGGGATAGCGCACTATGTATCTCTGAAATCAGCCGGGGGTCGCGAAGATCCTCTAGACTTAGGCGATCCCGGTAGTGCGTTTCTATCCAATGTTTTAGCGATTCATATAGTGCAGGGGTTAGCAGTATTCCCTGATGCATAGCGCTTAACTCTTCAACCGTGATTGGTACCGCTAAACGCAGACAAGCTGGACCTCCGCCGTTCTGCATGCTTTGCGTTAGATCGACAAATTGCACCTCGCTGACAGGGTTGTCTGCAGCAATTAACTCTTCGCAGACTGCCGATGCGTTGGTACTGAGTTTACTCTCCATGGGTGCTAGAAGCAGAAGGCTACCGTCGCTTTTTTGAATTAGCTGACTGTTGAATAAATAAGTACTGACGGCTTCTTGCAGACTCAGCTTACTGGAACTGACCTCAAATATCTTAAGTGCATCCTGCCAATGACAACTTTTTAATCTTAAATTATTCAAAACCTCATTTTGCTCTTTAAAAGCTTGTTCATGTAGAAATAAAAAGTTCAGATGTCCTACCGCGACAACATCGTTGTGAAATGCACCGTGGTCTATAGCGATGGGGTTCTGTTGAATCAGTATGCTGCGGTTTTGCTCCAGTTGATGTTGGCGGATAATACTTTCGCTAGCGAGGCGAGTTTGGCGTGCTGGAAAGCGTGTACTTGCGCTTAGTGAGCCTTCTCTGCCATAGATAAACAGATTCAGAGCATCTTGGTCACAGGGCGAGTTTAAGCGGATCTGATTGGCCGCCCCTTCATCTGCAAAGATCGATTGTGAAGGCAGCGGTACATGAATGCTAAACCTGTCGTGATCATCAAAGCAGGTTTGGAAGAACTGATAGTTATGTTTGGTTTCTAATGATCGATGGATACTGCTATTTAAGTTTGCAGGGGTGAAGTGTAAGTGTCTATCTCTGGTATCTTGAGATGCTGAGCAGGTTGCGCTGTTAGCTGCCCACATAGCAGAAGCGGAATAACAGGCGGTCAGCAACTGAGGGGCTTTGTGCCAAGCTTGATCCAAGAGTTGTTCGTCGGAGCCGCGAAAGCCTGCTGCATAGAGCAGTGCTAGATCAGGTCGCATTGGCGGGGGAATAATCCCTTGTGGAATGCCAAGCTGATGCAGCATCCACATCTTTTCCAAACCCTGTAATGCTGCGTCTTTGGGTGAAGATATCTCGCCTTGATGCTGTTGTGATGCAAGGTTGCCCTGTGCGAGTCCCGCATAGTGGTGATTGGGTGCGACCAAACCATCTAAGTTAAGCGTTAAACTCATTCATGACTCCAAACATGATCGGCGATATGTAGGCCCGGAGGGAGTTTATCTGGGATATCCATGCTGTCGGCCTGCATAGAGGCAACTGGGTAAGCGCAATAATCGGCGGCATACCATGCACTGGCGCGATGGTTACCACTAATACCGGTACCGCCAAAGGGGCGCGCACTGGATGCGCCGGTTAGTGGCCTGTTCCAGTTGATCAAGCCCGTTCTAACACGACGCTGAAAGTATTCGAATATTTTAGGATCGTCACTGAGTACGCCAGCCGCTAAGCCATAGCGGGTGTTATTGGCTAAGGTTGTTGCCTGCTGAATATCTTGTACACGATAGATCTGAAGGAGAGGGCCAAAGAACTCCTCATCATCGGGGTTCTCTATTGCCGTACAGTCGATTAACCCTGGTGTTAGCAGGGCGCCTTTCTCGGCAAAGCGTTGCATACTAACCAATGCTTCAGCGCCTTGTTCGATCAGCTTTTCTTGAGCGGTTAGCATAGAGGTCATGGCTGACTGGCTGATTAAAGCGCCCATAAAAGGTGGTGGGTTCTGGTTATAGGTGCCTACCTCAATTTTGTTAACCGCTTTCTGCAAAGCGGCAATAAATTCATCCCCTTCTGTGCCGACCGGTACCAATAAACGTCGTGCGCAGGTACAGCGCTGGCCTGCAGTGATATAGGCCGATTGAATAGTGTTATAGACCGCCGCAGCAACATTGGTTGTTTTGGCAACCAATAGAGGGTTATTACCGCCCATCTCGAGTGCTAAGATCTTTTCGGGTTGTCCGCCAAACTGCTCATGCAAGTAACAGCCGGTGGCTGCGCTACCGGTGAAATAGAGGCCATTAATCTCTGGATGCTGGGCTAAATGCGCCCCCGTTTCTTTTTCACCTTGGACCAGGTTAAGCACGCCATCGGGTAATTCAGCTTTTTGCCAGAGATGAACCATCAGTTCTGCTGTTCGCGGGGTAAATTCACTGGGCTTAAAGACGATGGTATTGCCTGCCAACAGCGCTGGCATAATATGGCCATTTGGTAGATGCCCTGGGAAATTATAAGGGCCAAATATCGCTACGATACCGTGGGGACGGTGGCTGAGAATGGAGCGCGCCCCCAGTACTGTGCTCTCTTCGGTTGGGCAACGTGCTTGATAGGCTTTGATGGTCAAAGCCGCTTTGCCCAGAATAGCAGTTACTTCTGTCTTGGCTTCCCAAAGAGGCTTACCCGTTTCTTGACCGATGGTGTCGGCAAGTAGGTCTTCGTGTTCTTTTACCAATTCATTAAATTTTAGAAGGTAGGCTCCGCGCTGCTTTAGCGTGAGTTCAGACCAGTGTGGGAAGGCTTCAGCCGCTGCTGAAACAGCTTGATCTACTTGCTCTTCGTCAGCTGCATAACCCTGCCAGATTCGCTCGTTATTGCCTGGATTCAACGACTCAAGTTCGGAGCCGTTGCCCTGAACCCATTCGCCATTAATAAACAATGATGCTTGTGGTTTCATGGGTGTCTCCCTTTTAGTTCGACCAATCGGATAGTGTCACTGTCTTTCAGTTGCAGCATTTCAGCTGTTTCAGGTGTGAGTTCAGCAATGCCTTGATTGGTTTGGCAGTTAGCAAGGCAGCAACGAAAACCTGCTGCACGGGTGTTACTGAGTAGATAAGCTGAATCGGAATCAGTGGTTTCAGCTTGTTGTGAAATTCTAATTTTGGCGTAGCGGCTATCTCTAATCGCACGTATTTTTGCCAATGGTGCGGTGATCGTAGGACCGGCATCGAAGATATCCACATAATTTTCAAAGCGGAAACCCTCGTTTTCCAGCATGCGGCGGGCAGGTTCAGTATTGGCGTGAACCCGTCCGATCACTTCTTGCGCTTCTTCGGGGAGCAAGTGGATGTAGATGCTGTATTTCGGCATCAACTCGGCAATAAATACTTTGTTACCAGAGCCTGTGAGGTAATCCGCTTCAGAGTAGTCCATCGCAAAAAACTTACGTCCGAAACCCTCCCAAAAGGGGGAGCGGCCGTTGTCATCAGAGAAACCACGCATCTCTGCGATGACGCGTTCCGAGAAACGTTGCGGCTGTTCTGCCATAAACAGAAAACGACTTTTAGACAGCAGGCTACCGTTTTGCGAGTGACGGTGTTCAGGTTTTAGATAGAGGGTACAAACCTCTGTGCAGCCGGTGTAATCGTTACATAGGTAGAGGGTTTTAAACTGGTTATGGATATTGAGCTCGCGAGACGCGTGCACTACGGTACCTACTCTGTAGTGATACCAAGGCTCTTGAAGACCAACGGCTGCTTCAATTCCTGTGGTCCCAACGACTTCTTCAGTTTCACTGTCGATCAGGACAAACAGATAGCTTTCATTGGCGGCTTTCTGAATATCTTGTTTGAGGGCGTTTAAGCTGCGCTCGATTTTATCGGCGAGCAAAGCGCTGTTTTCGGGGAGAGAGGTAAAGCCAGGACCAGATTCGATAGCGATCTGATGTAAGGTCTCTAAATCGTTCATCTCAATCGGGCGAATGTAATACATAGTCGACCTCCTGTTCCCTGAAGTTCCTAACGGCTATCGGTACTTTCGAAGATTTTGTCAGCAGATGCCGCGACAAAGCCTTGGTAGAGAGAGCCATCTTCCAAGGGATAGCGACGGGCAAATTCGTAGTAGCAGCCCGGTATTTCTACACTGCCATCACTAAATTCAACCGCGACTTTGCTGGCTAAGGTTGAGGACTGTTCGAGTCGCTCTTCGGGACTACCTTTGACTTCACCACCTGCACTATTGAGTTCGATTGAATGGCTTTTTAAAAACTGATTAACCTCTTCGATACTGGTATGCGAAGTGAGTGCGTTGACGAAAATAGTGAAATGGTTAGGTCTGAAACCGAAGGCCGCCAGCCAAGCGGCATACTCACTTTGTGCCAGTAGTGCTTGGTACTCCTCATAACTGACCTCCCACGGACGACCGCAATAGCACAAGGTGTCTGGTGATTGCTGCATAGGATCGAGTTCAGCTACTAAGTTATGCACAAGCAGTTGGTTGTCAGTGCTGAGCGATTCGGTCATTAGCTGGCTGATAAAGATTTTCGGTAGGGCAGGATCATCATGTTGAAAGTGCTTGGCGTAGAGGTGTTTGTTTGGGAAATGATATTCACCTGCTGCGCGATAGCCGCTATAGAGAAACGGCGTAGCCATCTTATCTATATTCACTTCTTCCAGATCAAAAGTACGTAACGCAATATGATCATTGAGTACTTGATAGTTAAGATCGCTGAATAGCTGGTGGATCTGGCGGGCTTGTGGATTGAGCTCTAAATAGTCCTGCCACATCTCATCTAGCATTTGGGTTAGCTCTTCATTGGTCATAGTGGCCTCCCCTGAGGGCGCAGTCGCTTAAATGGCAATCCTTCACGAGCTATGTGAAAGAGTAACAGTGCGCTGAGCTGCGCGCGTGAACTCAGACTAGGTAAATTGATAAATTCATGGGGGCTGTGGATAAAGTTACCGGTCACACCCAAGGTATCTATATTGGGCAAGCCCGCGGTCGATAAGTTATTACCGTCACAGCAGCCTCCCGTTGCACTCCAGGTTAACGTTGTACCCAGCTGTTCTGAGCATTGCTGTACCAGTTGATAGAGTGCGAGATGGGGTTGGTCGAGTTGCTTAGGATAGCGTCCAAAATGCCCATGGAGCTCTATATGGAATCCTTCTTGTTGATTATGCTGCTGAATAAATTCATCGATGCGCTCAAGGCACCATTCGGCATCCTCGGTTTTCTGAATACGTACGTTAAATTTACACACGGCTAAATCGGGCACTTTGTTAGTGGTTTCGCCTGCTTTGATTATGCCTGTATTGAGGGTTAAACCCGGTTTTTGATTGTTTAACGATGCCAGTTGCAGGATCAGTTCAGCGGCTTTATTGATTGCATTCCTACCTGTTTCTGGAGCTCTGCCGGCATGGGCAGAACGACCATGGACAACCAAAGTGAAGTTGCCGCTGCCTTTTCGCTCCCCTGCAAGATTCCCATCAGGCAAAGCGGGCTCGTAGATCAATCCAATGTCATGTTTTTTGGCAGCTTCGGCTAAATAATCGGCTGAACCGGGTGAGCCGATCTCTTCATCTGGATTAAGGATGACACTCCAACCGATCTGATGAGCAAGCGGGTGCTGCGCTAAGGCTTCAAGTGCGGACAGAATCACCAGAATACCGCCTTTCATATCTGCGGCACCGGGTGCGTTCAATCGGGTGTGGTCTAAGCGAATCGCATGTTGGAAGGGACTATCAACAGGAAATACAGTATCGATATGGCCGCAAAACAGGATCTGGTTCGGTGCGTCTGGGTTGTGGCTGAACTTCCAAAGGGAACCGAGCGCTTGGTATTCTGCTTTGCCTGTGTAATCGATCCGCTCCCACTCGGGCAGTTCAACTCTTTCGCTTTTACTGCAGAGTGGGGCGAACAGCTCTTGATATTTAAGTCCGACCTGATTGACCCCTTCGGGATTAAGTGAGCCGCTATTGATCTCAACTAACTCAATCAGTTGTTGTTCTCTTAGGTGCTGTTGAACGCTTATCTTATCGAGAAGATCACGTTCTAACTGATCTAGTGGTTCGACAGATAACTGCATAATCTCTAGCACTCTCAGCTCAAGCTTGTTGGTTAAATAACTGCATTGTGCGGTTGAAGCGTGCTAATCCCTCTTTAATATCGTCTTCAGGAATAATCAGCGAGGGTGTCAGGCGAATGACATTTAAGCCTGCAACAAGCACCATCAGCCCTGTTTGTTGCGCCAACTCTAAAAACAACCGCGCTTTACCTTGGAATTGATCGCTTAGCTCACAGCCGATTAATAGGCCCTGGCCGCGAATATCCTTAAATAACTCTGTTTTCTGATTAAATTGCGCAATTTGTTGAGTGATCTGATGATGTTTATGGAACACACCATCGAGCACCTCAGGCGTATCCACAATCTGTAACAGCTTGAGAGCTACTGCGCAGCCAAGAGGGTTGCCCCCATAAGTACTACCATGACTACCGACGTTAAAAGATTTGGCGACCTTTTCGGTACTCAGCATCGCCGCTATGGGAAAGCCGCCGCCTAAAGCTTTGGCAGTGGTTAAAATATCCGGTTTAACTTGGCTGTGTTGATAGGCGTATAACTTACCGGTACGGCCGATACCGGTTTGTATCTCATCAAATATAAGTAGGGCATTGTGTTCAGAGCATAGGCTTTTGGCAGCCTGCAAATACTCAGCTGAGGCAGGTTTAATCCCTCCCTCGCCTTGAATAGGCTCGATGACTACCGCACAGGTTTGATCGCTGATCTGCTGTTCTAACGCCGCAATATCATTAAAAGGAACATGAGAGATGCCTGCAGGTACCGGCTCAAATCCTTCACGATACTTTGGTTGCCCGCCTACAGATACGGTAAAGAGGGTGCGGCCATGGAAACTGTTATTGCAACTGATGATTTCGTGCTTATCCGCACCAAAATTATCATAGGCGTATTTTCGTGCGAGTTTAAACGCAGCTTCGTTTGCTTCAGCGCCTGAATTGGCGAAGTAGACCTTCTCTGCAAAGGTTTTATCACAGAGCGCTTGGGCTAATTGCAGAGCAGGTTCATTGGTCCATACATTACTTAGATGCCATAACTGATCAGCTTGCTGATGAAGTGCTGCTGTCAATTCTGGATGGCAGTGGCCTAAAGCATTTACAGCAATACCGCCAGCAAAGTCGATGAACTCATTACCCTGCTGGTCCCATACTCGGGAACCAAGCCCTTTTACAGGAATCATCTGTTGTGGTGCGTAGTTAGGCACCATGATTTGATTGAACGTTTCCCTATCAACATTGGAGGACATAGTCTGTCTCCTCTACTGCATAGATAAGTCTAAGTTTAGACCTTAACGGGAAAAAAGCGTTGTAGAGGCAATGGCTTAACAGAGGTAGTGCTAGGGAAATGCTGCCTTAATGGCTGTTTTTAGCGTCTTTGTGATCACTTATAACAGGAGTGTCATTCGTGCCGTTAAAGTACTGAGATTCGCGATACTTTTCATTAAAGTCAGCGAAATTTAGCGGGTGACTTACTAGGAACCCTTGCATCGTATTGCAGTTGTGCTGCTGCAGGAAGTCCATCTGCGATTGGTTTTCGACCCCTTCTGCAACCACATTCAAGCCCAGTTGTTTGGTCATGGCGATAATGGTGGAAGTTATCGTCATGTTGTCTTGGTCTTCGGGAACTCGATGTAAAAAGGAGCGATCTATCTTTAATAGATCGACAGGCATCTTGGTTAAATAGCTAAGAGATGAATAACCAGTGCCAAAGTCATCTATAGCGAGACTTATTCCCATGCTTTTGATGCGTTTTAGGGTATTGATAGCCGTTGGCATATCGCGCATAAGCATGCTTTCTGTTATCTCTAGCTCTAGCCATTCTGGGGCGAGTGAGGCTTTGGCTAAAGCTTCAGATATTTGAGTAATCAAAGAGGGGTCATCAAATTGGCGTACAGATAAGTTTACGCAGACTTTTATCGGAGGTAAGCCTTGAGTCTGTATTGATTTAGCCGCACGACAAGCTTCTTCTAGTACCCAACGGCCAATTGGGATGATTAAACCGGTTTCTTCAGCATGGGGAATAAACTCATCAGGTGGTACATTACCATTCACAGGGTGCTGCCAGCGAAGCAAGGCTTCAACTGCCGTGATGCGACCATCTAAGGCGCATATCTGCGGCTGATAAGCCAGGGATAACTGCTTGCCAGTTAAGGCGTTTCGTAGATCATGCTCGATTGTGAGTATGCGTTGTGCATCTTCATTCATCTGGTCAGCAAAGAAAGCATAAGTGTTCCTACCCTGCCTTTTTGCATGATACATAGCTAGATCAGCATTTCTGAGCAGGTCGCTGGCATCAACACTATCGTGACCAATTAATGTGATTCCTATACTGACGGTTACGCCTAGCTCGTGAGGGCCAATCTGCATAGGTTGGGACAGTAACGATAGTACATCGATGACGCGGTTAATTATCTCTTCACGATCTTTGCAGTCTTGTAAGATCACTGTGAATTCGTCCCCGCCAAGGCGGAAAACCGATGTTTGGTGGGGAGTACAGAATTTTAAACGGCTTGCTATGGTGGTTAGAAGCGCATCCCCCGCTTCGTGCCCCATCGTGTCGTTAATCTGCTTAAAATGGTCTAAATCGAGTAGCAGTAGCGCATGCAGTTTGTCACTGACAGGGTTTTGTAGATATTTATCTAGAGTGCGGCGGAAGTTTCGACGATTACCTAATTCGGTCAGAGGATCGAAGTAGGCCATTCTCTCTAGTTGCTCATCATGCTCTTTGATTTGCGAGATATCTTCGCTAACAGAAACAAAATTAATGATATTTCCCAGTTCATCATGAATAGGCGAAATATTTTGTAAGGACCAGTATGTCGAACCATTTTTGCGTTTATTTAGTAAGGTGCCACGCCATTGCTGGTGATTAAGTACAGTGCCCCACAATTGTTTGTATATGTCGTTTGTGGTTTGCTCAGAGCGTAAAAAGTTTGGACGCTTACCGAGTATTTCACGGCCGTCCCAGCCTGTAATTTCACTAAAGCGGCTATTGGAGTATTCGATTTCACCTTGAGCGTTAGTGATCACAACTGCGCTTCCGGTATTCTCTACGGCATTCCGGAATACCTTAAGCTCTCTTGCTTGGCGTGCACTCTGACTTGAGTTGCGCAGTGTTATAAAAACTTTTCGACTTTCAGCTTTCTTAACGATAGTGAACTCGACACGTAACTGAATACTTTCCCCTTGTGAGGAGAGGACTATATGGGTGTCGTAAGAATCTCTATTCTGCGCAAGTAACCCCATGACGTGAGGGCGTATCGCGAGTTTAAAATCTTCTGGTAGTGTGTTGTTCTGAGATTCGCCTACTCTGTCCCAGATTAAGGTTGCAGCGTAAGGATTGCAGTGCAAACAGTTAAACAGATCATCCAGCACAAGCACACCAATCGAGGATTGTTTAAACCAATCCATTGGAATCGTGCTGTGATTTTTTGTTTGTAATTCTGTTTGCTGCATAGATCTTGTTTGAATTTCTCTATTTGATCTATGTATTCTGCGCCAAAAGAAGTTGGAATTGTTTAGATGTTTAATAAAGTTGTAACTGGTTTGATGTGGGTCAATTTTAAACGATGAGCAAAGTGAATTTTTTATGAATGTTTTAGCCTAAGGTATAAAAAAATCTAATATTACATCGAGTTATCGGTGGTTTTTGGGTGTTTTGATGATTTTTATTTATTTCTGTATTTAGGGTGAAGGTTGGATTAGCCTTTACCCTTAATACAGAAATAACTACTATATTTTTGAGAAAATTTCCCGCCCTTTATGTACAGATAGGCGCTGATTGAATCTCTCGATATAAGATCTAACTTGTTTGAATTTTGCTATTTCAGTTTCTTCTCCGGCACGGTAAACACGCTCTATCGTATCCAGCCAAGGCACTATGGCAATATCAGCAATAGAAAAGTCGCCGGCAATCCAATCCTGACCTTCTAGCTGGTTTTCGATCACATTAAGTAGGCGTTTTGCTTCGTTGATATAGCGCTGTTTAGGCCGTGGATCTTCAATTTCACTACCGGCAAAGGCGTGAAAGTAACCCAGTTGCCCAAACATGGGGCCGACGCCGCCTACTTGAAACATCAGCCATTGCAGTACTTTGGCTTTTTCTGTGGCGTTGTTACCCATGAGTTTGCCGGTCTTTTCGGCTAGGTAGACAAGAATAGCGCCACTTTCAAACAGACCAATAGGTGTGCCTTCTGGGCCGTGCGGGTCAATGATCGCTGGGATTTTATTGTTCGGGTTGAGAGATAAATATTCTTCACTTTTGACATCGCTTGCTGCCAGCGTTACACGATGCGCCTCATAAGGGATTTGTAACTCTTCAAGTGCAATGGAAATCTTGACGCCATTCGGTGTTCCTAACGAATAGAGTTGCAGAATATCAGGATGTTGCGCTGGCCAGCGTTTAGATATTGGGTACTGAGCAACGCTTGGGTAATCTTTAGGATTGCTCATTTATGCGCTCACTAAGTCTGTCTGGTCTAAGAATGGATAGTCGTTATAGCCTTCGGGGCCAGGTGTATAAAAGGTGTCGGGGTCAGGCTCATTGAGTTCGGATGCCGTCTGGAAACGAGCGACTAGATCAGGATTGGCGATAAAAGGTACACCAAAGGCAACAGCGTCTAGCTGTTTATCTAATACCGCGGAATCCGCCTCTTCATAGCTGTAGCCCATGTTGCCAATAAGGTTGCCTTGGTAGTGTTCTCGGGCGATTGAATTAACATCGCCTTGTTGCTCACCCAAGAAGTCACTGCGCATAAGGTGCCAATAAGCCAGTTGGTAATGATTTAGCTTCTCGGCGAGCCAGAAGGTTGTTCCAACAGGATCGCTATCTTTCATGCTGTTAAAGCCGTTTAAAGGTGAAGTGCGGATACCCACTTTGTCGTTACCCCATACCTCACAAATCGCATCTAAAACTTCGAAAATCAGTCGAGATCGGTTTTCTAAGCTGCCGCCGTATTGATCTTCCCGCTGGTTTGTTCCATCGCGTAAGAATGAGTCGAGTAGATAACCGTTGGCTGCATGAAGCTCTACGCCATCGAATCCAGCTGCTTTGGCGTTGATTGCTGCCTGTTTGAAACCAGCAATGATCTCGGGAATCTCTTCTATCTGCAGCGCGCGGGGCGTTGTGTAGGGTTTTAGACCATCGGGCGTATGTACTTCATCTTCGATCGCTATAGGGCTTGGAGCGACTGGCTGAACGCCGTTATTTAGATCTGGATGACAGGCGCGTCCGCCATGCCATAGCTGTACAACAATCTTCCCGCCTTTCTGATGTACGGCATCGGTGACTTTTTTCCAGCCAGCTATTTGTGCCTCTGAGTAGATACCGGGTTCGTTGATAAAGGCGCTGCAGTTTTCCATCACCATAGTGGCTTCAGTAATAATCAAACCTGCAGTTGCCCGATCAGCATAATGCTGAACCATTAATGGGCTAGGAATATGATGGTTGTCTGCACGGGCACGGGTGAGAGGTGCCATCAAGATTCGATTGGATAGCTCAATACTTCCCAGTGAAATAGGGCTGAACAAGATAGGTTGTGTAAGCATAAATGGCTCTTTGTTAGTTGATCAACATGTTGATGACTTAGATAAAGAGCTCTAATTTGAACGGAAGTTCAATTTCAATTAAAGAAATATTGCATGTAATAGAACAGGCATAAAAAAAGCGGCTTAATAGCCGCTTTTTGGAATATATTTTTGCTTACAGCGCGTCAGGACCGCTTTCGCCTGTACGGATACGGATTACCTGCTCTAGAGGAGAGATAAAGATCTTACCGTCACCGATTTTGCCAGTATTCGCAGTTTTGCTGATCGCTTCAATCACTTGATCAACCATGTCTGTGTCTACAGCAATTTCAATTTTCACTTTTGGAAGGAAATCAACCACATACTCTGCACCGCGGTACAATTCAGTATGGCCTTTCTGACGACCGAAGCCTTTTACTTCAGTAACGGTAACGCCTTGGATACCAATTTCAGAAAGCGCTTCACGGACATCATCCAGTTTAAACGGTTTAATCACCGCAGTGACCAGTTTCATAATGCTATTCCTCAGTTGGGCTTGCTCATTCTATGGCCTGACGACCAAGCAGCAAATGTAACTATAGTGAATTATGCGTCTTAGTATACCTAGATAATTGCAAGATGGTATATGAACAGCGTATCGGATCAATCTCTTACAGAGCACTAGTGACGCAAAAAGGGCGCTTAGCGCCCTTTTACTGTTTTAGATCAATCTTACTTGCCAGATGTAAACTCTGGGTAAGCTTCCATACCACACTCAGAGATATCCACGCCTTCGTACTCTTCTTCTTCCGATACGCGTACACCCATGATTGCTTTAAGAGCTAACCAAACACCTAGGCTTGTAGCGAATACCCAAGCGAAGATAGTTAGTGCGCCGATGATCTGACCAGAGAAAGTAGAATCGCCGTTTGTTACTGGTACTAGTAGCAGACCTAGAAGACCTACAACACCGTGAACAGAGATAGCACCTACTGGATCATCAATTTTTAGTTTATCTAGCGTTAGGATGCTGAATACAACCAGCGTACCACCTAGTGCACCGAACAGAGTCGCTTGCAGTGCAGTTGGAGTAGATGGCTCAGCCGTGATAGCAACTAGACCCGCTAGTGCACCGTTAAGCGCCATTGTTAGGTCTGCTTTACCGAATAGTAGGCGAGCTACGATCAGTGCCGCGATCACACCACCTGCAGCAGCAGCGTTAGTGTTCATGAATACAACAGCAACAGCGTTAGAGTTCTCTACATCAGATGATGCTAGTACAGAACCACCGTTGAAGCCGAACCAACCCATCCATAGAATGAACGTACCTAGTGTAGCTAAAGGTAGGTTTGCACCTGGAATAGCGTTTACAGCACCGCTTTTTGAGTATTTACCTTTACGAGCACCTAGTACTAGAACACCTGCTAGGGCTGCAGCAGCACCTGCCATGTGTACGATACCGGAACCTGCAAAGTCAGAGAAACCAAGGTCGCCTAGGTTGTAGAAACCGAATACATCGTTACCGCCCCAAGTCCAAGAACCTTCCATTGGGTAGATAACACCTGTCATTACTACAGCGAATGCTAGGAAAGCCCATAGCTTCATACGCTCAGCAACTGCACCGGATACGATAGACATTGCTGTTGCAACGAAAACTACCTGGAAGAAGAAGTCTGCAGATGGTGCGTAAGTTGCTGGCTCTTCAGCACCTGTGAAACCGTCACCAGTGATGCCAGAAAGCATGTAGTCACCGCCGTACATGATTGCGTAACCGCAAACCAAGTACATAGTACAAGAGATCGCATATAGCGCGATGTTCTTGGTTAGGATTTCAGTTGTGTTTTTCGCACGAACTAAACCCGCTTCCAGCATGGCAAAGCCTGCTGCCATCCACATTACTAAAGCACCGCACACTAGGAAGTAGAAAGTATCTAGTGCGTATTTAAGCTGGGTAACATCACCCGCTGTTGAATTCAGTAGTTCTTCCATTGGTTTATTCCTCCAGAAGCAATCAATAAGTCAAAAAATTAAAGGGCTTCCGTACCGGTTTCACCGGTACGAATACGCACAACTTGTTCTACTGGCGTTACGAAGATCTTACCGTCGCCAATTTTGCCGGTTTGAGCTGCGCCACTAATCGCTTCTACAACTTGGTCGACAATTTCGTCAGACACTGCAGCGTCTACGCGTACTTTTGGTAGGAAGTCGACTACATATTCAGCGCCGCGGTATAGTTCAGTGTGTCCTTTCTGGCGACCAAAACCTTTAACTTCAGTCACAGTGATACCTTGTACCCCAATTTCAGAAAGGGCTTCTCGTACATCATCCAATTTAAATGGTTTGATGACAGCAGAGACCATTTTCATATTGCTATCCCCCGTAGGTAAAAATTCTGTTCAGTATGCGTTTATCGTTAAACAAACATAAATTCTGTTTGCGAAGGTTATAGCGAAGGTTGTGCCATGTTTGAATTATTCTTTAATTTCAATAGGTTATTTGTGTTCTAGGTTTTTTGTAAGGTTTTCGTGCCTTCTTGTGGGGCTTCTTTAGGTGCGCTGCAATATAAGGGTGCACCAATATGGTGCGATCTTGAATGGTGCAGGTTTGTTGTTATAGTGACAGGCAATATTTAATTGTTAGGGGTAAGTGGGATGATTAATCCACAACTAATAGAAGGCTTGAGTGAACAGTTTTCGAAATTGCTGTCTGGGGAAAATAAGCTTCCTGGGCAAGATGAGTTACAGCAGCAGGTGAAAGCAGTTTTGCAGGGCACGTTTGATCGTCTGGATATTGTTAGTCGTGAAGAGTTTGATGCCCAGAAAGCCGTATTGCTGCGTACTAGGGAAAAAGTAGAAACTTTAGAGAAGCAAGTTCAGGCATTAGAAGAAGCATTACAGGATAAGTAACCATCCTCTTAATTTCGCTAGCTACGTAGGTTAAATATGGATCATTTTGAACAGCAGTTATTCCTTCGTTCGCCTCAAGCAGTGCTCGTAACGGATCAGGCCAATAATATAGTGCAGGCTAATCCTGCATTTACCGAAATTACCGGTTATAGCCTAGATGAGGTGCAGGGCGAAAATCCGCGCTTTCTTGGGGCACGGGAATTAAATGATCCATTTTATGAGGATTTATGGCTTACCGTCAGCAGCGATGGTTGCTGGCAAGGTGAGCTATGGAATAGGCATAAGGATGGCACGGTTTATCCTGCGTGGTTCAATATCATGCGTTTGGAGAACGATCAGGGCCTAGTAACAGGTTATATGGCTCAGTTCTTCAATATTAGTCATCTTAAGAAAGAGATGAATGCCATCGTGCAATCAGCTCAGTTCGATGAACTGACTCATCTTCCGAACTGGGATATGTTCCAAGATATCTTGGCGAAACGCTTAGAGCAGAGTAAAGCGCAAGGCGAGCAGTTAGCTGTGATGCTGGTGGATCTGGACCGGTTTAAATGGATCAACGATAATCTAGGCCGCAGTGTTGGCGATAACTTGCTTCAAGAAGTGGCACGCCGTTTAGGAGGGGTGGTACGCGGTGATGATGCCTTGGCACGCTTAAGTAGCGATGAGTTTGTCATGATGATTCCGCTGGCTGATGGGGTTGAATCGGCTCTTAAGGTGGCGCAGCGGGTAGTTGATCAGCTCAGTCATGGTATTTTTGTTGAGCATCGGGAGATATTTATCAGTGGTAGTGTGGGTATCTCTGTCTATCCGGAGCATGCTGAGCGCCCGAAAGATTTGGTGAAAAAAGCTGATGTTGCGATGTACGCAGCGAAGCAGGGTGGACGCAATACGTTCCGAGTTTACAGTGAGTTAATGGAACGTAGTAAAGGACCACAAATTTTACGAGAAGAAGATCTAACCCAAGCGATCGTTAGTGGTGCTATTCAGATGACTTATCTGCCGGTTTATAGCATCTATAGCCACCAAGTGGTTGCTGTTCATGCACGACCAAGTTGGACTCATCCAGAATTAGGGCAGATTCCCTTAGCTGATTTCTCTGCTCTATTACAAAGCCCTGAATCCTTGCAACGTTATGAGCAGTGGCTAGATCAGGAACTGCGTGGTTTAGATGTGGTATGGGAGCGTTTTCCTAAGCTTCGTTTCATCTCGTTCCGTATCGAAAGCCAGCAATTGCAAAGTAAGGAAGCGGTGCAACGCTGGGTATCTCAGCTGAGTCACTATCAGCAGCAGGGCCGTTATATGGTTGATGTTGATATTAAAACGGCGCTTGAATACGAAGGTCAGCTGTTTGATCTATTAACCAGCGAAGCGCAACTGTCCGTGAGTGGCTTTGCTTGTGAAAGCCCTATTTTGGAGCAGCTTCAAGAGATTCAACCTGATCTGATTAAACTGGATGCCGATCTGATTATGGCGATGGGTAATGATGAAGGTCGTCAGAAGATCGTTGATACCGTTTTAGATATGGCTGGTCAGCTGGAGATCGAAGTGTTGGCCGATGGCGTTGCTACTGCGGGTACTCGCGGTCAACTGATGGGGCAGGGTTGTATGCTGATGCAAGGGCGTTACTTCGGTACGCCGTTGTCTTTGGAGCAGATCTTGGATCATTTGGCCGTAGAACATTAAATAATTAATCAGCTGCAGGGTTTTGAAAATGCTCTGTAGCTTTGCAAAACAGTACGCCAGAGCGATGCAATTGCTTCTGGCGTCTTAATTAACTCTTCCAAGGATGGAAGCTTATGTCTTTAGCGATAGCATATACGCGCGCGCAGGTAGGAATTGATGCACCTGCGGTTACTGTCGAAGTTCACCTATCTGGTGGCCTTCCAAGTTTTTCAATAGTTGGGTTGCCTGAGGCTGCGGTAAAAGAAAGTCGCGAACGGGTACGTAGTGCTCTGATTAATTCAGGTTTTGAATTTCCCCAACGTCGTATTACGGTCAATTTAGCCCCAGCTGACCTGCCAAAAGAGGGTGGGCGTTATGATTTAGCCATTGCTGTAGGTATCTTGGCGGCTACTAATCAATTGCCAGCCAAATCATTAGCTGATGTCGAACTGATTGGCGAATTAGCCCTTTCGGGTGAGTTGCGACCTGTGACTGGGGTATTACCGGTTGCGCTCGCGTGCCGCTCCGAGCAGCGTCATCTGTTGCTACCCGAGATGAACCAAAATGAAGCGTTAATGGCCTCGGACTTATCTGTATTACCCGCAAGTCACCTACTGCAAGTCTGTGCGCATCTACAAGGTTCTGAGTTAATTTCAGTTGCGCAGGCAAAAGATCAGCCTTTATCCACCGATGCTTTTGGGCCGGATCTGGGCGATGTTAAAGGTCAGGCGCAAGCAAAACGCGCTTTAGAGGTGGCAGCTGCGGGTGGTCATAATATTTTGCTGGTGGGGCCGCCAGGGAGTGGTAAAAGCATGTTGGCTAACCGTTTGCCAGGGTTGTTACCGCAGATGACTGAGCAGGAAGCGCTGGAGGTGGCTGCGGTTTACTCTATTACTCAAAGTAGTAGTGAAACTCGTTTACCCAGAAAGCGACCTTTCCGCGCACCCCATCACACAGCTTCGTCTGTCGCGCTGGTTGGTGGTGGTGGAAACCCGAAACCAGGTGAGATTTCATTAGCGCATCAAGGCATCCTCTTTTTGGATGAGTTGCCTGAATTTAGTCGCAAAGTGTTGGAAGTACTGCGAGAACCGTTGGAATCGGGTGAGATTTTAATATCACGGGCTGCACGGCAATCGACGTTTCCAGCGCAATTCCAGTTAGTAACAGCTATGAATCCATGCCCTTGTGGTTATTACGCTGATGGTACGGACCGCTGTCGCTGTAGTCCTGACCAGATAAGGCGTTATCAAGGCAAGGTGTCTGGGCCGTTGTTAGATCGTATTGATCTGCAGTTGAGCGTTCAGGCGCTGTCACAGCAGGAGATGATTGAAATTCCCCAAGCCCAAGAGTCCAGTCAGTCAGTGTGTGAAAGAGTGGTGAAATCTCGCCAAGTTCAACTCAGCCGCCAAGGCGTACCTAATCAGGCATTAACAGGGCCGCAGTTAGAAATACTCTGCCAGATAGAGCAAAAAGACAAAGAGATGCTCGCTAAAGCATTAGAGAAGTTGCAGTTGTCGGCGAGGGCTTATCATCGTGTATTAAGAGTGGCGAGAACTATTGCAGATTTAGCTGACTCCGAGAAGGTCGAGCGTTCGCATCTGATGGAAGCGTTAAGTTATAGGGTCGCGGCTAGAAGTAGTTTGAATTGATTGGTTGAATTACTGGCGTTGTAACAACATCTGTTTGAAGTCGCTAAAGCTAATCGGTGGACTGTAATAATAGCCTTGTATCTCATCGCATTCGTGCTGGATGAGGAAGTCTAGCTGTTCGCGGGTTTCTACCCCTTCAGCAATGACTTTGATATTCATGTTTTGTGCAAGGCTGATGATCGAGCGGACAATCTCAGCGGCTTCACTGGAATCCTGAACCTGACTGACAAAGGAACGGTCAATTTTAAGTGCGCTAATCGGTAATTTGTGCAGCAAAGAGAACGAAGAATAGCCGGTGCCAAAATCATCTAGGGAGAAGGTGATTCCCTTTTCAGATAGGGTATTCAGGCAGGCGCGAACATGTTCCTCGTCACTAAAAATAGCTGATTCAGTTAGTTCGAATTCCAGTACGGATGTATCGATCTGTTCCTGCTCGATAATACGCTTAATCATATCGACCAGCATGTCGTCTTTAAACTGGCGGAAGGATAGGTTTATACCGAGTTTTTCGATGGTTAGCCCAGCACTTTTGAGTTCTTGAAGGTGCTGGCCTGCTTGGTACAAAATCCAGTAACCAATCGCGACAATCATACCGTTGCTTTCGCACTGAGGAATGAAGTCTGCAGGCATGATTAAGCCCCGCTTAGGATGTTGCCAACGTATCAATGCTTCGGCACCGGATATTTTACCTGAGCGCAAATCAATTCTAGGCTGGAAAAATAGTCTGAATTGTTCAGAACGAAGTGCTGGCATCAGCTCAGCTTCGAGATCATCTGTATTCTTGGTGGCAACGTCCATACTTGGGCGATAGCAAGCATAGCTACAGCCATGGATCTGTTTGGCATTAAGGCGAGCAAGGCTGGCACGTTGGTTCAATAGGTCGACATCGTCCGCATGTTCGGGCGCCAGTGCAACACCAATACTGCAATTGAGTTGGGTCTCAATTTGATCATGTTTATAAGGTTGTTGCAGCGAGATAATCAGCTTGTTCAGGTATTCACGAACGGTTGCTTGTAGATCAATCTCGATAGATATATCGATAATAATGGCAAACTCATCACTGCCTAAGCGGGCAAAGAGTTCATCATTTTTGAGGCTGCTCTGAATCCGTTCACCCATCTCGGCAACAACCTGATCTCCGGTTGTAAATCCATAGTGGGTGTTAAACTTACGGAAGTCATCGAGATCTATGGTAATCAGTGCGAGGTGGTGCTGTTTTTCGGCTAGGTTATTCAGTTTTCGTAGTAGCGATAGGTAAAAAAACTGACGGTTGCCTGCTGTAGTTAAGGTATCTGAGTGGCGTAGTTGTTGGATCTCTGCATTCTGCTTGGCGGATTGTTCTGCGTGGCGCAGGGTTCGTAGCAATAGATCGGCATTAAGCGTATTAGTCGATAGGAAATCAGTTGCTTTCGCTTCAATCAGGGCTAGGCCTTGTTCCTCGCTGATGTATTGGTTTAAGACAATAATCGGGATATGAGGAACCGAGCTATAGATGTCGGCAATGATTGTGCTGCAAGGTAGAGGGCTGACGTTTTCGCTGAGAAGGATAAAATCTATATCGGAAATATGTGCACGTGCTAAGGCTTCGACCTGGTCTTCACAAAACATCAATTGATACAATGGAAAGCGCTCCAGTATCGATTGGATTTGCATGCGGTTTTGCTGGTATTTATCGACCAGTAAAACCTTTTTATGTTGACCGGGTAACTGTCTCAGCGCTGAGCGCATCGTTTACTTCCCCAACTTAGAACTACTACACGACACAAATCTTGCTACTGGGTATCTCCCTTAAAAGTGATTCGTGTCATAATTACTTATTAGCTTAATGGCAGATTAACATTCTGGAATAAATATTAAAACAAATGTTTTAATTCTTGTATTTCAGTATGTTAGTAGTGAATTTTAACCGGATTTCACGGTATCACAGGTTCGTTTTATCGGCTTCTTAATGCGAAGCTTTAGTGTTTTTTTGAAGGTTTTTTAAAAAATGTCACGATTAAATCCACGTCAGAAAGAAGCAGTGGAATACATAGGCGGCCCATTATTGGTGCTCGCAGGTGCTGGATCGGGTAAAACCAGTGTAATTACCCGGAAGATAGCTTACCTGATTAACCAGTGTGGTATTGCTGCGCGCAATATTGCGGCGGTGACATTTACCAACAAAGCTTCACGAGAGATGAAAGAGCGTGTGATGTCTCTGCTTCAAGGCGGGGATGCCAAAGGCCTGACGGTCGCGACCTTTCATAACCTTGGTTTGACCATTATTAAACGTGAATATAAGGCGCTAGGATTTAAGCCGGGCTTCTCGATTTTTGATGATCAGGATACTAAGGCACTGCTGAAAGACCTGATGCTGCAAAACAATGAAGAGAGCGACCAAGTGGATATGGTGCAGAACTGTATCTCCAATTGGAAGAACGAGATGCTCACCCCCGATGAAGCACTCGCTCAAGCGCAACTTCCACAAGATATTTTGGCTGCGCGTGCTTACGAAAGTTACGAACAGCACCTACGTGCCTATAACGCCGTAGATTTTGATGATCTTATCCTGATTCCTGTACGTCTGTTTGCTTCTCAACCTGAAGTGTTGGAGCGATGGCAGAATCGTCTGCGCTACCTGCTGGTGGATGAGTATCAGGACACTAACTTGTCCCAGTATCGTTTGGTACGGCAATTGGTTGGCCATAGGGGCGCATTAACAGTGGTAGGGGACGATGACCAGTCGATCTATGCGTGGCGTGGTGCGCGTCCAGAAAACCTCAACCAGTTAGAACATGATTACCCAAGCCTTAAAGTGGTTAAATTGGAGCAGAACTATCGTTCCACCAGTTTGATCCTAAAAGCAGCCAACACGTTGATCGCCAACAACCCTCACGTTTATGAGAAGACCTTATGGAGTGAGATGGGTATGGGTGATCCAATCAAAGTTATCCACACGCGCAACGAAGATGCCGAGTGTGATCGTATAGCGATGGAAATTACCGATCTACACCTGCGTAGAAATGTGCAGTTTAAAGATATGGCGATCTTGTATCGTGGTAACTTTCAGGCGCGTTTATTGGAGATGAAGCTTCAGCACTACCAAGTCCCATACAAGTTGAATGGCGGTACCTCTTTCTTCTCCCGTGCTGAGATCAAAGACTTGATGAGTTATCTCAAGGTATTGGTCAATCCAGATGATGATAACGCCTTTCTGCGAATCATTAATTTACCGCGCCGAGAGATCGGCCCGAGCACACTGCAAAAGCTAGGGCAGTACTCTTTAGACCGTCAGATCAGTATGTTCACTGCTTGTGATGAATTAGGCCTAGAACAGGTGATGCCTGCAAATGCCGTTGAGCGTTTACGCCGTTTCTGTACTTGGATGCAGCATATCTATCGCCAATGTCACAGTGGTGATCCGATAGCGGCTATCCACGAGATGATCCGTGATATCGACTACGAAGGCTGGATTGTGCAAAACAGCTCCAGCGAAGCGATGGCTGAAAAGCGGATGCAGAACGTCTGGTTCCTGATCGAATCCTTAAAGTCGACATTGGAGCGCTTGCAAGAAGAGGATCCTGATGCAGGTATCCAAGAAGCGATCAATCGCCTGATGCTTATCGACATGCTGGATCGACAAGAGGAAGAAGACGACTCAAACCGTGTGCAGCTGATGACTCTGCATGCCTCTAAAGGTTTGGAGTTCCCTCATGTCTACCTAATGGGCATGGAAGAGGAGTTACTGCCGCATCGAAACAGTATCGAAACCGATAATGTCGAAGAAGAGCGTCGCCTTGCCTATGTAGGGATCACCCGTGCTAAGCAATGTCTCACCATTACGCTCGCTAAACAGCGTAAGCAATATGGCGAAGTGATGGACTGCATGCCGAGTCGTTTCTTGGATGAGTTGCCACCTGAAGATCTTGAGATCGAAGGGGCAGGCGAGAAGTGCCAAGTGCAAAACCAGAAACGTGGTCAAGCTACGTTGAATAGCCTTAAGAATCTATTCGACTAAAAACCGCAGACACAAAAAAGGCCGCAATCGCGGCCTTCTTTATGCTCAGAACTAAGTGATTACTTAGCGCTGTCTAGCATGTGCTGAATCGCACCTTGGATCTCTTCATCAGAACAGTCAGCACATAGGCCACGTGGTGGCATTGCGTTGATACCATTGATAGCGTTCGCTAGAAGAGTTTCCATGCCTTTGCCTGCACGGTCAGCCCAGTCAGAAGAACCGTACATTGGAGCACCAGCTGCGCCAGTTGCGTGGCAACCTGCACATTTAGCTGTGTATACTTCTTCAGCAGAACGAGCTGCACCACCCGCAGGTGCTGCTGCAGGCGCGCCACCACAAGTGTCATCGCCTTCGATACAAACAGAACCAACTGCCTTGATTCGTTCAATTACTGCTTCATCGTTAGAAGTAGCTTGTACAGATGCGCTAAGAGCAACACCTAGACCTAAAGCAACTAAAGCTGAAGTGATTTTTTTCACAGTCACGACCTCTCAATCAACCATAAATTGTTATATGGGCAGCGTGGCCTGTCAGGATGCCCGGCCTCAAGAGGTGCTCAGGGGCGGATATTCAGACACGACTGCTCAAAGTTTCACCGGCTGCGGATTATAGCGATAAATAATCACAACTGAAATGGGGCTTTGGCAGTGGAAGCACTTATCGGCCCGATTTGAGTAAATATTTTGATCATTCTCTATAAAAAGGGCGAAAAACAGGCATCTACAGGAGATAGATCAACCTAAAAACATGCATTTAAGGAAATCTTGTTTATACTAAGGTCTAAACTCTTGGTTAGGAAACCTGAAATGTCCAGCAATGGAATGTCTGAAACATGCGCTTGCATCCAAGCAGACGCAAAGCCGGAAGAGATGGAAAGCTTCAACCTCCTGAGCGCTATCCCCAATCAACGTATTTACCGTTGCAGTAACTGCAATGCATTCCTTGCTTACACAGAAAAGACCCAAGAGTGGGAAGTCCTCCTACAAGGTGATTTAGAAACCGAAATCAAAACCTTGTACCGACCCGAGCCGACAGACGTTACTTTCGAATAATACTTGGCGAATCATATAGGCATGGGTAGAATACTGCCCGCAAACCTTCTTGAGTGCGCCTGTAGCTCAGCTGGATAGAGTAGCAGGTTCCGATCCTGTTGGTCGGGGGTTCGAATCCCTCCAGGCGCGCCACTTTTTCTATCGTAGTAATCTTTCTCCTCGCACTTCGCTGATTTAATGTACCGATCTGGAGGGTGAATCGAGCAGCGCGACATAACATCGGAGCTTACGACGATGGCCCGAAGGGTGAGCGCAGCGAATAATCCCGTTCTTATCTATTTCCTTTTGCTTTTTCCTATTCGATTTTTGCTACCCCATCCAGCCCAGCTACAGGTGCATGCCAAGAGTATTTGCGAGCAGTAAGTACCGATGGTCATAGTGTCGCAGGGAGTGTTTGTAGATCTGTTTCCGGTGGAAGGGTTCTACAAGCGAAAAATCATTCAGCTCTGCGTCAGCTGTAATCTATTATCAATAGACTCATCCCTACTTTGTTTCAGGAATATCAAAGATGAAAAAGTTCATAACAGGAATTGTTATTACATTTCTCTCAGTGTCATTACCGCTGACAGTTGCTCATGCTGACCCTAAAAACAAGGCTGATCGGGAAGCAGCTAAAGAGCAACGGAAAAATGAACGTGAAAGTATGAAGCGTGATGAAGAGCTTCTCAGAAAACAGCGTAAGCGGGATCTTGAGGATGAACGCGAAGCTTCGGAAAGAGATGGAAGAACGTGAGAGGGAAGCACGTAAAGAAAGTGAAAAGATGGAGCGTGAAGCGCGAAAGGATCGTGAAGAGTACGAACGCGAATTGAAAAAAGACCGTGAAGAAGCGCAAAGAGAGCGGCGAAAAGATAAGGCTGAGTATGAGAGGGAGTCACGAAAGGATTAACTTGATCTTTGTCCACAGCCTTTGGCTGTTCCTCTCATCCAAAGGAAAACTCCAAAACCGTTTGCGGGGCGTATTCACCGGTGGCTATTGTGCTGCATGAAGAACGTTCTGTAGACCAGTCTCCGAGGGAGACGGTCTACATGAGGGCTAACAGAAACAAATAAATTGCTTTGATTCTTTGCTTGGGCTACTAACAACCTCGTTTAGGATGACACTTTGTGCTACCTGAGCCTGAATCATCGTCAGTGCTGCTACTTGAATCGACGCTGATTTCTTCACTCAAGACCCATTCAGAAGAGCCTGCACTATTGGACGCTCGTAGACGGTACTTGTATGTTCCGTCGCTTGGGCTATGGGAAAAATCAGTAGTATCTGCGGAGATTTGGCTGTTATCAGAATTTAGCAAGTCAGAATATGCTCCCCACTTTTTACCACGTGCTTTTTTACTAACTTGTAACTCATACCATTCTTCTGTATCCACATCAGTCCAAGATAAAGAAACGTTTCCAGCTTCAACAAAAGGACTTAGGAATGTAGGTGCGTTTGGTGGTTGAAGTGTTGGTTCTGGGTCTGTAGGAGTTCCAGTAGGTAAGGCTTGCATTGCTAAATGTGCATCTACGATGCCCGTACCGCAACCGTTACATGTAGCAGGGAATGGACGAACATTTTCTTTTAATAGCTGCTCGATCTCTGCAGGGGTTATCGACGTATTTTCAGAATATAGCAGTGCAGCCAATCCAGAAATATGTGGTGCGGCCATACTAGTGCCAGCCATGCCTACATATCTTTCGTTACCAGGCCCTGTTATACCGTCATTGTGTGTCGAAACTACGTATGTGCTTGTGCTGGTACTTCCCTCACCGCCTGGGGCCGCTATATCAACAAGGTCGCCATAATTGGAATAATTTGCCTTGCCTCCGCTTCGGTTAACCGCTGCAACATTGATAACATTTGAACAGCTTGCTGGGGTGAAATTAGCTGTATTGGTGTTGCTGTTACCAGCAGAGACAACAACGCTTACGTTGTTAGAGACTGCATAATTAATAGCAGCTTGCATTGAAGAGTTGGGATCACAGCTACTGCTTCCCCCCAAACTCATGTTAATAACATTTGCACCGTTATCAGTTGCCCAGTGGATGGCATCTGCAATATCTGAGTAAGTTCCTCCGCCAACACCAAGCACACGAACATGCATCAGTTGAACGCGGTCATATCCCACTCCCGCTAATCCATTACTGTTGTTCGTTACGGCACCGACAGTACCTGCTACGTGAGTGCCATGCCAACTACTGTAGTCTGCTTTTGCTGCATTAGGGTCAATATTATCACCAGGGTCACTAGGATCAGAATCTCGTCCATTGCCATCATTCGCAATGTCGGCATAACTAATCATGTCATAACCAGGAATAGTATTAGCGTTTAAATCTGAGTGATCAGTACTTCCGGTGTCAAGAATGGCTACAACCGCTTTTTGGTAGCTGCCATCAAGGTTTTCCCATGCTTGTGTCACATTTAACCCACCCGGTTCGCTTGGGCTGGAGTTCGGCCCAAAGTAATGCCACTGGTAATCTTGAAGCAGAGGATCGTTAGGAAGTGCGAAAGGAACCATGTGGATGTCTGGCTCCGCATGGGAAATGCCTTCAATTTTAGATAATGCTTTTGCTAGACCTTTGGCTTGGTTGGGAGATTTTAGTTCATCAAGTTGAAAAATTAGACGCCCACTTGCTGTTTCGCGAAGAAAACTCATAGGTATGCCGGCTGCTTGGGAGAGGCGACCTGCTTCAAATCGACCATTTGCAAACTTATCGTCAAACTTAACAATCAACTGATCCGTACCCGTTGCAGTCGGCGCAGCGTATAGGTACATGGGAGAGGATGAAAGCAACAGCGATGCTAGAAGTGCTTTTGGAGTATTGATCTTATTGAGGGAAGGCATGATTGTTCCTCATTAGTTCTTATTTCAAAATCTCTATTGAATATTCAAGCAGCAATAAACGCACCAAAAAAACCAAAATCGTTAAATATTAATAGAATTTAACCATGCCTAGATTTTATCTATTTTAGAAAAAATTAATAGAAAAGATTTATTAAAATTTTATCTACATTTTTGTTCTAGCTTTCTGTTTTTATTACTTGCCTGTCGCACAGAAATGCTTGCACCAAAAGTGCTTAAAGTTTGTTTTTTTCTAGCTAGTCTTGAAGGGAATTGATCTAGGTTTTTAGTAAAATCACATAAAAAATAGTTGGACCTTTTGCTGGTCATATCCGTTATTGAATTAAATAAGAAGTATATAAATGAGATGCATTTTGTTTTGCAAAATGAGAAAAATTATTTTTCACCTATCATAACTGGATGATCGTTACATTTTTAGTGCAGGGGCGGCATAACCCTAATCAACTTCCCATTTCCCTCATCAGTCAAAAGATAAATAGCCCCTTCTTTATCAACTTCGATATCCCTGATGCGGAGGTCTAAATCTTCCAAATAACGATGTTCTTCGAATTTTTGATTCGTCTCTGAAGAACCGGAGGCCTTGGTAAGTCGATTAAGATGACTGCCCTTTAATGCGCCGATTAGAAAATCACCTTGCCACTCTGTGAATAGGTCTGCTTCATAGCGCACCAAACCTGAGGGAGCGATTGAGGGTACGTAATAATATTCCGGTTGCTGCATTCCTTGTTTATGTGTTCCTTCACCAATCGATGGCCCCCAGTACTCCTTGCCGTAAGTAATGATTGGCCAACCATAGTTTTTTCCTTTCTGGATTAGATTTAGTTCGTCTCCACCCCTAGGGCCGTGTTCATGAATCCAGATATTGCTTTGAGAATCGATAAACATCCCTTGTGGATTTCTGTGGCCATAGCTGTAAATACTTTCTGGGATAGGCTTGCCTGAGTTGTCTGTCATGCCTATAAATGGATTGTCTTTTGGGGTGCTACCATCTTTGTTGATGCGATGGATTTTCCCCGCGTGATCAGACAGATCCTGAGAGCGATGGCGTTGCCCTCTATCGCCCACGCTGATAAATAAGTTGTCATCTGCTAAGGCGAGACGTGAACCATAGTGGTGGACTTTGCCGCTGTATGGGAGGGCTGTGAATAATACTGTCCAATTGACTAATTCGAGGTCTGGGCTGAGTTCTGCAGAGGCCACGCGAGTAGTCGATCCTTTCGATCTGTCTTGGTGGCTGAAACTGACATATAGCTTTCGGTTGCTTGTAAAAAGAGGATCACTGAGCACGTCTAACAGCCCGCCTTGACCATCAGGGTTAATATCCTCAGGCCAGCCGGTCACTTTCTGTTTCTTGCCTGTGTTTGTATCGACAATCCAACCACCGACCTCTTTTTCTGTGATCAGCAATTCATGATCACTTATCCATGTCATGCCCCAAGGGTATTCGATACCTTGAGCTATGACCTTTGTATTTAGGTTGGTTGCTGCTGAGACGGGCAGTGATAAAGACAGTCCTGCTATAGCTATAAAAACTACTCCAAGAATAGGTCGTTTATATAAGTTCAACGCTCTCATCGAAATGGCCTCATTGAATACGCTATTGGTTGGTCATGAATAATTAAAATTCGTACGTCATGCTTTTAGAGATCAGATCATTAAGATTAGTTTAAATCAAAAGTGAGCGGGTTAACTGTTTTCTCATTTATAGGTTTCACTGTTCATTAATGTTTAGATTCTAAATAGCACTTTGCTTTCAAAACGTTAAACTCGCTACTCTCTTTTTAAACTGATACCTTTTGCAGGTAAAAATGGGCTTAACAATAAAAGGGACAATAAAAAAATGAGCATGAAACAGATCTCCACGCTGCTTGTGGGACTTGCGCTAATTACATCGTTTCAAGCTAAAGCCGATTGGCAGAATGCGGATAACTATAGACAGAGTGATAAGACCGATATCTACCTAGCTGCCTCCTTGAATGCTTATACGGCAGCGAATGTTAACCTTGAAGGCTTGAACCAGGCTCCTTTGTATTGTCAGCCAGAAAAAGTGGATTTAGGCCCAGAACATGCTGTCTCTATTTTCGAGAAAGAACTGCAATACCGTATGATGGATGGCTCTAGAAATAGCCCTTTCTGGAAGGAAACCGATCTCGAGTATGTTTTATTGTGGGGTCTGCAACGTGCTTTCCCTTGTGAGTAAGTGAGTCTAATTTCTCAGCTCTTACTTCGACCTCCAAGCATATGCCAAAAGATTCACAGCGCTATATTCATCGATAGGAGACATCGAGCTAGGTTTCTCCTATCAATCTGACTGCGTTCTAGTCTTCGAAGCGCTCTGGTTGAGCATTTTTAAAATGTTGATCATCCTATCTTCCAATTCATTCCTATAACCCGCATTTAATCTCTTTCCTATACTGAATCCAGAGTTCAACCTTACTGGCAATAACCTAAAGGAAAGTCACTGTGGCTAGAGATAAACCGGTTCCATCGAGTCGTGCAGGCCGTTTACTCAGGTTGGGCCGTCTTGCTGGTGGAATTGCAGGTGAGATGATCTCTGAAGGGGCGAGCCAACTGCTAGCAGGTAAGAGAGTTAAAGCCATTGATCTGCTGCTAACACCTGAAAATGCTAGGCAACTGACGGATAAGTTATCGGAGATGCGCGGCGCGGCCATGAAGGTTGGCCAGTTATTATCAATGGAGGCTGGCGACTATCTTCCACCTGAACTTACCGATGTTTTAGCGACCCTGCGCGAGAGCGCTTATACCATGCCACAAGGGCAAGTGGCTGATGTATTGGAGAACACATGGGGAAGAGGCTGGGAAGATGAGTTCGAGCGCTTCTCTTTTACACCGCTAGCGGCGGCCTCTATCGGGCAAGTTCACGAGGCTAAAACTAAACAAGGCCAGCACCTTGCGATAAAAATTCAGTATCCCGGGGTGCGCGATAGTATCGATAGCGATGTAAATAATGTCTCTACGTTGTTTAAACTGTTACGGTTGGTACCAAAAGGGTATGACCTTTCCCCACTTTTAGCTGAGGCGAAACGGCAGCTGCATCAAGAAGCTGATTATAACGCTGAAGCTGCCAGTATCACCGAATATGGTCGTTGTCTCGGAAGTGATTCTAACTTCACATTGCCTACAGTGGATAGTTCACGCAGTAGTGCAGAAGTTCTCTCAATGTCATTTGTGCCGGGTGTGCCTATAGAATCACTGGCTGGTGAATCGAGTCTGGTTCGCAATCAGATCGCCACCCGCATGTTGTCTCTGATGTTCAAAGAAGTCTTTGAATGGCAATTGGTTCAGACCGATGCCAATTTTGCGAATTATAGATACCAAGCCGATAAGGAGTGTATCGGCTTATTGGATTTTGGTGCGACAAGGCGTTACCCAACTGAGTTTATCGAACAGCTAAGGCAATTGATGACGGCTGCACGGGATGATGACCTTCCTGCTATCGAAACTTATGCCATAGCGTTGGGCTATCTCCGGACAGATGAGGATCCGGTTTATCGGCAAGGGTTATGCGAAATGATTCGTATGGTTGCGGAACCTCTACGGCAAGAGGGTTGTTTCGACTTTGGATTTTCAGATCTATCAAAGCGGGTGGCAAATCAGGCGATCTCCTTACGTGTGCGTCAGCGCTATCTGTATCTACCGTCGACAGATGTACTGTTTTTACATCGGAAGTTTGCGGGTACTTACCTACTTTGTGCACGTTTGCGCGCGCAGGTAGATATTGCCTCCTTGATCAAACCTTATCTCGTCTAATCATTAGAATTGCCCGGATCTCTCCGCTTTTTCCAGCATCCTTAAAAGTTTGCTGTGTGCTTGGGTTTGTTGCGGACACTGATCTCGACACCAAGCGCTTAACGTCACCAAAAAAATCCCTGTAAGTGCAATTTCCTGAATCTGACGGCGTCGGCCGCCAGCATTTAGCTCCGCCATATCAAGCCATAGTTGGACTAAGCGTGAGAGGTCAAAAATCATGGGGACCCAGTGATGAATATGCGGCGGATGTAGCTTTGCTTTAAGCATCTGAGAGGTAACTGCATGATAGGGAGCGAGTGCTTTAAACCAGCTCCAAATAATATGATCCAAACGTGCTGCTGCGGACAAGCTAGTCATCTCATGTCTATCTACTGAGAGCATGGTTTCTAGGGCCTGTGAAAACCAGAAATCGGCAATCGCATTGGTATCGGCAAAGTGTTTATAAATCTCGCTGATTGAAGTGTCACAATGCACCGCGATATCGACCAAATTGAGGTCGTACCAGTTTCCCTGCTGTTGCGCTAAAGCTAACGCAGTCTTGAGAATGGATTGGGCGTCCAAACTCTCTGGATTAGGTTGGGCATCATTCATAATTTACGCTTCGTTTAACAAGGACGAGTTATCTAACTTCGAACCGAGTACGTTTAAGGGTCATGTTAAACAGTATAGGGCAGCAATTTGATGCTAAAAGGAGGGAGAGATGGGGTTAGGTTGTTGGATTTTTATAAGCGCCCAGCTTTCCTTAAACGACGTGTCACCAGCCAATGGTACAACTTGCTGCTTAGAGGTCTTATTAGTGGCAGGCTTATAAACCAGCCAATGAGCCGATAGCTAGGTACTCTTTGCATCAGGATTCGATAGGCATCCAACTCTGAGTAGATGGTCCCATCAGTGTCTCGAATATGTAGTTCCGTTAAAGCTTTATGTGGGTCTATGCCTAGTTCAAGCAGTTCTTTTTCTTTGTTAGTGATATCCAACCATTCGATCATTTCTGAAGCGTTAGGATCTTTGCTCTCGTAGTTTTTGCGATCTTGGACGCAGCGAGGGCAGGAGCCGTCATAAAAAACAGTAATTTTGTTTTGGCTATCAGACATGGCTTTCCGTCTCGTTAAAGAGGAGTACCTAAAGTTTGGGCCAAATCTACCTAAAAGGACATTGGAATTTATAGTGCTTCATTGCGCCAGTTTTTTACGCTGGAAAACAACGGGCTTAATCAAATACTCTAAGATTAAAAGCGAAACTCCCGTAAGGATTGGGAGTAAAAGTTTGCGTTTGAGCGCCGCGCTCATGACCTAACCTCTCGACTAACCTGATTAGGATATGGTGATATAGAGGCTAAGAATACCGTTTTGAAGCGTTTTATGTATCGACTTTTTATGTAATATGATTAAGCAATTATTAGCTTAAATGTTGAGGAAAGCCATGTTTCGAGTGTTAAAAAGCTTATTGTTAAGCATGGTATTTATATCTAGTGTTAATGCTAATGCTGGACTGATACGTGTCGCTTTAAATGACTTTCCAGGTCCGGATATGCTGCCAACTTTAATCGCAATTGAGCGATCTAAAGAGAGAGGCTTGGCTATTAAAGTTGACTATATGCTTTCCGAAGAGAAGGCATTGCTCGCTATTTTGAATAATCGCGCAGATATCGGTATGGGAGTGCCTTACCAGAAGGTTCAGCAAACCGATGTGCCATTACGTATGTTCTTTCAGATAAATAAACTTCGTTTTCATCCCGTAGTAGATTCCCGTTATTTTAACAGCTGGGAAGAGCTGGATGGTGAGGATATGTATTCTCATGGTAAAGGTTCAGGTACGGAAGCGATGGTTAAAATGATGGCCAAAAAGCATGGTATCAAGTACCGAAAGATGGTCTATCTTTCTGGCTCTGGTGTGCGCGCAAATGCAATGGTAAATGGAAGAGTTCATGCGACTGTTGTCGATACAGAACGCAAAAACAAGTTAATTGCTCGCCCTAATTCCCCTTTTAAAGTTCTTCCAATCGAGAAAATTAATGCTACAGATGAAGCGTTGTTTGCTAATGAAACCTTTATCCGCGCTAATCCAAAAGAGCTGGGTATTTTAGTAGAAGAACTTTTATTTGTTTGGAATCGAATGAATCGAGAGCCTGCATTTATTGTGGATCAGCGTAATAACTATGGATTACTGCCGAAAGTGGCAGACATTAAAATACTTCAATATGTGCAGGAAATGGTTGCTGAGGGAGCTTTCTCTAACGATGGTGGTCGAACTTCGGCATTTTCTGCTGATATAGAATTTTATGGATTTGCGGGAACGATTAAAAAACCGGAAGAGCAAAAATTAGAGCATTTTTGGAACTTTTCAATTCTTGATAAGGCTCTCGATTCTCCCTCTATTGTTCAATGATCGACAGGGGGGGTAAGCTTATTGCAGTTTTTTTCAGCTAAGATTTCTTGGCGCCCTGTCGCCATTAGTCTTGGAAGGTTAATAATGCGAACGGTTAATTCGGGATGGTAAAGACCGTGGCTATTGATTGATTCACAGACATAAGTGGCAAACTTGTCGTGGTTTTCAGATTGTTGTGTAGTACCAATCTTAAATGTTGTTGCATTAATCCATGCGGCATCTAAAGCGATAGGCTCGAGTTTGCTTTGGAATCTGAGTTCAATTTTTTGGTGTAGGGTACTGTAATTTTTTGTTGCGTGTGCGTTGAGCGATAATGAAAGCAAAGATAAGTCCGAAATTTCTCATGGGTGTCTTACCCCTTAGTATACTTGGCGACGGAGAGGTTGCTCGGTCTGACTTCCCAGTGAGAGTAAGTCCCACCCCTCTATGATGCCATGATTCCATATACTGCCGCAGACTGCGCAGTAATATGAAGTTGTAGAATTGTGTCTCGATATTTTGATGAGTAACGGATGGCCGTTTTCATGCGCCAAAAGAGTTCTGCAGTGCGGGCAGAATGTATCGTCTTCCTTGTCCATACTATGCAATTCCTTTCAATTCTTTTGTTGCAGTGCAGCATGTATGATACTTTTTGTCTTTTTATGTCAATACGTTTTGTAAGGTTTTAGGTTTTTCATATTGATGTGATTATTCTTAAACATGATTTCTGAAACGAGGGGACCGAGGTATAGGTTCCGTATGATAATGAATACAGATGCTGTTCTTGTCAGAGTTTATGTATAAGTTCTTTATAAATTTTTAATTCGATCCCTTTGCTATACAACTGCCTAGAGAGCTCTTCATCGTCGATTAGCTTTGACTGGCGCAGACGAGTGAGTTCGGAGCAATAATTGCCTATGTAAAGAGCTTGACTGTTTAGGTCCATACTCTCCAATTTAACCTTGCTCTGATATGTAAGAATGGGTCTGATCCAATCAGGATTTAGTGCCCATTCTTTCAATGCCATTAAGGTAAATTTGTGACTGTAGCGATCCATGATGTCAATGAAGAAGGATTTGGACGGGTATGTGCCAGGTGCTTCTGTTTCAAGAACATCAATGAGGAGTTTAAAGATGACTAACTTGCCTACATCATGAAGTAACCCGTTGAGGTAAGCCTGAAATTCATTCATCCCTTTAGAGGATGCGTATAAAGCAGCCATTGTTGCCACATCATGGGAGTGCTGCCATATGTTAGCGCCAAAAAACCGGAAATAGACAGAATTGATTTTCAGGTTGTCGACCATCAATGTGCTGATTACGAGCTTTCTTATTTCATCATTGCCCATCATGATTACAGCATCATCAATGCTTTCAATTTCTGTTTTACTACAGCGATAAAAGGCAGAATTTGCTAGATGGAGTAACTTTCCAAGTAATACAGGATCTTCTTTGACGGTTGCAACAATTTTAGAGGAACACACGTTCTCATCAATTAAAGCTTCCATCAATTCTAGAGAAGCATTGGCGATCTTAGGAATAGTATCGGGATTGAAATTAGTAAGTTCGGCCATTACTTTAGCGACGAGCTTGTCATCTAACTCGTTTGTATTGCCAATACTATTATGTTCATTTTTCACATTTTGCTCTAGAAGCGTGCTTATAAAAAGCTGAGAGATCTCCTCTGCAGTTGCTTGCGGAGCTCTACGTTTTGTCTCTGAAACTTGAGGTGAGTTTGCTTCTTTTTTTTTGAATAGGGACTTAAAAATCACTCTAAACACCAACTTTTAAGGTTGTGCTACTACTAAGTCCCTTAAGAATAGCTGACTTCTATTACGTGTGATCTGATCTTGGTCACAATTATGAATGGTTGCTCATTATAAAGGCTTTACTTATATAAGGAATTAACTCTTTAGTTACAGGTAGATCGTAGGCTTTGAGTATTAATTGGTGTTGCCCGATAAAAAGTAGAAGTGCTGCTTGCCCGAAAAAGCAGCATCATTAAGCGTAATAACACCTCTATTTCTAATTTTATGCGGTCTAATAAATGAAGCTGTACGTGTCACAGCTTCATTTATTAACGTGTGGTTTTAATCGGTTAGGCTTCTATAACAACTTTGCCAAAGTGTTTAGCGCCTGCCATATATTCGTATGCATCTTGGGCATCGCTGAACGAGAACGTTTTATCTATAACAGGGGTTAGGTTTTGCTCAGTCATAAACTCAGTCAACTGAGTAAGCATTTCGGTACTACCTACATAGATACCTTGTATTCTCAAAAGGTTAAAAATCGTCATTAAGCTGATAGTCGGGTTTTCTAAGCCGCTTAGAATGCCAATTACGGACACAGTACCATTAACTTTTGTAGAAGCAACGGACTTCTCGAAGGTGCCTGCCCCCCCAACTTCTAAAACGTTATCAACGCCCTGGCCGTTGGTAAGTTTAAGCACTTCTTCTTCCCAATCTGGTGAAGTTTTGTAGTTGATTGTGTGGTCGGCTCCTAGTGCTCTTGCGCGCTCCAGTTTCTCATCATTGGATGAAGTTATGATCACTTTTGCACCTTTGGCTTTCGCTAGCTGTAAGCCAAAAATAGAAACCCCTCCCGTACCTAACAGAAGAACTGTATCGCCTGGCTTAATGCTGCCAACATTAACTAGGGCGTGCCAAGCGGTTGTTGCTGCGCAGGGGAGGGTTGATGCTTCACTGTAAGATAGATGTTCAGGGATTTTTACCGTGCAATCTTCTTGCAGAATAAAGTAGTCCGCTAGCACGCCATCTATTGCGCCACCCAGAGCTGAATTAAGACCTTGATCATTGATCTCGCCATCTACCCAGTGTTGGAAAAAGTTACCAATGACTCTGTCGCCTGCCTTAAATTGAGTAACCTCGTCACCCACACTAACCACTTCGCCAGCGCCGTCAGACAGAGGGATGATTGGGCGTACATCATTCCGTACATAGCCACCTAAAGTAATTAACGTATCTCTATAGTTAAGAGAACAGGCCTTCATCTTAACCAGAATCTCTTTGCCATTGGGTTTAGGCGTTTCTATTTCGATTTGCTTAATCGCTTGAATGCCTTCGGCGGAATCTACTTGGTACGCGCGCATAACTGTTCTCCACTAAATGTTGTAGGAAAGAGTGGCACTGAGATAAGGAAGGGGCAACTGCTAATATGAAAAATGGCTCTAAAGTAGTGAATTTTTAATAATCTATCGGGACAACGAAGGGTAGAGGGTTGGTGGTTCCGCTACCCTAATCAGCAGGAAAAATCTATTTTACGCAGCTCATGCTGTTTATATCGCGAGAACGGATGTTGAAATTATCCATTAGCTGACGGAAGGTTTCATCGCTCAATGCAGCTTTTTGGAACGTGCGATGGAAATTATGATCTACCTCTATTTCCGGTTGCGTTGTCATCTTTTTGTGCATTTGTGACAGAGTTATTAGGTTTGAATCGTACTGGGCGAGTTCAGCTTCTAGTTCCGGGGAGAGGTCAATCCAGTTGTTGATACTGCCCCAAGTTTGTACTTTGTCAGGGGTATGCTTGAGCGCTAATTTCACAGCAAGGACACGTCGTTCTATTGAAAGGAGCTGTGTGTCTCGGTAATGGTTTATACGCTCGGCATGTTCAGGTAACAGCTCCAAGGCGCGTTTGGTGCTTGCATGTTGCCATGTGGTTTGGGCTTTTGCATAGAGCTCAAATTTTTCGATGCAGCTGGTAGATTCAGCTAGAGCGCCGCCTGAAGTGCTTAAGATCATCAAGTAAGCTAAGAATCTCAATGGTAATCCTCTAGTTGAAAATAGTTTGGTATTTGTTCGATTTTAAAGTATTTGATCTAAAACGCTTTACGTCCTTAGCACTGAATATCTCTGTCTATAATTAAGAGGTTAATAACTAATTACAAATGCGTGATATGGCCTATCAGTATCAGATAGAAAATACTGGCAAATATATCCGAGTGGAAATCTTTGGTAGCCGCAAACCTGAGCATGCAGTGCGGGAAGCATTAGATGTGTGGGCAGTAATAGCTGAAACGGCACAATCTTTGGGGCAGCAAAAGGTGCTCTACCTCTCGCATATTTGTGGTTCTATACCAGTGATGGAAGCTTACGATGTGGTGGATCAGTTTGTTAATAATGATTGGACCCACTTGAAAATTGCTTATATCGATTTAGTGGATTCAGATGAGGATGATTTGATGATGCTAAAAGCGATCTGTTTTCAGCATGAGATACAATTTGAGTTCTTTGACAATGAGGAGCAAGGACAAGATTGGTTGAATAACTTAGACGATTAACGCGGACGATAACCGTTTTAACCTCTGTTTTGTATGATAATTAATCGCTTTGAAAATAAATTTAAAAATAGACTTGATTCGCGTCGGATAACTGCATATTATTCGCGTCCTCTTCTGAGATGTGCCGGTATAGCTCAGTTGGTAGAGCAACTGACTTGTAATCAGTAGGTCCCGAGTTCGACTCTTGGTGCCGGCACCACTTTCTCTCCTTTGCTAGTTATTTCTTAAGCAACATTTTAATCTGAATTTGTCTGTTTACCCTGTTTTAATGCTTCGCTAAACATTTCTGATGTTACGGGCTTTCCAAGCAAATAGCCTTGTAGAAAATCGCAGCGTAGTTCGTGAAGATAGGCTTTTTGTTCTTCCGTCTCGATCCCTTCTGCTGTAACACTTAGACCTAGCTGGTGGGCCATAGCTATAGTTGCAGAAACCAATATCTGAGAGTCTGGGTTGGTTGCGAGCTCTCGAATAAATGAGCGATCGATTTTTAGGTTATCGAACGGGAATCGTTGTAGGTAGTTTAGAGAGGAATAGCCGGTCCCGAAGTCATCCATAGAGATCTGAATCCCCATATCTGAGATCCTCTGAAGGGTATTATCCAGTTTGGAGGATGCCTCAATAATTAGTCCCTCTGTTACTTCCAGTTTCAGGTGTTCAGGTTTAAGACCGCTGTATTCAAGCGCTTGGTTTATATCTTTAATAAAGTCATTGCTCTTAAACTGCCTCGGCGACACGTTAACAGAGATAGTGAAATCAGCATGTCCTTGCTCGATCCAACGTTGAGCTTGTTTGCAGGCCTGTTTTAGTACCCAGCGACCTATAGGGATAATTAGGCCTGTCTGTTCGGTTAGTGGGACAAATTCGACCGGCGATACATCGCCGAGTTTAGATGAATGCCACCGTAATAATGCTTCTGCACCTACAATCTTAGGTGTGTCGTTTAAGCCGCATATTAATGGCTGAAAAGCCAAACTCAGTTCGTCATTGGCAATCGCTTCACGTAGGCAGTTATCGAGTTCTAATTGTCGAATCGCGACATCATTCATCTCTTGGGTGTAATAGTGGAAGCGGTTACGCCCATCTTTTTTAGCTTTATACATGCCGATATCTGCAGCACGCAATAGCGCTCTAAAATCGACTGCATCATCTGGGAAAATGGCGATGCCAATACTAGCAGTCACAATCAGTTGCTTACTTTGAATGAAGAAGGGTTGTACGAATTTCTCTAAAATTAGCTCTGCTGTGAGTTCCGCTTGTTCCGGTTTATCTAGATCTTCGAGAATAACGATGAACTCATCTCCCCCGTGGCGCGCTAACGTGTGGTTATCAGCTAAGCAGCTTTGCAGCCGTTTAACCGCTTGTTGTAGTAGTTGGTCTCCAATATCGTGACCTAAGCTGTCGTTCACCTTTTTAAAGTCGTCTAAATCGATAAACATTAAAGCCAGTTTGCGACCTTCTCGACGCATTTTCTTCATCGCTTGTTCAGCACGATCACGTGCCAACACTCGGTTCGGTATATTGGTGAGTAAGTCATACTGCGCTTGATAGAGAATATGCTCTTCTTGCTCTTTCTGGCGGCTAATGTCGCGTATCGCAACGATGTTAAACAGGCCATCATCAAACTGCATACTGGCTGATGATATTTCAGCAGGAAAGGTAGAGCCGTCACCACGTTGTAGCGAGATTTCAAATGAAGACTGATTCTTTTGCTCTAGCTCTAGAATCTCTTTGGATATCTCTTTGTTAAATAAAGCGTTTAAAGAAGAGGAAATTAGTGTTTCTTTGTCTGTTGCAAAAATGCGGCATAGGGCTTGATTTACATCGATGATCTTGTGGTTACTGTAGATTAGTAAACCTTCGGCGACCAAATCAGATAGCTGCCGAAAACGATCCTCACTTGCTGATAGCTTTTTCTGGGTGGCAACTCTTTGTCTTATATCACGGAAGGAAGAAACTCTCGCTTTCTCACCATGCCAAAGTACTGTCCGACCCGTTATGACTACCGGTATCTCCTCTTGTTGGCTTGTAATAATGGCAGCTTGATAGGGTTGCTCGGACTTAGTTCGCGTATGTTCAAGAGCAAGAGGTAAGCTATCAGCTGTGAAAAGGGTTTTTGGATCAAGTTTAATAAAGTCTTGATAGCTATAGCCAAACAGTTCTTCTGCTCTCTTATTGAGGTCGACAATGCCTTGTGAATTGTGGATAAAGATAGCTTCGGAAGTGACCTCTTCAAAACGTTGTAAACGTTGTTCACTTTGTTCAAGCTCCTGCTGATAGCGTTGAGTTGAGCCTAAGCTTTGTCTTAGTTGTCTATAAAGGAGCTTGATGGCGACTAAGGTTAAAAAGAACATCGCCCCAATCAAGGATAACGCGATTTGATGCTGAGTTATCTGTTCTGCGGTTTGAAATTGTTCAGGTTCTAACAGAAATGAGATGTGCCAACCTGGCAGCTCTTCTAATGGTGCGTTTTCATAGATAAACAGTTGTTCATCCTTTTCTATCACTGAGCTATCTAACTTGCGGCTGAAACCTAAGTGTTCAGGTATTGAATCGCCAAATTGTCGTGATGCTGCGACCTGCTTTTCTTGTATTGGAGAGAGAGGGAATAAGGTCTTGTATAGCCAGTTTTCATTGTTGGAAGCAAAGACAACACCGTTCGGATCAATCAAAGAAGCGTTACCTGGGAGTCGATGGAAGCGCTCTTCAATTTGATCCGGTAGAAATTTGATTATAGCTACACCAATAGGGGATTCAGCATCTGAATAAATAGGGTGGCTGAAATAGAGACCGCGTTTTTTTGTTGTGACGCCCAAAGCTAAGTGAACGATTGGTATACCTTGAATCGCTTGTTGAAAATACGGGCGAAAAGCATAGTTTTTTCCTACAAGGGTCGTCTCCGGTGGGCGGTTGTCTGCTTGGGTAACGCCGTTCTTATCCATGATGTAACAGATAGATGCCTGCAATGTATGGCAGTAACGTTTTAGTTTCTTCTTGATTCGAGAGTGATTTGTATCGGGGTTAAGTATGTATTGGGTGATTTGTTGCTCGCCTGCCATTAGCGCAACTGCGTGTGTTCTATTACGGATGAAAGCATCCGCTTGACTGGCTAACAACTTAGTGATGTTCTGACTGTGATTACGCGCTTCGGTTTCGCTTTTACTTGCCAGATTTAAATAGATCCCAATGCCGCCTATCGCGATCAAAAATAGTGGTAAAACAACGAGCGCAAGTAAGCCGCGGATGGGCTTATTGATGTGAACGTTTTCAGAGTGATCTGTTGCCAAAGTAAACCTTCTTAATACAACAAAGCCGAACAAAACGAATGTTCGACAAATTAGGTTTATGCAGTCGTTGCAGTGCTAGCTAATGTTCGCTCCTGTACATTAGGGCGTATAAATAGTTCTAGGAAAAACCTTTCATTTTATCCTAGAACTATTTACCTGATAGGCAAATAGTTAGATGCTTTTTTATCGACTTATTAACTAGTTAAGCTGATTTGGCTGGATAATGTATCCCAAACAATTTCAGGCGTAAGCGGTGCAAAAATAGCAGGTTCAACATCGTTTTGATTGGCAGGGCATACACTGGCTTGTAGGCAGGTTTGGTCTTTACCATAGCCACCAACTAATCCAGGATCAGTTGGGCCAAATAGAATGACGTTAGGCGTATCTAATGCTGCAGCTAAGTGGGATAAACCCGTGTCCACAGAAACACAAGCATTCGCACCCGTCAGGATGGAAGCGATTTCAGCTAAAGGGAGGCGTGGTAATACTTCAGCATTTTCGTGTGCTTTAGCAAGCCTTTGTGCACGTTGCTGCTCAGGCTCTGAGCCCCAAGGCAGTTTTATCTTCCAGCCCGCATCTCCTGCTAGTTTGATCAGCGCTTGCCAGTAGGTTTCAGGCCAATGCTTATCAAAGCGTGTCGTGCTGTGTTGAAAGACTAGATAAGGCGCTTCACGATGCGTTTGCTTTAAGAAATGCTGACGAATATTAAAATCACCGCGCTCATCTGAGAGATTGTACCCAAGCGCTTGGGCAAACAATTGGCGAACGCGCTCTACGGCATGTTGCTGTTTCGGAACTGAAATAGAGGTGTCGTAAAAACGTGCTGCTAGTGGCTCTTTAGCAGAATCTTTATCTAAGCCGAATGAAGGCCCGTTTGCTAAGCGTGTGACCAGTACAGCACTCTTGAGTAAGCCTTGGGCATCAATAACAGCGTCGTACTTTTCTGTTTGCAGTCGCTGCTTGTAATCGGACCACTCACCGCTTTTTAGTGTGCTCCAGATATTCTTGCGCCAGCGACGAATGGCAACCGGGATAACCTGATTAACCGAAGGGTGCCATGAAGGTACTTCGGTAAAATTTTCTTCAACAACCCAATCAAACTGTACACCTGGGATTGCACGAGCCGCGTCTGTGAGTGCAGGCAAGGTATGGATGATATCGCCCATGGATGAAGTTTTAACAACAAGAACCTTCTTCATCGGTTTAATCCGTTGATGGTTGCCTTATAAGCAAGCTCAGGTGTGATATCGATCATACTTTGATGATAGCCTTGGTCAGCATCACCTTTTCTGATTTTTTGGTAGCCTTCGATCAGCCTAATGATCTCCGCTTTATCGGATAGCGGTGGTGTAAATCCAGGGCTGGTAGGGCCGTATAGTGCAACCAGCGGCACATTGACGGCTGCCGCAATATGCATCAATCCAGAATCATTACTCACCGCCGCTTGGCAATGCGCGATCAGGTCGATAGCTTGAGGAAGCGTGGTAACACCGGCTAAGTTGCTGCAGCGCTGTTGTTCTTCAATCGTAAGCTGGTCTTGAATTTGTTGGCATACCGGCTTGTCTTTTTCGGAGCCAAATAGCCAGATCTGGTAGCCATCAGCAATTAATAGCTTCGCTAGTGCTGCATAGTGATAATCGGGCCAGCGTTTAGCTGGACCAAACTCGGCACCTGGGCAAAACGCGATCGCTTTATCAGGGTTTAGTTTGAACTGAGCTAAAGCAGCTTCATACTCGGCGCTATCCACTGTCAGTTGCGGATAAGGGATCTGTTCCATCGGCATGGCTGGTGTCCCTGGTGCTTCTGCTAGGCCAAGGTAGCGCTGAACCATCAATGGATAGGCTTCTTTATCCAGTGGTCTAAGGTCGGTCAGCAAGCCATAACGCATCTCACCACGCCAGCCAGTTCTTTTTGGAATTTTGGCAAACCATGGGATTAACGCAGATTTTAGTGAGTTGGGCAGCACGAGAGCTTGCTCATAACCGTTTTTAGCGAGTTCCTGACCAATCTGTTTGCGTAGACCCCATTGCAGGCTGCCATGTCCTACCGGCATCTCAATCGCTTTATTGACCTCGGGCATACGCGCTAAAACAGGTCGACACCAGTTCGGCGCTAACACGTCGATCTCAATATCAGGGTTCTTCTGTTTTAGGTGCTGGTACAGAGATTGGCTCATTAACATGTCGCCTACCCAAGATGGGCCGATGATAAGCGTTTTCATTGGCTGTTATCCATTTGCTGTGTGAACGACATAGGAGAGTGAACCTTCTGCTCTGTTGCTTTTAGATTACGATCAAAAATAGCGCGTTATCGTGCTTAGACAGCCCGATAAAAACGGTATTTGATAAGGTGAGAATCATACAAGAATTGGAGAAAAACGCCCAATTTCAATTCTTATAGGGTTTATTGGCACTTTAATTCCGCAAGATGCGCTGTTGGAGGGCTCAGGGAATTCCAATTTTCTGTTATCAGGATTAGAATATCAGCCCTAAATTTGTACATATTATCTCTGTTTGCCCCTGTATCGAGTGTATCGAAGGGCAAAACAGTAACGCATCAAAATAATTAGAAGGAAGGTCTCATGGCAACTGCATTCGGCTCCGTTTTTATGCCTGAAATGTCAATCTCTTGGTTTGACGGTTCCAGCTGGAGTGCGGTCGAAATGGTCCCTAGTGACAGCATCAACTTGCACCCAGGTGCGCATGTGCTGCATTACTCTTCGACGTGTTTTGAAGGTCTTAAAGCATTCCGTCATGAAGATGGTTCGATCAAAGTTTTCCGTATTGATCGTAACGTATCTCGTATGGCGCAAAGTGCGCGTCTATTGGCACTGCCAGAATTGGATGAGGAATTTGTAACTCAGATGATTCTGGATACAGTGAAGCGTTTTGCTGATGAAGTTCCAGCGCCTCCGGGTTCTATGTATATCCGTCCAACGTTGTTTGGTACTGAGCCTGCGATCGGTAAAGCAGCTGCGCCATCTGAAACGGCTTGTTTCTACGTACTGCTTTCACCTGTAGGTGATTACTTTGCGGGTGGTGATCGCGCGTTGCGCTTGTTGGTAGAAGATAACGGCCTACGTTGTGCGCCTCACAATGGCATGATCAAGAGTGGTGGCAACTACGCGAGTGCATTACTGCCAACGATGAAAGCTAAAGCTGAGCACAATGTTGATCAGGTTCTGTTCTGTCCAAACGGTGATATTCAGGAAACTGGCGCAGCTAACTTCCTGCTAATCGATGGTGATGAAGTTATCACACGTGATTTGGATGAAAGCTTCCTGCACGGTGTAACGCGTGATTCTGTTCTAACCATTGCCCGTGATTTAGGTCTTAAAGTGTCTGAGCGTAGTATCTCGGTAGAAGAGATGCTTGAGCGTATTGCTAAGCCAGGTTGCGAAGCTGCTCTTTCGGGTACAGCTGCCGTATTGGCGCCAGTGGGTACTATGGTTTATAACGATAAAGAGTACAGCGTTGGTAATGGTGGTATTGGCGAGACAACTCTACGTTTACGTAAGGCGCTAAACGATATCCAATGGGGTAAGGCAGAAGATAAGCACGGTTGGTTGACCGACGTTTAAAGGCCTCCCTAGACAGTTTTTTAAAAAAGGGCAGTACCTTCGCAGGTGCTGCCCTTTTTCGTTATCAGGAGAAAGCTTAGCTTTCCCCTGACATGACCCCTTGCCAGATGCTTGCGACTGCATTTCGCATCTCGGTCATCTCAGCGCCAGATATGGTATTGGAGCGATCCTGCAAGGTTTGACGATGGCCTGCTGCGCGATAAGCTTTATAAGCTTCTCGTAGGGTTTCAGCTGTATCTTGGCTGATTAACTCGACCTGCTCGGCAGCATCTAAAATACGGATGTTGTCGGTGAACTCATAAAGAGAAGGGCATTTACCGGCATTGCGTAAAACTAAGTATTGAACGATAAACTCAATATCAACAATGCCACCTCGGTCATGTTTAAGGTGGAACACAGGGTTCTCTTCATCATTACCTTTGCTACCCAGATGGTCACGCATCTTCTCGCGCATCTCTGTTACTTCTTCTAGTAACTTTTCATTTTCTCTAGGCAGTTTAAGAATCTCGGCTCTCACCTCTTCAAACTTCTCTTTCAGAGCTGCATCACCGGCAACAACGCGTGCACGAACAAGGGCTTGATGTTCCCAAGTCCACGCTTCTTTGTGTTGATAGTCGGAGAAGGCTTTAAGAGAACTTACCAATAGGCCGGAGTTACCAGATGGACGCAGACGCATGTCCACTTCATACAGCTGACCTGAGGTGGTGAATGTATTTAAGATGTGGATGATCTTCTGACCTAAGCGAGTAAAGAAGACCGAGTTAGCGATCTGTTTCTCGCCATCGGTAAACAGGTTCGCATCAGAATCGTGAATAAAAACTAGGTCTAGATCCGAGCCATAGGAAAGCTCGATCCCGCCCATTTTGCCGTAACCCAAAACGATAAAGTCTGGGTTGCAGGGTACGCCTGCGGATTTCTGTGGAGCACCGTGCTTTTCGGTCATCAACTTCCAAGCGATATCGACCACTGCTTCTAAGATAACTTCCGCTGTCCAAGTTAAGTAATCACTTACTTTCATGAGCGGCAACGCACCCGTGATCTCAGATGCCGCTACTTTCAATGAGTGGGCGTTCTTGAAGTAACGCAGAGTATCCATTAACTGTTCCGTATCCTCTTCTGGAATACGTAGCAGTTGTTGGCGCAGTTCGCTGTTTAGCTGAGCTTTATCCGGTGGCGAATATAGGCTGCTAGGGTCAATCAATTCATCCAATAGAATTGGCTGCTTCGCTAGTTTTTCTGAGAACCAGCTAGATGCTGAACAGAGTTTCACCATCTGTTGAAGCGCGGTTGGGTTTTCGGCCAATAATACTAGATAAGCGGAACGCCTTAAGATCGCTTGGATCAGCGTTAGGACTCGGCCTAAAGTTTCTGTCGCATTTTCGGTCGCGGCGATTTCACGTAGCAAAATAGGCAGTACGGCTAATAAACGCTCTTGAGCAATCAATTGCAGCATCTGCACTGTGCGTGATTCACGCAAGGTTTTGATCTTGTGCCAGGCCTCTTTGGGATCGTCGAAACCTTGTTCTTCAAGCAGGTCGATCGCCTGTTGATCTTCAAGTTCATCTTTCCATAAAGAAAGCCAAGTATCATCGCAAGCTGAATCTTCTTCTGGTTCAGCTTCTTCGCACGGTGCAATCAGATCGGCAAAGTGGATCCGTACTTTCTCGCGGTGACTTTCTAGTTCGGCTGCGAAACTATCCCAATCGTTAAAGCCCATGCTGAATGCTAAGCGGCATTGTTCTACTTCGTCGATTGGCAGTTCTTGAGTTTGTTTGTCAGCTACCGCTTGGATGGCGTGTTCTGCGTTACGGAGAAATTCATAAGCCGCCATCAGCTCCTGAGAGGCTTGTTCCGGCATACCGACGACGTCTGGCAGAATCGGTAAAATATTACACAGCTCGCGTTGTTGCAGACGTGTATCACGGCCGCCACGTAGCAGTTGGAACACTTGAGCGATAAACTCAACTTCGCGGATACCGCCAGAGCCAAGTTTTACGTTGTTATTAAGTCCTTTGCGACGAACTTCGCGGCTGATCATCTCTTTCATCTCACGAAGAGAGTCAAAAGCACTGAAGTCGATATATTTACGGTACACGAATGGGCGGAGAATTTGCATTAGCTCATCTCCCGCTTCTTTATCACCGGCCATTACGCGGGCTTTGATCATGGCGTAGCGTTCCCACTCACGACCATGCTCTTGGTAATAGCCTTCCATAGCATCGAAACTGATCGCCAAGGGGCCAGCTGAGCCGAAAGGACGTAGGCGCATATCGACACGGAATACAAAGCCGTCGATGGTGCTGTTATCCAGCGCCTGAATCAGTTTTTTGCCTAGACGGATAAAGAAGTCCTGATTGTCGAGACATTTTTTGCTGCCTTCGGTTTCACCGTTTTCTGGGTAAACGTAGATTAGGTCGATATCGGAGGATAAATTCAGCTCGTTTGCACCTAGCTTACCCATACCCAGTACAACCATGCGTTGCGGCTTACGGCTGTGTCGGCCGGTTGGTGTGCCCCAACGTTCGCAAGCTTGGTCATAAAGCCAGTTCATGGTTTGTTCGACACAGGCATCAGCCAACCAAGACAGCTCGCGTGTGGTTGTACGCATATCGCTGGCACGGGTGAGGTCACGCCAGATTAATCGAACTTGTTCGCGCTGACGGAAACAACGGATCGCTTTGTGAAGCTGTTCTTCCGTTTCTAAAGAGCTAAAGGTTTCTTTCAGTGTGTTGTGATACTGCTCTTCTGAATAGGTGTTGTATAGATCACCGCTCTCAAGGAGCGAACTCAACATCTCTGGGCGACGCTCGAGTTGCTCTGCCACGAAGTTACTGCCGGTCAGAACACGGCTTAAGTCCTGACTAAAACTCTCGGGGGTATTGCTCAGTGTAGTCAGAGTTTCTTCAAGGGGTTCCCAGTTTTTGGTGAGTACCGGTTGAAGTGTTTCTGGCAGTATATCCATGTGCGGTTTGAGCATAAGGCTTATGTCTCCTGAAATGTGAAACTTAGGGCCGAATATGATGCGTACTAAATGAAGACCCCAAAATCATTCTAACAGTCTAAAACAACTGAATGAGTGATGCTTATCATGCTTTTGTTAAACAGCTTTGGGCAAGTTGCTGGTGGCTTCCCTGCCAGCGCTCGCGCCAAGACTTTTCTATCAGCTGTTCTGATATCAGTAGTGCTAAAACGCCCGGTTCTGCTGTTTGTAATAACACATTTAAGCGTGCTTCCGAGCGTTGCTGCTGTTGCTTGATCAGGTCGCTATTTTTTTGACCAGAGATAACCGCAGTACGTCGCCACGCATCGATATCTCGTAACTGACGGATCAGTTTGCTGAGAAGGAAGTCGATCTTGCCATCAGGTTCTGCAGGGACAATATCGCTGTAGGTTTCATAGAGAGCGCCAATATTACGCAGAGACTCGAGCGCTAAAGGGATGTATTTCCAATCTTGAGTAAATTGCCAAGCTTCTAAATAGCGTGGCCACAGACCGAGCTCTTTTTGCAACAAAGTGCTGAAGCTTTGTTCTAGCGTAGTAGATTCATCGAATTCGGGTAGTTTGCGATGAACGCCATAGGCCTCTGGATCGAGAAGACGATAGCCTCTTTCAGCTTTACTGATATCGCTGATATAGAGAGGGACATGTTTCGCTAGATCTAATGCGAATTTGACCATCTCGGTCGCCTCGCCCTCCAGCAGTTCCAGTTCCAGCTCGCATAATGGATCTTCTCGGCCTTGAGCACTCACAGTGCCTTGGTCTAAAGCGATCTCGGCTTTAAGCACATTGCCTTTGCTATCAAGGGTATCGAGTATCCACGTTGTGCGGTTAAAGTCGGTGCTAAATATTGGAGCGACTTGGGCATGGATATCTGGGTCTTGAAGGGCTTTAGGCCATTCTGCACTTTCAAGCAGTTCGTAATCTAATTCTGGTTGTTTGATCAGCCATTCCCACTCTTTGCGAGAGTGCATGCCTGCTTCAGAAGAACCGCTGCTTTTTAGTGTTTGAATCAGCTGTTCGCCTTTACGTCGAATGCGTAGGGCTACACGATGTTGCGTCAGTTGCTGATCGGGGGTGTCGTAATAGATGTTACCTAACTGGTGACTACCCAATTCTCGAACTTGAGAGGAGCGGAACAGTGGTTGTAGTTTTAATGATTCCACATGATGCGGGCTTAAAGTTAGCTTTAGCTCTACTTCTAATGCCATCTCTGTTTTTTCTCTTTATAGGCTGCCATCTAAGTTTGCAGTCTAACGTACTAAGATAGGGCTTTAAATCACTCTTGCCGTGTAATGTTCAGATGGATGAATATTTGGCTTTTGTGCCGATTAAGCCTACAGTAGCCGTAATAGACCTAATCATTGAAAACTGCTTGTAGACTGACTGTGAACGACGACACTAAACAATACGTCAATTGGTTCCGCCACTCCTCTCCTTATATCAATGCGCATCGGGGTAACACCTTTGTGCTGATGTTGAGTGGGGAAGCCGTTGCTGATCCTAATTTTGCCAACATCGTGCATGATATCGCCTTGCTGAATAGCTTAGGTGTGCGCTTGATTTTGGTCTATGGGTCGCGACCACAGGTCGAAGAACAGCTGGCACAAAAGCAGTTAACGACACGTTTGCATCATCACCTTCGCGTGACCGATCAAGAAACCCTTACTTGTGTGATTCAAGCTTCCGCTATTGTGCGGGCAGAAATTGAAGCGAGATTGTCTTTGGGTTTGCCTAATACGCCGATGGCAGGTGCGCGCATTAAGGTTGTTTCTGGCAACTTTGTGACAGCCAAGCCCGTTGGTGTGCTGGACGGCGTCGATATGGCTCATACCGGTGAAGTGCGTCGTCTAGATCATGATGCTATTACCCAGCAGTTGGATGATGGCAATATCGTTCTGCTTTCTCATTTAGGTTACTCGCCAACAGGTGAAGTTTTTAACTTATCTGTGGAGGATGTGGCGACAGCTGCCGCTAGTGCTTTAGATGCTGATAAGTTGATTTTGTTTGGTGCTGATCAAGGCGTTTTGGATAGCTCGGGCAAATTGCGTAGCGAATTGTTGACCCGCAAGGCTGAACGCTTGGTAGGGCAGTATCTATCGTCATTGGAAGATACAGACCAACCGCATACGGAAATGTCGCGTAATTTAGAAGCCGCAGTTGCTGCTTGCCGCAAGGGTGTGCGTCGTTGTCATCTTATCAGTTATAAAGAAGACGGTGCTCTGCTTGGCGAGTTATTTACCCGTGATGGTTCGGGTACTATGGTGCTACAGGATTCCTACGAGCAGCTTCGTTCTGCAACGATTGAAGATGTAGGTGCGGTGTTAGAGTTGATTCAACCTTTAGAGCAGGATGGCACGTTGGTAAGACGCTCGCGTGAAGTCTTAGAAAATGAGATCGAACGTTTCACGCTTATCGAACGCGATGGTGTAGTGATTGGTTGTGCTGCACTCTATCCGTTCCCAGACGATCAGATGGCAGAATTGGCTTGTGTGGTCGTTTCGCCAGAATATAAAGGGGCTGAGCGCGGCGATAAACTACTTAAAGCCATTGAACAGCAAGCGCAGCAGAGCAAACTTAAGCAGGTTTTTGTTCTGACAACTAAGACTGCCCACTGGTTTGTTGAGCGCGGGTTTATCGAAACCCCTGTGGATAAACTACCGGGTGAGAAGAAAGCGCTGTTTAATCTCCAGCGCAACTCCAAAGTGTTTATGCGTAATCTTTAACTCGGGAAGTGAATCACAAAGCAGGCTCCACCGAGTGGAGAGTCTTTAACTTCGATCTGCCCTTGGTAGCTACTGATAATATCGGTGGCTACCGATAAGCCAATCCCTTGTCCTTGAATTGACGTATCTAAGCGAGCGCCACGTTGCAAAATCACTTGGCGCATCTCTGGTGTTACTCCGGGGCCGTCATCACAGATGGTTATTTTTAACTCTCGATCAGATTGTGATGCAGAGATAGCAACCTGACTATGACCGTACTTAAACGCGTTTTCCATGATCATACCCAACACTTCCATGAGATCGCGTTCATCCCCAAAGAAGGTCAGGTTTTCTGATAAAGATGTTTCAGTAACAACATTTTTATTGCGATAGACTTTGCCAAGAGCCGAGAGCATTCGTTCTATGATGGGCTCAACAGGGACCGCTTTACCGAGAGGCTTGTTCTTGCTCTTCACTGCACGGCTCAACTGATACTGAACAATCTGATCCATGCGTTCTACTTGCTCAGATACCAGAGATTGATAGGTGTGCAGTTCGTGTTCTTCTAGCTCCGCGCCACGCATAACTGCGAGAGGTGTTTTTAGACTATGGGCAAGATCTCCCAAAGTATTGCGATAGCGTTCTCGCTGTTTGCGCTCACTCACAATCAAGCCGTTAAGGTTAGTGGTTACCGGTTCAACTTCATCAGGGTAAAGACCTTTTAGTTTCTCAGCTTTGCCGGCTTCAATCGCCTTGAGATCCTTGGCGAGTCGCCTTAACGGTGTTAAGCCCCAACTGAGGATGAAGGTTTGCGCCAATAGCGCGACGAGGAAAATGATGCCAAGCCAAGCCGTTAACTGTTGGTTATAAGCTTGGATATCGCGAATCACGAGATCATCTGATTCCATTACGGTAAACAGAAATGACTTTTCTTTGCCTGCCGTTTCCCAAATGATTCGAAGTTGGAATCGGTAGAGTTGCGCTTCCTCCAAATGCTCAAACCTAGGCTCTCCGGTGGTTAAGCCGCTGAGGTTAATTACTTGAGACAGCTGTGGGTCATCAAGAAGTACTGAGGAAAGAGAGCGCCAGAGGATATTGCCCTCTTGATCATGTATAGCGGCATATAGACCAGAATTAATTTGTTCGTAGCGAGGTTCTTGCAATCGTTCAGGGAAGAGAATGTGATCCTCTTTGAGTTCCACTGCACCGAGAAGCAGATAGACCTGTAGCTGCAAGCGGTCTTTCACCGAGTTTTCTAAACTGCTGTGGTAAGCCTTGCTCAAGGCTAATCCTGCAATAAGAAGAACGATTGGAAGAATGACTGCTGATGCAATCAACAGTCGCCCCTGCAATGACTGCAGGGGAGATCGAATATTCACGAACTATCCTTAGTCGTTTGGCTGATCAGTTGTGAGGGCGAAACGGTAGCCGAGCCCGCGTACGGTAGTGATCGGCTGTAACTCTTGATCAGGGTCCAGTTTCTGACGTAAACGACGGATAAATACTTCCAGTACATTACTGTCGCGGTCGAAGTCCTGGTGATACAAGTGTTCAGTTAACTCGCTCTTTGAAATGGTCTTGCCTGTATTTAATACCAAGTATTCGAAGGTGCGATACTCATAGCTTGTTAGCTTAACCGGTTCGCCGTTGCGGTAAACAACGCGGCCAGTGGTATCGATTTTGAGCGGGCCAAACTCAAGCACAGGTTTCGCGTGACCTGCTGCTCTGCGTAATAAAGCGTTTAGGCGTGCATGTAGCTCTTCCATATGGAAAGGTTTGACTAGGTAATCATCTGCACCTGCTTCTAAACCTTCTACTTTGTCTTGCCAGTCGCCGCGGGCGGTTAGAATGATAATCGGAAACTCTTTACCTTCTGCGCGCCATTTCTTGATGACATCAATCCCAGAAAGCTTTGGTAGACCAAGATCGACTATTGCGAGGTCGTATGGATATTCTTGGCCCATGTATAGTGCCTCTTCACCATCAGCAGTTTCTTCAACTGTATAGTTGTTACCCTCTAAGGCAGTCGTCAATTGGCGGCGTAGATCTGGATCGTCTTCAACAACAAGTAACTTCATTGTATTTAACTCCTTATTTGGGGGTAATCACGGCGCCGCTTTTGGCGTCAATCAAGATATCTTTAACATGACCCTCTTTAACGAGGCGTATTTTAAAAACGGCACGTCCTTTAAATTCAGTAGTCTCTGTTTTTATTACTTCACCACCGCTTGCTTCAATCGCGGCGGTCATGGCTTGTTTGAGTGTTAATGGCGAATCGTCTGCCATTGCCACTGGTGCTAGGCCAGTCATTAGGCTTAGTAACAATACAGCATATCGAATCTGCTGCTTGAGCATGTGGGAAAACCTCATTGGTGCAGGTCACTATTCAGATTACACAAACAATAGAATATTAAGCCTTAGTATCTGACTCTCGGAAGAATGCAGAATGGGCCGTTTTTTCGTTAATTTCTAAGTATCCCGTACTATGGAATGGATAGTAAATAGTTCGTGTGACCAGATAAATTACTTATATAAAGAATTTATAGCCTAGCTTACGGGCGTGAAACTGTATCGAGTGTGAATGGTATTCTGTGAGGAGGGCCTCCCCACAGAGTTTTCCCAGAGAGAAATCGAGATACTGGGAGTAGATCAGTCTTTCTTTTGTTTTTCTTTTAATTGTCTAACCGAAAGAATGACAAAGCGAACGTTGTAAGCCATACCGATCGCAAGCGCAATCGCAGCAGTAACAATAAATATTTGGCCTAGGGAAGGGATTTTGAAAAACCACCCCACCCACAAGCAGATAATGCTGATGATGGCGATCGGAACGCCTGATTTGATGAAGAGTTGCATCCACTTGTCAGAGCGAATCTCTTTTTTATCTAAGTTGGACATGATTAACCTCTAACACAACTAAGCTGCCAAGATTAGAGTGCGGGCTTCGACTCTGCAAGGGCTGGAACATGCATAATTTTAATCTATTGGTCGGATTAGCCTCGTGCATTTGGTAACGCATTTCGTGGTATATGCTGTTGCGAACAAAGCAATATTGGAACGACGGTTTTCGCAACGGTTCTGTTATACTCGATAGCTAAGCAAAATTATTACAAACAAGGGTCATTGAAATGCCACAATATCGCTCAAAGACATCGACGGCAGGTCGTAATATGGCGGGTGCACGTGCTTTATGGCGTGCAACAGGTATGAAGGATGAGGATTTCCACAAGCCAATTATTGCTGTGGCAAACTCATTTACTCAGTTTGTTCCAGGTCACGTACATCTGAAAGACATGGGACAGCTAGTTGCTCGCGAAATTGAAAAGGCGGGTGGTGTTGCTAAAGAATTCAATACTATCGCAGTCGATGATGGTATCGCGATGGGTCATGACGGCATGCTTTACTCTCTGCCATCGCGTGACATTATCGCTGACTCTGTTGAGTACATGGTAAATGCACACTGTGCAGATGCTATTGTTTGTATCTCTAACTGTGACAAAATCACACCGGGCATGTTGATGGCGTCTATGCGTCTGAATATCCCAGTAATCTTCGTTACTGGCGGCCCAATGGAAGCGGGGAAAACTAAACTAGCTGAGCACAAGCTAGATCTAGTTGACGCGATGGTACTTGCAGCAGATCCAAATGCATCTGACGAAGAAGTGGATGCAGTAGAGCGTTCTGCGTGTCCTACTTGTGGCTCTTGTTCTGGCATGTTCACAGCGAACTCTATGAACTGCTTGGCAGAGGCTCTAGGCCTTGCACTTCCTGGTAACGGTACTGTAGTTGCAACTCACGCTGATCGTGAAAACTTGTTCCTAGAAGCAGGTCGTACGATTGTAGATTTGGCTAAACGCTACTACGAGCAGGACGATGAATCAGTTCTACCTCGCTCTGTAGGCTTTAAAGCGTTTGAAAACTGCATCACGCTTGATATCGCTATGGGCGGATCAACAAATACGATCCTTCACTTGTTGGCTATCGCTCAGGAAGCTGAGATCGATTTCACCATGGATGATATTGATCGTTTATCCCGTGTAGTGCCTCAGCTATGTAAAGTGGCGCCAAATACTCCTGATTACCACATTGAAGATGTTCACCGTGCTGGTGGCATTATGGGGATTTTGGGTGAGCTTGATCGTGCCGGTAAGCTACACACAGACGTTCCAACGGTTCATGCTCCGACAATGAAAGATGCACTGGATAAGTGGGATATCATGCGTAACCCAACTCCTGAAGTATTGGAGTTTTATCGTGCTGGTCCTGCGGGCATCCCAACTCAGACAGCATTTAGCCAATCTACTCGCTGGCCAACACTAGATGGTGACCGTGAGAATGGTTGTATCCGTTCATTAGAGAATGCGTTCTCTTTGGAAGGTGGTCTTGCTGTATTGAAAGGTAACATCGCGCTAGACGGCTGTGTGGTTAAATCTGCTGGTGTAGATGAGTCTATCCTTGTATTCGAAGGCCCTGCACACATTACAGAATCTCAAGATGAAGCGGTTCAGAATATTCTTGATGATAAAGTAGTAGCGGGCGAAGTTGTTATCGTACGTTACGAAGGCCCTAAAGGCGGTCCGGGTATGCAAGAGATGCTTTACCCAACGTCGTACATCAAGTCTAAAGGTCTAGGTAAAGCCTGTGCATTGCTGACTGATGGTCGTTTCTCTGGTGGTACTTCTGGTCTGTCGATAGGCCACGTTTCTCCAGAAGCTGCAGCGGGTGGTGCAATCGGTCTAGTTCGTAACGGCGATATTATCCGTATCGATATCCCTAACCGCACAATCGATGTGTTGCTTTCCGATGAAGAGCTAGCAGAACGCCGTGCAGAGCAGGATAAGCTAGGCTGGAAGCCAGTTGAACCTCGTCCGCGTAAGGTTTCTGCTGCACTGAAAGCATTCGGTATGTTGGCAACATCAGCTGATAAAGGTGCTGTTAGAGATCTATCTAAACTGGAAGAGCTGTTCTAAATAGGCGTAGCTTTTCTAGATTTATAAAAAGGCAGCCTTGGCTGCCTTTTTTGTGTCTAACTAGATGTAATAAATGTTCTTAGCTAAAAAAGAATTAGTTGAGAAAGCTAGTGCCTGCTTGCCACAGTAATCGTAATGCTAGAATTGTAATAACGGTTTTGAAAAGCATTTTAAACTGCTTCTCTGGGATGCGATGGAGCATTTTTAGCCCGAGCCAAGTGCCTACCATTCCCCCTAAAATCATCAGTACGATCAATGGTAACCACTGCCAGAAAGCAAATCCCACAAAAGAAAACACAAATATCTTGAGTAAGTGCTGCATGCTCATGCAGGTGGCGAAATTAGCTGTGCTGCTGTGCTTGTCGTAATTTTGCCTATGTACCAAGCCTGCTACTAGAGGACCTGTTGCGCCGACAAATATGGATGCGAAGGTTGTACCTGCACCAGCGACGACGAGGCCATTTCTGCTCATCTGATGCGGACCGGGTTTTGGTCCCCAGACTAGAAAAAGAATAAATAGGGCAACGGAAATTTGGATAAACGTCAGTGGTAGCTGTACTACGATGAGTGAGGCGAGTGCCGAGCCAATTAGAGCGCCCATACTAAAGCAAATCACCATCTCCCAGTCGATATGCTGTCGAGTGACAATTGCACGATTACCATTGGAGCCTAGCTGCACAAGGCCATGAACCGGTATCAGTGCTGAAGCGGGTAGAAAAGAGGCAAGAATTACTAGAAGTAGAACACCGCCACCGATCCCCATAGCAGCAGTAATAAATGAAGTCCCTGCTGCCGCAAAAATTAGCAGCAGGGTGAGTTCGATATTCTCAATAATAGGCACGAATGAGCCAGTTATTTATCACTTAACGATTGCATTACTTGTTGTGACCAATTCAAACTGTGTCGGTAGGCAACTTCATAATATTGTTGATCCAGTAAGAGGTCAATCTGCTCAAAATTGCCATCCTCGTATTTGCTAACCTGTTCTAAAATCTGACCAAGTTGACCTTCGTAACTAATTAGTGCCGCTTTAACGTCATTCTGTAAAGGCACTTGTTCTAGTAATTCAGGCAACTCCATATCCAACAAAACATCCAGTTTTGAAAATAGTCCTGTTATAAAATTATTGATAGGTTGGTCTCGGCCAAGCATCTCTGCAAGCAGTTCACACATTCGGCCGCGGATAAGCATACTGCGAGTTAATTCGACAGGTTTCTCTTGAGTATCTGTTACGAGGAACAAGCTAACCCATTTACGGATTTGTTCAAAACCAAGTAGGCTAATTGCGTGGGAGAGGGATTCTATTTCACGATTAAGGTTAAAGGCAGCTGAATTTACAACTCTTAAGATCCTATAGGTCAGTAAAGGGTCATTAATGACTAGCTGCTCTACAGATTGAGCTGTGGCTGTTGGGCTTTGAAGCTCAACCATCATCTGTAAAAGGAGCATCTTACTGCTACCCAATTTTTTTCCTTTAACTGGTTCGGGTTTGCTTAAGAAGTATCCTTGGAAAAGAGAAAAGCCAAGTTCATAGCATTTTCTGAACTCTTCTTGTGTTTCAACTTTATCCGCTAAGAGCTCTAAATGGTAAGGGCGAAGTTTCTTAACTAGTTCGGGAATAGATTCTGTGGAAATAGATTGGATATCTATCTTAAGAATGTGGACTAAATTCAAAAGAGGATCAAACTTAGTGTCTGGCTTGTAATCTGAGAGAGCAAGTCTGTAACCCAATTGATTAAGTTCTCTTACTCTTTCTATAAATTCTGGAGAAATCTCAGAATGGCTCAGCACTTCAAGTACAAAGTGTTCCTTGGGAAGTTCTGGAAAATGCTCAGACATGATGGTTTTGTCTGTTAGCTTAATATAGCAAGGTAGAGATCTGACTTCCCCTTCCTGACATATGCTAGCGTATGTATTTAGAATGACCGAAGAGGTTGCTAAGTGATCGCTAAACTTGCGTTCAGTTGCTTCATCATCCCCTCTATATAGTAGGGCATACGCAACAACATCCTGGCTTTTATTAAAAACAGGTTGTCTTGCTAGTAATAGATCTAATGACTCTTCAGTATCGATTTCGCCGCTCATTGTCCTCTCCGAACCTCTGAGTTGTTTCTGAGGCTTATTTTATTAGGAATCCGCGTGATTGTAGAAAAGAAAGCATATGAGGGCGAGCCTCTTTTTGTAGCATCCCTGAAATCTGTTCGCTCCAAGTCATATCCTTTTGACCGCCAGTACGACTCCTGTAATACGCTTGAACATCTTGGTCGTATGCGGCAATAAGCTCTTGATCTTGGCTGTCATCGTATCGGTCATGTTTCAGCACGACATCCAATGGTAAACGAGGTTTCACTTCAGGGTCTTGATCAGGGTCACCAATGCACATGCCAAATACAGGGTAGACCAGTTCTGGTAGGTTTAATGCGTCAGATACTAGATCAATCTTAGTCCGCAAACCGCCAATATAAACCACGCCGAGATTTTCGGATTCTGCTGCAATGGCAACATTTTGCGCAAATAAGCCGCAATCGACTGTGGCAGTAATAAACTGTTCGGTAAATCCAGATAGCATATCCGCTTCGTGCATATCGCAACTTAGTTGATGACGTTTCATATCTGCACAGAAAACTAGGAAAGTTGGTGCTTCTTTTACATAGGTCTGATTGCCCGCCCATTCCGCTAGTGAAGCACGCTTGTCTGGATCATTAACTTGGATGACGGTGCAAGCCTGAATAAAGCTTGAAGTTGCAGCTGCTTGACCTGCTTGAACAAAACGGTTGATCTGTTCTTGGCTCACCGGTTTATCAGTGAACTTTCGAATAGAACGATGTGCGTTAAGAAGTTGGATAACCTGATTCATAGCAGCCCTTTAATAAAAACTTAAAGCTTGAGTTGTATCACAGCCTTGGTTTTAGCAGAAGGGCGGTAGCGGATTAACTTTAGCTATGGTTTGGAATATGTTTTCCTTGAACTATCGCGTTAAGCTTAGGTCTATCAATCAGTTAGGGAATTTAAATAAGGGTTACTCCTGTATATGAGCAAAGCCTTCACGCTATTAATCTTTTGTAAGCAGCCTCGTATTGGGCAGGGTAAACAACGCATCGCGGCCTCATTAGGTGCTGAAACAACTTTTGAGATTGCCAAGGCTTTGTTGCAGTGTGCAATCGAGGATGCTGATGCGTGGTCGGGTAGGGTTGTACTATCACCTGCGTCTGTTGATGAAGTTGAGTGGGCAGAGGGATTACTGGACCGTGAGCACGTTCAAGTGATTCCACAGCCATCGGGTAATCTTGGCGAAAGGATCAATACAGTTGATCAATGTTTGAGAGAGCAAGGTCATCAAAATATAGTGACTATCGGAACTGATGCACCGATTTTAACCTTAGATCTTCTTCAGCAGGTTTGCCATAAGATGGCTGATTATGATGTTGTTTGCAGTAAGGCCGATGACGGAGGTGTCACAGTGATGGCTTCAGGGGTTGCATGGCCGGATATCGAAGCTCTGCCTTGGAGTACTGAGCATTTAGCGCAAGGGCTTGAAGAGTGTTGTTTAGGTGCCGGGCTGTCAGTGGGCTATATCGCACCGACTTATGATATTGATCTTGAAGCAGATCTGGTGCGATTGATCGAGGATCTTAAATCGGACCAGCGGATAGCAAGGCAAGCATTACTGCAGTTGATTACGCCTATAGTGAATAACAGGATGGTTACAAGTTAGGAATAAACAGGTCATTTATGCAGCGTATCCATACGGAAAATTGGTATAAGACCCCGCAAGGTGAGGAGCGGGGCTATATCGATCCTTTTACATTACGTGAATTATGGTTTCACACTGGCACCGCATGCAATTTGCAGTGCCCCTTTTGCTTAGAAGGTTCAGCTCCAGGCGATAACCGTTTGGAATTGGTTAAGTTTGAGGATGTGAAGCCTTATATCGATGAAGCTCTGGAGCTCGGTGTTGAACAGTTTTCATTTACCGGAGGCGAGCCATTTCTCGCTAAACAACTGATCAAAATTTTGGCGTACGCCTCCCAGTTTAGACCCTGCCTTGTGTTAACCAATGGTACGGAAGCCATCCAAAAACGGATGGCAGAAGTTGCGACATTAAACGAGTCGAACTATCCCGTGAGTTTTCGGGTAAGCCTAGATAAGCCTACAGCAGCAGAACATGATGCGGGGCGCGGTGAGGGTAATTTTGTTAGCGCCCTTAACGGCCTAAAGCAGCTATATGATCTAGGGTTTCATATATCTGTCGCTCGGCATATGGATAAAGAGGAAGATAAAGCGTCGGTTGATGAAGCATTTAAAACACTCTTTGTTGAATACGGTTTACCTCGCGATCTTAACTTGGTCGCATTCCCTGACTTTGCCACACCGGGGAGCCTTCCTCAGGTGCCTCAGGTAACTACAGCATGTATGACCACCTACCAAACGGAAGAGAGCCGTAAAGATTTTATGTGCGCTTTTAGCAAAATGGTGGTGAAGAAAAATGGTCAGATGCGCGTCTATGCTTGTACGTTGGTGGATGATGACGAAGAGTACGATTTGGGCGGTAGCTTAAGAGAAAGTTTAGAGCACCGAGTAAGCATGAAGCATCATCGCTGTTATAGCTGTTTTGCTTACGGTGCGTCTTGTAGTGAAGGATAAGGAGCGAGTGTGTTAGGAATCATTGGTGGTACAGGTATATATCAGTTAGAAGGGCTAGAAGTTATGGGGGAGCATGAGATAGAGACGCCTTTCGGTTCCCCTTCGGCCCCTATTCTGCAAGGCCGGATGGGTGAAAGAGATCTGTTTTTTTTACCACGTCACGGTCGTCGTCATGAGTTACTGCCCTCGGAAGTAAATTATCGTGCAAATATCTGGGCTCTAAAGAAGCTTGGTGTGACGCAGGTAATCGGTTTATCTGCTGTCGGCAGTTTGCAAGAAGAGATAAAGCCGGGTGATCTATCGTTGCCGGATCAGTACTTTGATTTTGTAAAAGGTAATCGCGAGAAGAGCTTTTTTGGAAATGGTTTAGCAGCCCATGTTTCCACTGCCGAGCCCACCTCAAAACCTCTAGCTGATGCGCTGGAAAAAGCGGGTGAATCGGTAGGTATTTCCCTGCATCGAAATAAAACTTATGGCTGTGTAGATGGGCCGCGATTAGGTACTAGAGCCGAAAGCTTCTTCTTGCGAGGCGCTGCGGGTTGTGACTTAGTTGGGATGACCAATGTGCCAGAGGTTTTTTTAGCAAAAGAAGCGCAGATCAGTTATTGCACTATCGCTATAGCGACCGATTATGATTGCTGGATGGATGATCCTGCGCATCATGTCAGTGTGGAGCAGGTGATTGCCCGTTATGGTGCAAGTTTAGAAAAAGCAAAGGCAGTTCTCGCCGCCTTTATTAATAGCCCAGAAGAAGCGTTTGAGTGTGCTAGTCGAAGCAGTTTGGCATCTGCTGTATTAACGCCGCGCGACAGCTTGAACCAATCCCAGAAAGAGCTGTTGGAACTGCTGAGTGCCTAAGCCTTTCCTCTCCGTCATTATTCCTGTGGGGCCTATAGAAACAGAGGTCCCGCAGGGATTGTTGCACGACTTACAACACCTTCCTGACGGCGCTGAGTTGATTTTTGTTGTTTGTAAACAAGAGCAACTGGGATTAGCTCAGAGTTGCACTTCTCTATCAAATTTTTCGGTAAAGTGGTTTTGTACTGAGCCTGGTCGAGCCATACAGATGAACCGCGGAGCAAAAGAGGCTGGGGGGCAGTATCTTTGGTTTCTTCACTTAGATAGTCGATTCGAAAGCGGCTTAGTTTCCAACTTATTGGGTAATCTAAAGCGTTATCCTGAACGTCTGCATTATTGTTCACTGGCTTTTATTTCTGATGGGCCTTCTACTATGTCTATCAATGCGCTTGGTGCAAACCTAAGGTCACGGCTTTTAGGGGTGCCCTTTGGCGATCAGGGGTTTTTAATCTCAAAGCCCTTATTTGAACAGGTAGGAGGGTATCCAGAGGCTGCCGCTTATGGCGAAGATCACTTGTTCGTTTGGTATGTGCGTCAGCAAGGCATAAAACTGAAATGTTGTGCAGTTCCTTTATCTACCAGTGCGCGAAAATATGAAGATAAAGGCTGGTTTAAAATAACCTGCCTTTATCAGAGGTTATGGTTAAAACAGGCTTGGCCTGAGTTTATCAAATTAGTAAAACAGCGTTACTTTTGACCGCGTTCCCAGCGGTGGAATTTAGCTACCCAGTCCAGTAATTTTTGCGGAGCGTTGGCTCGCTTCCATTCACCTGCAGCGTACTTGTTAGCTTCGCTCATGGTTGGATAAATATGAATGGTACCTAGGATTTTGTTAAAGCCTAAGCCATGCTTCATGGCGGTGACAAATTCGGTGATAAGTTCGCCCGCATGAGGCCCCACGATGGTAGCCCCAAGAATTTTATCTTTGCCCGGTACCGTTAGTACCTTAACCTTACCGTGATTGTCACTGTCTGCTATTGCTCTATCTAATTCTTCAAGATCAAAGCTGGTGACTTCGTAAGCGATATTCTGTTCTTTAGCTTCTAACTCGTTCAAACCCACACGTGCGACTTCTGGATCGGTGAAAGTTGCAGCGGGGATTACCGAGTAGTCCACTTTAAACTTCTTGAACCGACCGAACAGAGCATTTACTGCTGCATACCAAGCTTGATGAGCTGCAGCGTGCGTGAACTGGTACGGACCTGCTACATCACCACAAGCATAGATATTCGGGTATTTTGTTTGTAAGTACTCGTTTACTTCTAGAGTTCCGTCAGCTTTGGTTTGTATGTCTAAATTTTCTAAGCCAAAGCCGTTCACATTAGCTTGTCGCCCTGTCGCTACCAATAGCTGATCGAAGGGGATCTCTTCCATCTGGCCTTTATATTCGCAAACAAGGTACTTGCTTCCCTCTCGTTCTACAAACTCCAACATTTTGCGATTGCCTAATACATTGATGCCTTCCTGATCAAAGCGCTGACTAACCCAGTCAGAGATGTCTTTGTCCTCTTTGGGCATAATGTGATCGCCACGTAAAACGATGCTCACTTCAGAACCAAAACGAGCAAAACATTGACTTAATTCGCAGCCTATTGGGCCGCCGCCGAGCACTAACAGTCGTTTCGGTAATTCGCGTATCTGCCAAAGGTTATCTGAGGTCAGTGGCTGCATGGCTTCTATGTTTTTGATCGCTGGGATACGTGGTCTAGCGCCTGTAGCAATGACAATATTCTTGGTCGTAATGATCTCTCCATTTACGACCACTTCATAGGGATTAAGAATGGTTGCATTGCCAGTTACGCAATCGACGCCTAATCCTGTATAGCGTTCAATCGAGTCATGAGGTTCCACTTGTTCAACGACTTTGGATACTCGCTCCATAACATCAGCGAAATTGAACTTCACCTCGCTGTGCTCAATGCCGTATTCCTGACTACGTTTACTATCCGCTACAAAGCGAGCGGAACGAATCAGAGCTTTTGAGGGTACACAGCCGGTATTTAGGCAGTCGCCTCCCATCTTATGCTTTTCAACCAAACTGACTTTGGCTTTTACTGCTGCTGCAATGTAAGAGGTGACTAGTCCGGCAGAACCAGCTCCTATAACAACGATATTAGTGTCGAATGTAGAAGGCTTTTGAATACCGGCATAAACCTGCTTTGCTTTAAGTAGATCGATCACTTTCTTGGCAATCAGTGGGAATAAACCTAATAAAGTAAATGACAGTAGGATCCCTGGAGACAAAATGCCTGAGAGAGATTCTAACTGACCTAGTTGTGTACCTGCGTTCACATAAACGGCAGTCCCAGCCAGCATGCCTACCTGGCTTACCCAATAGAATGTCCAGGTCTTGATTGGGGTTAGGCCCATACCTAGATTGATCATAAAGAAGGGGAAGATCGGCACTAATCTCAAGGTAAAGAGGTAGAAAGCACCTTCTTTCTCCATACCCGCATTGAAAGACTGTAACTGCTTACCAAAGCGGTTTTGAATGCTTTCCCGAAATAGAAAGCGGGAACATAGAAAAGCTAAGGTTGCACCGATGGTACTGGCAAAGGATATGATAAGTAAGCCGGTAACGAGCCCAAATAGTGCACCGCCAATCAGCGTCATAATAGCAGCACCGGGCAAAGAAAGCCCTGTAACGAGCACGTACAGTCCAAAGAAAATCGCTACTGTCTTGATTGGATTCTCAGCGTAATACTGTTCGAAGCTCGTTTGATTACTTTTGATAAAGTCCAAATTTAAGTATTGGGCCAGATCAAATATAAAGAAGGCCGCAATTGCACTTAGGATAACGAGGAGTAGAGGTAGCTTTTTCATCAATAATATCTACTTAAATTCAGAAGCTTCTAGGACAGAGATAAAATAGGAAAGTTTCATTTTCCTTAGGGAGCCTACGAATAAGCCTAATACTTTCTCAGTGGGTTATAAAACGACCAGATACGCGAAAGCCAGCGCAGTGAAATGTCTAGACCTTTTCAAGTTGGCTGACAAAGTAGATGGTCGTTTTAGATCCCACCCTGCGGGGCTTACGGAGCAACTGAATCGCTTTGTTAATGATTTTCGACAAGCAACCAGCATGCCTGTAATCATTGCCTCGTGCTTCAATTGCTCTGTAAGCCTGAGTTGTATAGGGCTTGTTCGCAGGCTCCCTATGTATCTTAGGAGTAAATCAATGATATGAATAAATCAGCTTATGTTAAACTGCGCCTAAATTCGTTGTTTAAATTGTAGAAAAGGCTCTGTGCCTTTTGAACCTAAACGGTAGCGTATTGATCCTGTTTAGGCCATTGAGATACATCTAACCTTATGAAATCAGTTGTAAATCCAAATTGTCAGCGCTTTAGTTCTATTTTGAAAGATGTGCCTGCTTTGTTTGATAGCAGTGATGCATCCATTCATAAAGCCCGGAATGAATTAAAGATAGTTGATTGCTTAGATGAATCATTGGTCTTGAAGTCTTTCAAAGTGCCTAACTTATTAAGGCGCTGTATCTATACCTACTTTAGACCGAGTAAAGCTGAAAAATCTTATCAGAACTCTCTGTTATTGGGTGACTTTACGCCAACACCAGTGGCCTATGTTGAGTACTTTGACGGTGGCTTAATCTCTAATAGTTATTTTATCAGTGAGCATTACGCGTATGATTTTACGATCCGTGAGCCCTTACTGGACTTGGATTTTCCGGATCGACCTGAAGTGTTTAAAGCATTTGCGAGGTTCTCTTTAGCGCTGCACGATGCTGGATTTTTCCACAAAGATTATTCGCCGGGTAATATCTTGATCCGAAAACTCGCTGATGGTGGTTATGAGTTTAAGATTGTTGATGTTAATCGCATGCTACAACTTGAGCTCGATGACGAAATGCGAGCACGGGGTTTTGAAAAACTCTGGGCGAGAGATGCAGATTTAGATGTTATTGCAAAAGAGTACGCTCAACATAGCACTGTTCCTGAGGATTTTGCAGAGCAGGTAAAGCTCTTCTCTAACAAGAATAAACGCTTTAAGAACTTCAAGAAGCGCTTAAAAGGTAAGCCCGTTAATGACTAATATCGACCATATCTCATGCGTTATTATCGTTAAAAATGGCGCAGAAACTATTGTTCCTGTTTTGGAGGCTTTGGCCTGTTTTACCGATGTGGTGATCTATGACAATGGATCGGATGATGGCACACAATCACTAGTTTCCAACTTCGAGAATGTGAATTTGGTTGAAGGGCCATTTTTAGGTTTTGGTGAAACGAAACAGCGTGCTGCTAGTTATGCTAAGCATGACTGGGTATTGTCATTGGATGCGGATGAAGTGCTTGCAGATGAGTTTATCTCCGCATTGGCACAACGCTCATTAGACTCTGATAAGGTCTATTCAATTACACGCAGTAACTTTTACAAAGAGCGTGAAGTTAAGCATTGTTGGGGCAAAGATGTGATCGTGCGTCTGTATGATCGTACCAAGACCAACTTTAATAGTAGTAAAGTGCATGAGCTTGTTGTCACCGATGGCTTCGAAGTCGAAAATCTAGCAGGTATCGTTCGTCACTATCCTTATCAGAATATCTCTCAGTTCATCGTTAAGCTTGATAAGTACTCCTCTCTTTTTGCAGAAGATAAGCAAGGCATAAAGAAGTCTTCACCGCTTAAAGCTAGCTTGAATGGCATCTACTCCTTCTTTAAAACCTATTTTTTAAAGCGTGGTTTTATGGATGGGTCTGCAGGATTGATTATCGCCTTTTCACATATGGCGACGAATTTTTATAAATATATGAAGCTGTATGAGCTGAATAAAGCAGCTAAAGACAATAGCGGTAGGGTAGAGAACGCCAATGACAACTAGTGTCTTAATTACTCGCCACGACAAGATTGGCGATTTTGTTGTTGCTCTGCCGATGTTCCAATGCCTAAAGGCAGCTAGACCAGAGCTGCGCTTGGTTGCTTTAGTGTCTAAGATCAATCTCAGTTTAGCGCAGCAGTTACCGTATATTGATGAGGTGATTGAGTATCAGTCTGATAATCTTGGTGCTACGTTATCTGCGGTAAAAAAAGCAAAGTGCTCTGTAAGTATCTCTGCGTTTATCGATTCACAATTAGGTTTTCTGTTATGGCGAGCGGGCATTCCTAAGCGCATAGGACCGGCGACTAAACTGGCTCAAATCTGGTTTAACTGTCGAGTTAAGCAGCGCCGTAGTCAGGTGAAAAAAACTGAGTTTGCCTATAACTTAGATCTTCTTAAAGCTTTCGATCACCAAATCGAGACAGGTATACAGGCGCCTTTGTTTGGTTTTGCTAAGGCTGATTCAATTCGGGCTTTGGAAGCATTTAATGCGCAATATCAGTTAGAAAATGACCGCCCCATCGTTGCTTTTCACCCGGGAAGTGGTGGGAGTACCGATGGAAACCTAACGCTGCAGGATTATATCCGTCTAGCTCAAGCAGTAATTAAGCAGAACAAACATAGGGTCGTGTTTACCTTCGGCCCTGATGATGAATCTTTAATTGCTGAAGCAGATGCTGCACTTGGAGATCAGGCGGTTTTGCACCGATCGCAGGGTAGCGTTTATGACTTTGCTCTGCTGTTGAGTAATTTCTCTTTGTTTGTCAGTACTTCAACTGGCCCTATGCATTTAGCCGCTGGATCTAATCTTAAAACCATATCCTTCTTCGGTGATGTAAAGGTTGCTTCTCCGGCTCGATGGGCTTCGATCAATCAACCGGAAAACCAGCATAACTTTACTGTCCCGCAAGATTATTCAGACAAGCTGTACTCTGAAATTGAAGAAGAATTACTTCAATTAACTGGGCAGGTTTCATAACTATGTGTTTAGAAGGAGAGCGTCTTGCCAGCGCCTAAACCTGGTTCTGAAGATGATCTACATCCGTGGGATCACTATTCAGATCAACCGCGAATCATCACAGACAGAGCTTATAAAAAGCGGATGAAGCGTAAGCACCTAAAAGACTACCTGCTTACGTTTTTGACATCTTGTATCGTATTTCCTATAGCTCTGATCGCTTGGCTCTTTAATCGAAAAGTGGAGCCGTCTTCGGCGCATTTCTTTTCTCTTTGTGTCAATTTAGACAAAGGGGAAGAGCAATATGCGTTGGTTGAGGAGCTGGGCTGTAAAAGCTTACAGGTACGATTTTTCCTGTCGGAGATGGATCGTATCGATGAGTATTATCAGTTTGTGGCGGGGTTTGGCGAGAAAGAAATTCTCTTAGTGGTAGTGCAAGATCGTCAGCATATTGGTGATCATCAACTACTTGCTAAGGATATGGCCAGAGTTTTTGAAGTTTTCTCACCTTTAGTAAAGCAGTTTCAAATCGGAACCACGATCAATCGTTCCAAGTGGGGCTTTTTCTCAGTAGCAGAGTACCTACATTTTTATCAGGTGGTGCAGAAGGTCCGAGATCAGCAGTTCCAGGGGTTAAAGCTATTAGGCCCCTCAGTTATCGACTTTGAATATCCTTACTTGATTAGAGCTCTGTTTAATGGCTTTAGATTGAAGTTCGATAAAGTGGCAGCGCTTCTGTATGTAGACAGACGTGGCGCACCAGAGAACCCGCAAATAAAGGTTTTTGATACCTTCAATAAAATTACGCTCTTGCACAGTATCGCCAGATTAAGCCCTAAAACGTCCAGTAAATTACTGCTGACAGAAGCAAATTGGCCTTTGTCCAATACGGCACCTTGGGCACCTACCAGTGAAACTGAGTGTGTAAGTGAAAGCGATTATGCTAATTTTTTGCTTCGCTACCATCTGCAGGCTATGGCTACTCAGAGAGTTGAATCTGTCCACTGGCATCAGCTTATCGCGCCTGGTTATGGTTTGGTTGATAGCCGAGAAGGTTTGCGTAAGCGCGAAGCCTTTTTAGTTTACAAAACCATGCTGGACGTTTTGGGGGATGTAGAAGTACATCAATACCAAAAACACGGTGAGGTATATAAGCTCGCTTGTAAAAACATTCAATCAAATAGAGATGTGATTGTGCTTTGGGGGAACGAGGTTGAGCTGCCTTTATTAGAGTATCTAAAGCAAGAAAATATCAGCGTTGAAAATAAGTATTTAATGGATAAGTCAGCTGCTACATTGAATAAAGAAACTGCCAGAATATCTGACAGTCCAATCTATATTATTGGTTAGATGGTAGCTGTGCACCGGAGGGATCCGATTCACATGCTTTTATACGTTCTGCCAGCATACTGGTTAATATCACCAATAATCCGGTATACATGATAATCCCTGTATTTAGAAAGATTACTTCTTGGGTGATATTTGCAATAAAGAATACGCACCCAAAAGCAGAAAGAGCAACAGCATAAGGGGCTACTTCCTTAGGGGCTTTTTTCCAGGTTTGTATCCCTAAATAGATTGGGAAGCCTAAAAATAGAATTACGGCAAGTAATCCAACCAATCCACGGCGAGCAAATGAGTTAACGTAAGTATTATGGGAATTGTCGAATTTAAGTAACTCTTGTCCATATCGCCCTGCAAGTACTTGTTGATCCTTATATGAATTAAAATCCGAATACCCCATTCCTAAAAGCGGCGACTGTTGGCCCGCCTCTAATGCTATTTTCAACTGTCCTAAGCGAATGCCGCTAGATGTATTTGTTCTAGAACCTTCATTAAAGGCTAATGTGTTTTCGATAGATTTTTGGAAACGTTCTTTAATGGAACTGTTATAAAGTGCTGTGGTTGAAAGTGTTATTAATAAACTAACGTAAACGGCTGCTTTTATTTTGCTTACCTTTAGTTCGGATAAATATAGGCAGCCAATTAAAAATAGGATTATTGGTATAGCGATGATGCTGCCTTTACTTTGGCTCAGAAATCCTGCCCATAGACCTCCTGCAGCTAGGCATACCAGAGGAATTAGAAAGGCCTTTTTTGTATTCCTTGTTGTAATGGCTAAAGCCAAAGCAACGGAAGCAATGCTAATTGCAATAGCGCTAAACTGTATAGGGTTAATGTCACGACCAGCTCTGTCGTAGTCAAGGATATAGATTTCGTATCCAGCCATCAGTAGAAGTGCTACAGAGCTTATAGTGAATGCTGTGACTATATATCGATATTCTAATCTTACGGCATTTAGAATAGGAATCAGCGGTATGAGTAAAAGAGCTTTTGCTGGTTTATCGAGAAGTCGAGCTTTTTCGCCAAATAAGAATACCTCTAAAATGAAGGCTGCAATATACAGGCTCAGGATGATGATAAGGCTTATCTCAAAACAACTTAGATGTATATTTTGGCGCACTTTTGGACTGATAAAAAATATGTATGAGAATAAAATTAGAGCGAAAAATATGTTGTAGCTATTCTGAAAGGTGACGGAAAAAACAATCAAGCCGCAGGTTGCAGCTGTAAGGTAATATCTAGCTAAGGCTAAAATGTCCATGTTTTTTAAGCTAGCTACCATTTGACTCTCGATTCTATATTGGTATTACAGTCTTTCTACTAACCTGCGGTTTATTTCTTAAGCCTCAAAAGTAGAGCTTATAAAGCGATGAGCAGGTATATCAATGAGGTATATTTTAAATGAAAGGGTGTCGAGATGTAGACATATTTTCGATTTCTTCTCATGCTTAGGTCTAGTCTGAGAGCTCTATCACTTTTATCTAGTGACGTTGTTTAGTAAATTCAGAACTTCTATAAATTGTTGTTGGCTGTCAAACTTGGATAATGCTTTCTGTCGACCTGATTCAGCAAATTTGTTACGAAGGTCTTCAGCCTCGATATAAGTAGCTAGTTTATTCGACAGATCATGTGAATTCTGGCTTTCAAACAATAAGCCATCTCGTTCAGGGGTGATTATTTCTAAAGGTCCGCCACTATTACTGGCTAGTACAGCTGTGCCAGTATGCATTGCTTCTACCAAGACCATGCCAAATGTTTCTTTATTAGTTGCAAGTACAACGCAGTCGCTTATGGCCATGAGGTCTTGAACATTGCTTACAAAACCAGTGAAAACAACTTGTGAAGATAGTTCTTTATCAGCAATCCGCTTTTTAAATTGTTTCAGGTAACCATCATCCATTGGATTGCCAATAAACATGACTTTTACATTGGGGTTATTAAGCGTTTGTAATGCGTCGATTAACAGTTCTTGGCCTTTAGCAGGTTCAATACGACCTGCAAGGGTTATGACAAAACTATCTGTAAGCTGGTACTTCTCTTTTAGAGCCTCTTGTGATGTTTTATTCAGAGGTTGGTATGTTGGAGCGCCGATATAAGAAACTCTTACTGCTGGTCTTATCTCCTGAGGAATGTACTGAGTAATTTGTTCTTGAACTTGCTTTGTTACAGCAATCATTAGATCAAGGTTTTTGTAGAGCCAGCGATGATAGAAGTCACTTTTGAAGCGCGTCATATTCATATGACGGCTTTGTACAAGCTTGGGCTTACGTTTACTTAGCTTTTTAGCCAACACACTTACAGGGAGATCTTTCGTCCAATGTAAATGAATCAAATCTATCTTGTTAGTATCTATGTAGGTAGCTAATTGCTTTGCATTTTTGAAAATATTTTTCCATGCATGTCTATGTAGCTGCAACATTTTCAGATCAACATTTTCAGATAGAGACGAAGCTAGCTTACCATTTTGAGCAACAGCCACATGAATGCCTATTTCGTTGTTTAGATAGCTGCTTAAGCGTTGCATATAAAGCTCAAGGCCTCCTAAATCGGGTGATAGGCATAGTTGTAGAATTTGCTTGCTCATTGAAGTTGTTCCAGAGAAAGTATTAGATTTTGGCTTTTTTTTGTTCGAAGTTAGTCTTTAAGAAGGTTTTCTTTCTTTGCATGAGTCCACTTTCCTCTCGGCTTATCGATATATTGGAAATGCTCATTGGTAAAGCTGCCTTGAATACAAGTGATCTTGTAATACCTGTGATTGACGCTTTCTTCACCGATTGCGTTATTAAATGCAGCAGGGCCAGTTAAATCATAGACGCCACGGCCAATGTTTCTGTCTTGAATGTTTTTGACAATAGTTTCAATTGTCTTGGTTAAGAAACGATTTTCAGGGGCGCTGGCAATGAAGTAGTTTGTGTAGTGCTCTTTGTTAAGAAGAAACACTTCCTCATCTTCCTCGTTGATCATTTTAGATATTGGCCAAACAGCATGAGCATCAATATCCATATATATACCACCGTGATGGTTTAGGGTGATCATACGCCAAAGGTCGGCTTGAGCAGCGCCATCAGTAAGCTTCTCATAAGCTTCTGCTATATCGGCTGAGGAATTTTCTTTGATAAACGTCAGGCGGTCTTCTGTGCTGACATAACGATATTCAAAATCAGGTGAAATCAAACGATTGAATAGGTAATTACAATAAACAGGTAAGCTTACACGGTTTGTGTAGTTAGTCTGCCAGATTATTTTTGGAATCTTTGTATCCTTCTTTGCTTTCACTAAAGGATTGCTTTGAGTTGGGATAGTGAAGCGCTTCTTAGGAAATAAAAAATGAAAAATAATAGAAAGCCCTTTCACCAATGCCCCGAAAAGTTTGGCAAGTCGATTAACTAGAATGATCTTTAAAGGCAATTTCATCTATAGTCCTACTACTTTGAGGATTTCTGATAAGGGCTTTCCTTGCCATTTAACTGTGTTTTAAATCGTTTGTGAACCCACATATATTGTGTTGGCGCTTTTCTTACACCTGCTTCGATGGCTAAATTCACTAATGTCGCGTCTTCAGTTTTATCCCCGCTAGGGAAGTTATCAACAGGGACAATTTCTACAATGTAGCCGGAATCGTCTTCTTTGCGGCGTTGTTGCATTGATAGAAGAGGGGAATTGTTTAATTTGACCATGCGAGTT